>JAYZCM010000073.1:0-16781 GCA_036338305.1 Fidelibacterota bacterium | reverse complement strand
AATGATATTAATAATCAGAAAAACTGGATGGATAAATATATCTGAAAACATTAGGAGCTCAAAACAAGAGTTAGAAGAAAAACGTGATGACATTCAACATGCATATGAACAAGTTGATGACCCTAAGGCGATGGAACAAGAACAAAAAGAAATGATATCTAATGTATTTGATTTTAGAGAAAGCACTGCATATGCAGCAATGACACCTAGAACAGAGATATCAGCCGTTTCCAATACTGACTCATTAGAGAAGGTTCTACATGTTTTTATTGATTCTGGACATTCTAAACTACCAGTTTATGAAAATGATTTAGATAATATTATTGGAATCATTTATTTGTATGATCTCTTTCATGCACCAAAAAATATAACTGATGTAATAAAACCAGTTTTACATGTTCCATATTCAAAACCAACAATGGACCTCATGTTAGAATTCCAATCTGCGCATCATGCATTAGCCATAGTTTTAGATGAGCATGGTGGTAGTGCTGGAATAATAACTGCAGAAGATCTTTTTGAAGAATTATTTGGAGAATTCGAAGATGAATTTGATGAAAATACAGAAAAAGGATCAAAATTAAATGATGGCTCCATTCTAGTAAATGCAAGAATGGATTGGAAAGAGTTTAATAATAAATTTAATAAAATAATTCCTGAAGGTGAATATGAAACAATTGGAGGTTATATAATTTCAGAATTAGGCCGTATTCCTAATAAAGGAGAACATTTATTCATGTCTATAGGTCAAATTATAATTCAAGAAGCAACAGCTCGCCAAATCCATCAAGTGAAAATTTATCCAAAAGAAATTAATTCTTCAGAATAGTTACCCATAGTTGCTTGACTATTTAATTTTGCACGTTTATAAAAAGCATCTTGTGCAATTTGAATATTTTCATTTTTCCCACTCCATGCATTCAATGCAGAGACCTGCAATGCTCTTCCATAGGAGAATGTTAAATTCCAAGGCAATGTATTAGCATATTTTTTATTCATGATATTTAAATGTGCACTAGCATGCTCATTACTTTGGCCACCAGATAGAAATGCACAACCTGGCACCTCTGAAGGAACAGTTTTCTTCAAACATTCTACAGTACGTTCAGCAACTTCATCAATGGACGCCTGGTTTTGACACTCTTTCCCAGATACTACCATACTGGGCTTCAAAACAATACCATCTAAATATATATGCTGATCACTAAGTGCATTAAACACATAAGATAATGTTCTCTCAGAAACATCATGACATGTTTCAATGTCATGAGACCCATCCATTAATACCTCTGGCTCTACAATTGGAACAAGTCCATTTTCTTGACATAAAGCAGCATATCTTGCTAATGCATGAGCATTTGCTTGAATGCATGCATCTGATGGATTATTTTTATCAATGGTAATGACAGCACGCCATTTTGCAAACCTTGCACCTAAATCATAATATTCAACTAACCTTTCTCTTAATCCATCTAAACCTTCAGTAACCTTTTCTCCTTTATGTAGAGCTAATTCCTTTGCACCACAATCAACTTTAATACCTGTCAGTACCCCTTTACCTTGCAAATATTTAGGATATAAAGTTTTATCAGAAAGCGTAGACTGCCTTAGAGTTTCATCAAACAAAATTACACCACTAATAAATTTTTCCATTTCAGGTGTTGTAAAAAGCATGTCACGGTAAGCATTTCTAGTTTTATCTGTAGACTCAATGCCAAGAGCCTCAAAACGCTTTGAACATGTAGGAGTACTTTCATCTGCAGCCAAAATACCCTTGCCTTTTTTAACCATTAAATTTGCATTTTTTTTCAATTCAATTTGATCCATTAAAACTCCAATCATATTATTATTGTTTTATTTCTTTTAATAAAGATTGAAACCACTCCAAACCTACATCAAAAGGCTTTCCTCCTTTAATGCGTTCAAACTTTATACAACTTAATTCATCATTATTATTTTCATCTAAACCAACCACGCCAGACTCTCCATTTAAAGCACAATTTACAGCGAAATCAACAGATCTAAAAATTAAATCCAAATCCTTTCTATTTGCTTTTGCAGATCGAGAAAAATAACCACTTTTCTGAACTAACACTTTATCTGAAAACAATTTCTTTGAAAATTGTTTTGCAAACCATTGACCTGGATTTATTTCATCCAATCTAACATGGCCAAATGCATCTCTTAGCACTTCAACACCACTATTTTCTAATTCCTTTACTATGCTTTCAATGCCAGCGCCTTCACTTAAAAAAATATTAACACAATCTTTTTCATTCATGCGATCCATCAACCGCTTAGATTCTAATTCAATGTCTATAGTCATCTCAGGTATATAAATTGCATCAATATCCCAACAATCTTTTTGAATGAAAGAAGATGACAAAAACTGCTTGCCATATAATCTAGATCTATACTCTTTCGCCGTCGCTGCGGTAAGCCAACCACAATTCCTACCCATTATTTCATGAATTATAAGTTGACGAGAACTAGTAGTACTTTCATTTATTATATTTTCAAAGAATATTGCACCTTGCTCTGCAGCTGTCCAAGCGCCAAGAGTTTGAGAAATCGGATATACATCATTATCAATTGTTTTGGGAAGTCCAACTACAGTCAACTCATAACCATTGTCTGATAAATATTGCACTAACTCTCCAGCGGCAGTATTAGTATCATCTCCACCAATGGTATGTAATATGTCAATTTCATCTTTAACAAGTTGCCTAGCTGCAATTTCTAATGGATTTTCATCTTCTTTTATATACTTATTCTTTATGCAATCCTCAATATTTGAAAGTTTAACCCTACTATTTCCAAAGGGAGTTCCTCCAAAATCATAAAGAATTTCACATGAATCAATGATATCTTTCGAAATTTCCATTGATTTTCCTAATAGAAGCCCTTTATAACCATGCAAATAACCAATCATTTGAATGGACTTATCATTTTTAGAATAATTCTTAATTAAATGACCAATTGAAGCAGATAAGCAAGGAGCGATCCCACCTGCAGTTAAGAACCCAACTCTCATTATTTTTCCTAATTATAAGTATATGATAAATTAATACCTTATGCTTATTTATAAATAAGTAAATTCTCCATTAAATAATGCGTATTTTTTTTCAAATATTAACATTTACTTTGTACTTTTGGCATTTTCAATCATTTTCTTACGCGCAAAACACAATGAAAAAATGCTCTATCTGTTTAGAACCATTATATACTACCTTTTCCATTGATGCTTGGAATAATCCTTTTCATACATACCATGAAAAAGAAGGGATTTTTTGTAATTCATGCTCTAGAATAATATCAGAAGCGGTTACACAAGGTGGTTTTTTATATTCGGATGGGCGTCACATATGTACTCTTTGCCAAGCTACAGTAGTTGAAGATGAAATCAACATTAAAAAGTCATATGAATCAGTCTTAAAGCAATTACATGCAATTGGAATAAAAAATATTTCAAATAAAATTCCAATTAAATTAATCAACCTTATAGAGTTCAATAAAATCACTAAAATAAATAGCCATGGAAATCTTAAAGGTTATACAAAATTCAATAATGCTAACATGACAAATAAATTTGAAATTTTTATACTATTTGGTCTTCCAAAAGTTGAATTTGAAGCAACTTTAGCTCATGAATTACTCCATGTCTGGTTAGAGCAAAATAATTTTCATCTTAAATCTGAAATTACTGAGGGATTCTGTAATCTTGGAAGAGCACTTATTTATGAAAATGAAAATACATACTTTTCAAAAATTCACCTTAATTCAATGCAAACTGATACAAATTTAATTTATGGATCTGGATATAGAAAAATGAAATTAATACAAAAAGAACTAGGATGGCATGAATTAATAAATAATTTTCAAAAAATAAAATAATCAATAATGAAGATTGATTACTATCCATGAAAACTGTAATTTTTTAATATGATAAACATATGATAAACTTTATTTATGTCAATACACTACCAAGACACTGACCCTCAAGAAACACAAGAATGGATAGATTCAATAAAGTCAATTTTAAAAAATGATGGCATTGAACGAACTCACTACATAATAGAAAAATTACTAGAATTTTCTAGAAGAAATGGTGTTCGCCTACCGTATTCAGCTCACACAGATTATGTAAATACTATCCCAGCATCACAACAAAAACCATACCCCGGAGATCGAGACATTGAAAGAAGAATCAAATCTCTTGTAAGGTGGAATGCAATGGCAATGGTTGTCAGAGCCAATCAAGAGCATCATGGAATTGGAGGACATATTTCTTCCTTCTCTTCTGCTGCCACCTTATATGAAGTAGCTTTTAACCATTTTTTAAGAGGATCTGAATACCATGGTGGAGATTTAGTTTTTTTTCAAGGGCACTCATCTCCAGGTATTTATGCACGTGCTTTTTTAGAAGGAAGATTAAATGAATTACAATTAAATAATTTTAGACAAGAAATATCAAATGAAGGTGGGTTATCTTCTTATCCACACCCTTGGCTCATGCCTGATTTTTGGCAATTTCCGACAGTTTCAATGGGAATAGGCCCCATAATGGCAATCTATCAAGCAAGATTCATGCATTATTTACATGATCGTGGATTAATGAATGATAATAATAGAAAAGTCTGGGCTTTTTTAGGTGATGGCGAAATGGATGAACCTGAATCAATGGGAGCATTAACACTAGCATCAAGAGAAAAATTAGATAATCTAATTTTTGTAATAAATTGTAATCTTCAAAGACTTGATGGGCCTGTAAGAGGAAATGGGAAAATAATTCAAGAATTAGAAGGAGCATTTAGAGGAGCAGGATGGAATGTAATTAAAGTCATTTGGGGCTCTGATTGGGATCCGCTTTTTGAAAAAGACCTTGATGGAAAATTAATCAAACGCATGAATGAAATCGTTGATGGAGATAGTTTGAAATATATTGTTGAAGAAGGTGACTATATTAGAAAACATTTCTGGGGTAAGGACCCTGAACTATTAAAATTAGTTGAAAATCTAACTGATGACGATATAAACAAACTTAGAATAGGTGGACACGATCCCGCAAAAGTATATGCAGCATATGCTGAAGCAGTAAAACATGAAGGACAACCCACTGTAATCCTTGCACGAACAATTAAAGGATATGGATTAGGAGAAGCTGGTGAAGGTCGCAATATTACTCATCAACAAAAAAAATTGAATGAAGAAGAATTACTACAATTCAGATCACGCTTTGACATTCCTCTATCTGATGAAAATTGCATACAAACACCATTTTACAAACCAAATGAAACAAGTCAAGAGATTCAATATCTAATGAATTGCCGAAAAAAACTAGGTGGATTTTTGCCACAAAGAAAACAAAAAACTGAAGCATTAAAAATACCTAGCCTTTCAATATTTAATGAATTATTAGAAGGCTCTAATAATAGAAGTTTTTCTACTACAATGGCATTTGTTCGATTATTAACCATATTAACAAAAAATGATACTATTGGAAAACACATCGTACCTATAATACCAGATGAAGCACGTACCTTTGGAATTGACCCTTTATTTAGGCAAATTGGAATTTATTCACATGTAGGCCAAGTCTATGAACCTGTTGATTCCGATCAATTTCTTTATTATAGAGAAGCTTCTGATGGACAAATATTAGAAGAAGGTATTAATGAAGCTGGTGCAATTTCTTCATTCATTGCAGCTGGAACTGCTTACAGTAACCATGGGATTAATATGATTCCATTTTTTATTTATTATTCAATGTTTGGATTTCAACGTGTTGGTGATTTCATATGGGCTGCAGCTGACATGAGAACAAAAGGCTTTTTGATTGGAGGTACAGCAGGAAGAACTACTCTGGCAGGAGAAGGCTTACAGCATCAAGATGGACATAGTCATTTGATGGCTTCAGCAATACCTAATGTTAAAGCATATGATCCTGCATTTGCTTATGAAATAGCAATAATCATTCACCATGGAATGAAAGAAATGTACATGGAACAAAAAGATGTTTTTTATTATCTAACATTAGAAAATGAAAATTATGCACATCCAAAAATAATAAATAACATAGAAGATGGCATCATAAAAGGAATGTATAAACTTCAATCAATAGATAATGATTGCATAAAAGTACAACTATTAGCAAGTGGCTCTATGGTAAAT
Source organism: Fidelibacterota bacterium (assembly GCA_036338305.1). Taxonomy (GTDB): domain Bacteria; phylum Fidelibacterota; class Marinisomatia; order SCGC-AAA003-L08; family D37C17; genus JAYZCM01. The sequence continues at coordinate 10,610 of JAYZCM010000073.1, read as the reverse complement.
GAAGTTATTGAAGCAGCCAAGCTATTAAAAAATGATTGGAATATTGAATCAGACATATGGAGTGTCACTAGCTATAGTGAGCTACACAGAGAAGCTGAAGATAAAAATAGATGGAACATTTTACATCCTGAAGAAGAAAGAAGAATACCCTATGTAGAAGTATGTCTTCAATCCACCAATGGACCAATAATTGCAGTATCAGACTATGTAAAATTAGTAGCTGAACAAATAGCTCCATACATACCCTGCTCTTTTACAGCATTAGGAACCGATGGCTTTGGAAGAAGCGAAACCAGAGAAAAACTTAGAGAATTTTTTGAAATAGATCGTCATTATATTACAATGACTGCGCTTGAATCACTAAAAAATGAAGGTTTAATAGAAAAAAAAATAGTAAAACAATCTATAATGAAATATAAACTTGATCCAGAAAAACCAAACCCAATAAAAATATAAATAATTGTATAAAAGATGATTGACATAAAGCTACCAGAATTAGGTGAAGGAATAAATGAAGTTGAAGTAAGTGAAATTCTAGTAAAGATTGGTGACAAAATAAATAATGATGACCCCATTATAGTCTTAGAAACTGAAAAAGCTTCTATGGAAATTCCATCTAATCAAAGTGGTATTGTTAGCGATATCCTTATAAAAAAAGGTGACATTATATCAAAAAATCAAATAATCATAAAACTAGATTCTAAATTATCAAGCATTACAGAACCAAAGCCTGAAGAAGTACAAACAGATGAAATACAAAAAACAACAATCACTCAACCAGAAAACAGTAAATCAATTACAGAAAAATCAATAAATGAAAATAAGCCTTTATCAAACTCTCAAGATATAGGCAAACCAGCATTAGCGAGTCCATCCATAAGGAAATTAGCTAGAGAATTAGGATGTAACCTTGAATTAATAATTGGCACTGGAAATAAAGGGCGGATAACACAAGAAGACATTCTAAATTATGTCAAGAATCAGTTAAATACTCAAAATGATGAAATAAAATCAACCTTATCAACAAATAATTTAGATTTTTCTAAATGGGGAAAGATCAATAAACAATCTTTAAGTAAAATAAAAACAATAACTGGAAAAAGGCTTCAAGATGCATGGCAATCAATACCACACGTAACTCAATTTGACAAATGTGACATAACTGAATTAGAGAACCTCAGACAAAAACTTAAAAAAATAAATAATGATCCAAGCATAAAAATTTCATTTATTCCTTTTTTCATGAAAGCATTATGTAAAATCTTAATGGAAATGCCTCATTTCAATAGTTCATTAGATGAAACAAATGATCAACTAATTTTAAAAGAATATATAAATATTGGAATCGCTGTAAATACACAAAAAGGTTTAGTTGTACCTGTTATAAAAAATGTTAATAATAAAACAATCAAAGAACTATCAAAAGAACTAACATTGACAAGTAAAAATGCAAGAAATAAAAAATTATCCCCATCAGATATGGAAGGAGGATGTTTTACCATTTCTAGCTTAGGAGGAATAGGAGGAACATATTTTACTCCGATCATAAACCCTCCTGAGGTTGCAATATTGGGAATATCAAAATCAATATTTGAGCCTGTTTTTTTTGAAAATAAATTAAAAAAAAGACTTATGCTTCCTTTTTCTCTATCATATGATCATAGAGTAATTGATGGAGTAGATGCCGCAAAATTTACTAAGAGATTTGGAGATATTATCACGAACCTAGATGACCTAGTTTAATGCTAAATGAAAATTTACATTCAGAACTTGTCGTAATTGGTGCCGGACCAGGAGGATATGCAGCTGCTTTCAGGGCTGCCGACTTAGGTAAAAAAGTAACTTTAATTGATAAAAATAAGGCGCTTGGTGGAATTTGTTTGAATCATGGTTGCATACCATCTAAAACATTATTACATATTGCAAAATCTTTAAATGATGTACGTTCCCTAAATAATATGGGAATTACATTTTCACCTCCAAAAATAGATATAAATAAAGTACGCTCATGGAAAAATAGCATCATACATAATTTAAATAAAGGCATTTTACAACTTGCAAAAAATAGAAATGTTAATATAATCCATGGAAATGCAACTTTTACATCTAATTCCCAGTTAATCATTGAAATGGAAAATGAAAACAAAACGATTACTTTTGATAATTGCATAATCGCTACAGGCTCTGAACCAATGACAATAAAAAATATTCCTAGTAATCACCCTGAAATAATCGATTCAACAGAAGCACTCAATTTAAATAAAATCCCGAATAAATTATTAATTATTGGAGGAGGCTATATCGGCTTAGAACTGGGCTCAGTATATAATGCATTAGGCTCCCAAATTACAATAGTTGAATTTATGAATAGTTTACTTCCAGGAGCAGATAAAGATTTAGTCCTTCCTTTAGAAAAGAAATTAAATCAAGATTTTGAAAAAGTTTATTTATCTACAAAAGTAATAAAAATAGAATCTTCAAATGATGGATTAATTGTTCACTTTGAAAATGAAAAAAATGATTATTTTACAGAAAATTTTGATACAGCCTTAATTTCAATAGGAAGAAAACCAAATACTTCAAAAATAGGATTAGAGAATACAGAAATCGCATTAAATGACAAAGGCTTCATCATTGTTGATGATAAACTAAAGACTAATATTCCTCATATATATGCAATAGGTGATGTTATAGGTAACCCGATGTTAGCTCATAAAGCTACACATGAAGGTAAAGTTGCAGCAGAATCCATATGTGGTTTACCTTCAGAATTTAAACCTACAGTCATTCCAGCAGTAATATTTACTGACCCTGAAATTGCTTGGGCTGGCCCTACTGAAAATGAACTTAAAATAGCTGGAGTTCAATATCAAAAAGGAGAATTCCCATGGATTGCAAGTGGAAAAGCGCTTGCTACAGATAAATCAAGTGGAAAAACAAAATTATTATTTGATAAAAAAACTAATAAAATCATAAGTGCAGGCATAGTCGGAACAAATGCTGGAGATTTAATTGGTGAAATAGTACTAGCCATTGAAATGGGAGCAACCATTGAAGATATTGCTTTATCTATTCACCCACACCCTACATTGACAGAAACCATTGGAAATGCTGCGGAAATATTAGCTGGAACAATTACAGATTTATATATATCAAAATAAATTCTGCATAAAAATAATATTCATTAATTATTAACACCATAGGATATAACATAAGAACCTAGATTGACATAACTAGTAGGTTCCATTTTTAATTTATATGAATTTACAATTTCTTTTAAAAAATTTTGCATTTGAATAGAATTACCTGTAATAATTTCTATTGGTAATTTGTCAAAATGTCTGCCAATGAAATCATCAATGATTTCTTCTGCATCAGCATGCCTCACTCCATGTAGATCTAATGATTCCATAAAATAATTTTAATATTAAATCCAAACATCTTCATTTATTGTTAAAGCATTAATTTTATCTCCAGTGTTTATAACTCCTCGGGGCTCAATAACTAATATTTTACATTCATTTTTAGCACAAGGTTTATGTTCAACTCCTTTTGGAACAACGATCATCTCACCTTCAGTCAAAATTACATTTCCATCCTTAAATTTCATATTCATCTCACCTTCCATTACTATAAAAGTTTCATCTGTATCTTTATGTTCATGCCATATGAATTCTCCTTTTATTTTAGCAATCTTAAACTGATAATCATTCATTTCAGTAATTATTCTTGGTGACCAATGTTTTGAGAATTTTGAGTATTTTTCTTTTAAATTAATTTTATTTTTTTTCATTTTAATCTTTATAATAATTATAAAATTTATTTATATATCAATTCCTTTTTAAAAACATGTTCAGATTGAACATGGAAACTTTTTTGTAATCTATATTTGCAGTTATCAAAATTTGATTTATTAGAACAGAAATATTCCATCACCAAATCATCCTTATCTACATAATTTCCATTTTTTTTATGAAATTTAATTCCTGCAGAAGGATCTAATGCATTCGTACTATTACCGTGTCTACCACAAAGATCAGATAAAACTAACCCTATTAATTCCGTATCCATAAAAGATATAAATCCAGTATCAATAGAAAATATTTTCTCTTTATAAAGAGGCGCATTAATTTTAGAATCTTCAAATGTTTTAATTAATCCACCATGAGCAATAACCATGTCAAAAAATTTATTTAATGCTGAACCATCGTTTATAATTCCTTTAATTTCATCTAAATTAAAATTAATCCCTGAAAGATAAAATGCCTTTTCTATTAAATAATAAATCACATTCATCAAATCTTCAGGGCCATTTCCTTTCAAACATTCAATGCTCTCTAAAACTTCACACCATAATCCTGCATAATCACCTAAAGGTTGATCCATATTTGTATAACATGGATATACTTTTATTCCATATAATTCACCCACACTTTTCAAAAGGGTCCCTAATTTTTTTCCATCAGAAATTTCTTTCATGAAGGCTCCATTTCCAACTTTAATATCTAAAATCAATCCTTCTATGCCTTCAGCAATTTTTTTGCTCATTATACTTCCACAAATCAATGGAAATGAAGCAACCATTTTTGTACGATCTCGTAATTCATAAATTTTTTTATCAGCAGGACAAATATCATCAGTTTGAGACATTATTGAAATACCAATTTTTTCTACATTTTTCTTAAAATTTTCAATTGATAAAAATGCATTATACCCTGGAATTGATTCAAGTTTATCAATAGTACCACCAGTATATTCTAATCCCCTACCAGCTATCATTGGGATATGGTAACCACATGCTGCTAAAATAGGGCCTAGAATTAATGAGACCTTATCTCCTACTCCACCAGTACTATGTTTATCTATTACATATCCATCTAGATATGAAAAATCAAGAGTAATACCAGAAAATAACATGGCCTTTGTATAACTTAAAATTTCATCTTTATTCATTCCATTATCATAAATTGCCTTAATCCAATCGGACATAATATCATCCATGATATTTTCAGAAGTATATTCATCAACCATAAAATTTATTTCTTCTGATAGAAGAGTTTGTTGTGATTTTTTTTTCTTTATTATTGAATTTACTTTAGTCAATTTTATTATATTTGGATGCAAGGTCAATATATTCTTGAGGTCTATTAATTATCATTCTATATTCTTCTTCTGTGACGTCCCTTATTACTTTTCCTGGAAGTCCAACTACTAATGATCTAGGAGGAATTTGCATATTAGGAGGAACTAAAGAACCTGCCCCAATCAATGTCCCTTCTCCTATTATGGCATCATCTAATATGGTTGCCCCCATGCCTATCATACAATTATCATTTATAGTGCACCCATGAATAATTGCACCATGCCCTATGGTTACTCCAGAACCAATATTTGTAGGAGAGACACCTGCAGTTACATGAATCACACTATTATCTTGGATATTAGTTTTGGAACCAATTTTTATATAATGCATATCCCCTCTAACTACAGAACCAAACCATATATTGACATCATTTTCTAAAATAACATTTCCTATTACAATAGCAGTTTCTGAAATATAAACATTTTTCCCGATTTTAGGCTTTTTATCTAAAAATGATTTTATCAACTTATATTCCTCTTATATAAATAAAATAGATTTGGCAATCTAATTTTTTTTAATTTTTGTTCTTGTGAGTGCCAATAACACATAAATAAACCTAATGGACCTAATACTAAATTAGGTAACCACATAGAAAGTGCAGGGGATAAAAAGCCTCTATCTGCAAATTCTTCTCCACTGATCAGAAAAATCCAATAAATAATAAAAAAACCGAGACTAAAAGCCATACTAACAGCAAAGCCACCCTTTCTTGCCATCATGCCAAGTGGAGCTCCAATTAATATAAATACAATACTCGCAAATGGAATGGAAAATTTTTTATGCAACTCAACTAAATATTTATTGATAGAATTAGAATAAGATTTTATTAAAACAAAATCACTTTTAATACCTTTTTCAAGTTTGCTTATTCTTCTATTAATTCGAGATGTTGAAACACCCATTGATTGTATGATTGAATCTTCTAAAGCTAATTTATAATTACTTATAACTTTTTTTACTTGTAAAGGTGTCATCAATGCAGTACTATCTATTTTAAAATCAAAATCAATTTTTTTACCTTCAGAAATAAGCCTATTTACAATACGAGCGTGAGTGAAACTTTTTTTCTTTTCATAATCAGCAATTTTATCCTTCATCATATCATAAGTCATTTCTCTATCACCCCTTATACTACTATCTCTTCTTTTTAAAGACATATTATCTATGGGAATCATTACGATGTGTTTATCAAAATAAATTTCACGATATTCATTTTTTTCATTACCCAAATATTCATGAATCACGCCATTTAACAAATGTAAAAACACTCCATCATTTACTGTTGAGATTGTTCCAGATTCAGAAATGATTGTTTGTTTTTGTTGATTTTTTATATTTTTAAAAATGGTTATATCTTTAAAAGTTTCTCCGTCCCTTTCACCCAAAAGAAATGTATAATTAGGAATTGTTTCTATAAAATATCCCACTTCAAAATCTAAATCTGGACGTTTTTTACTGATGTCTGATGATAATAAACGAGCTTTATGATTCATATCTGGAAGAATCTGATTATTGAAATACATCATTATAATCGTAACGGATATGCCAAAAACAATTACAGGTAATAATAGATTAAAATAACTAACTGATACTGAGCGCATTGCAACTATTTCATTATCAGATGCTAACCTACCAAAAGCCATCAATGTAGCTATCAATACAGCCATTGGTACTGCTAAAGCTAATATCCAAGCAAGATTAAGAAAAACATATTCTATAATAAGGGAAAATTCTAAACCTTTACCAAGAAATTTCTCTAAACTTCTAAGTAAAAAATTTGTTAAAATCACAAAAAGCAATACAATTAGTGCCAAAAAAAATGGATATAAATGCTCTTTTAAAATATATCTTCCTAATATTTTCATTTTAAGATATTATCTACTATTATTAATTAATTTTTCTAACTTACTATCATATACATCCTTCGAAAGATGCTTAGCTTTTTTATAAAACATCATCGCTTTGTCATTATCATTCATTAATAATTTGATATTTGCCATCTCGATCAAACATAATAAAAAATTTTGTTTTATATCTAAAGAAGTTAAAAAATGCATCTCAGCTTGTTCATAAGTAGCCTCTTGCTTTAAAATTAAACCAAAATAATAATGCGTTTTAAAATCACCATAATGTAAATCCAAAGAAAAATTTAAATGTTTTTTTGCAAGAACCATTTCATTCTCTTTAAAAAATAAATATCCAATATCACGATGTGATTTTGAAAAACCTGAATATAAATTTATACTTTCAATTAATTTTTTTTTTGCTTTTAAATTATTCATCTGTTTTATATAAATACAAGCAAGTGAATAATATGAATGACTACAAAATATTTTTATATTTTGATTTTCATAAAGTAAAAATTTTGCATTTTGAAATTGAAATTTTTCTAAATAATTATTTATCAATCGATCATTTTCTTTAATCTTGACCAAATCTGATTTTATTGATTTTTTTAAATGATTTTCTGCATATTTATCATCGCCATCTTTATCATATAAAAGTGCTAATTGATAATGTGCTTTAGAAAAAGAAGGATCTATCTCTATAGCCTTTAATAAATGTTCTTTCATTTCATTAAAAAGTTTATTTTTCAACATCAATCATTTCTTTATACAACATGGCAATTTCAAAATGTGCCTTAGAAAAATTGCTATCTATTTTTAATGCGACTTTAAAATATTTTAACGAATCTTGATATTTTTTTTTAACTCTTAATATTTTTCCTAAATAATAAAAAGCTTCTACAAAATCTTTTTTTATTTTGATTGCTTTCTCTAAATGAAAAATAGAAGCTTCGTAATCAGGCTTCTCAACTAATGTACCAGTTTCATCATTTTGTAATCCCTTTGATAAAAGTTTACCAAGTTCAAAATGAGCTTCTGCAAAATCATCTTTAATATCAATGGCAATTAAATAATTTTTTTTTGCTTTTTCATAATCTTCAGGGTCAATCATTAAATTTGCCAAATAAAAATATGCATCGTGATGATTTTGATCAATATCAGTAACTTTCTCAAAATTACTTTTTGCACCCTCATAATCTTCCATTTCAATCAATAACAATCCATAATGATAAAATGATTCTGCAAATTCTGAATTTAAATCAATGGCTTTACTAAAATAATCTTTAGATTTTTTCATATCATTCATCTTTTTAAACAATAAGCCTAATTGGAAATATGCTCTCATATAGCTAGAATCAATTTTGATTACTTTTAAAAAATGTTTTTTTGCAGTTTCATTTTCACCTTTTTCCATTAATATTAAGCCCAATTCATAATGAGCATCTGAAAATTCTACATTATTCTCTATTGCCTTTTCAAGATGTTTCTGAACATTATCCATTTTTAATCTCCTACCAATATATTATTTAGATTTAGCAACCCAAACACCATCCCAATCTTTAATTTTTTTCTTTTTTAAAATGTTACATCGTTCAATATACATTTTTGAACATTTATCTTCCGGATTTCCTTTTTGAGCTTTTGAAAATTGCTTTATTGCATCATCCCATCTACCTTCATTATAATATTCCATACCATTATTAAACATTTCTAAAACTTCAATCATATTAGGAAATGTTTCCTTATCATGGTAATCTAGAACCTCATAAATTCCAACAGGTACGGTTTTTCCTTTAACAATTAATTTATCAACTTGTCTTGTACGATATGTTGCCTTTAACGATTTGAATGTAGGTTCACTGATTAATATATGTGCTCCATATTTTTTACAAGAACTCTCAACTCTAGCGGCCAAATTTACCGCATCACCTATTACTGTATAATCCATCCTCTTTTCAGAACCAATATTACCAGATACAATTTGACCAGTGTTTAGTCCCATCCCGTGGTCAATAGGTAATAATCCATTATTCATTCTTTTTATATTTAATTTTTTCAATTCTAACATCATTTGTATTGCGGCTCTAACTCCTCTATCGGGATCATCATCATGCGAAATAGGCGCACCAAAAACTGCCATGATAGCATCACCAATAAATTTATCTAACATTCCTCCTTCATTTTGAATACATTCAACCATTATGCTAAAATATTCATTTAACATTTCAACTGTACCTTTAACTCCTAATTCTTCTGAAAGTGTAGTAAAACTTCGAATATCAGAAAAGAATACTGTGCCTTCGCTCTCACTTCCTCCAAGTGCACCTTCTCCACTACCCATTAATTTTTCAGCTAAATCAGCATCCATGTAGCGGGACATAGTAGATTTCATTCTTTTTTCACTACTAACATCTTCTATCATAAGTATAGCACCTAATGATTCACCTTCTTTACCAGAAAGCGGCATTATAGTTAAATTTACTGATATTATTTCACCATTAAATTCAAGTTCAACATCAGATATATATTCACCTTTATCAACTTTTTTTAATTTATCAGATAACCATTTATTTTTTCTTTTTAAAACATCTTGAATCTTCAAATCAATTAATTCATTTTCATTTTCTACATTCATTAATTCTAAACATGCAGGATTACATTTTTCAACTTGTCCAGTTTCATTAATAGTTATTACTCCATTTGTCATACTATTTAACATATTTTCATTATAATTCATTAAGCCTTGAATGTTTTCAAACAATGTTGCATTTTCTATACCTATGCAAATTTGTGATGTAAAAGTAACTAATCTAGTTATATCATAATCAGTGAAATGTCCACCTCTTTTATTTAAGGCTTGACATACACCAAAGATCTTTCCTTTTTTATTTTTCAATGGAACAACTATCATATTCCTTGTGAAAAATCCAGTGCTTTTATCTGCATTTGCATTAAACTTAAGATCTGCATACGGATGAGGAGTATCATAAATCTTACCGGTAGTAAAAACATGGCCAGCTATACCAATATGATTTGGGAATCTAATTTCTTTATTACTTAAGCCGGTACCTACCTCTACATACAATTCATTAGTTTTTTCGTCATTAATAAATAATGTTGAACGTTCACAATCTAACAAATCATTGATCACCTTAAACATTTTTTTCACAAATCTTGAAAGATCTATTTCTGATGAAACCTCTGAAATTAATTCCTGAAAATGAATCTCTTTCTCCCTATCCTTATCTTTTATTTCCATAGAAATATGACTTTGAATTGCTATAGCAGCTTGTTTTGAAATTAATTCCAACATTTCTAAATCCTTTTTTGTGAATTTAGAATTTACTTTATTTAAAAGTTGTGTTACCCCTATAACTTCTCCCGCTATTGTTTTTAAGGGAGCGCATAAAATACTTTTTGTCCTATAGCCAGTTCTCATATCTACAGATTTATTAAATCTTTCATCCTTATACGCATCATGTACTATTGCGCCATCATTATGAGTAAAAACCCAACCAGCAATGCCTTTATTATTCATAAATCTTATTTCTCTTTTTAAATTACCCTGTGCAACTCGCGAATAAAGTTCATGAGTTTCATTATCATTAATAAAAGCCGTC
>JAYZCM010000072.1:0-13911 GCA_036338305.1 Fidelibacterota bacterium | reverse complement strand
TATTTAAACCTATTGTATCTGGTTTATTTACAATATTTATTGTTTTACTTATAAAGCCCTATTTAATGCCATTCCATACGATTATTACTATAGTATTTGGAGCATTTATAATATTTACATCATATTTTTTATTTTTATTTTTATTAGGGCTAGATGATGATGACAGAGAATTGAAAAATACATTATTAAATAGAGTAAATAATTTAAAATTAATAAATAATTAATAATGTATTATTTTGAAAAATATAAATTTCATTTTATAACATCTATTTTAATAATTTTGATAATGGGTTTATTATTTAATAAGCCATTAACTGGTGAATTTACATTTTCTGGTGTAGATTCACTTTCTCCAAGAGCTATTAATCAAGGTATTATAACATCTCAGGCTGATCATAATAAATATCCACTATGGTTACCATGGGTTTTTAGTGGTTTACCATCTGTTCATTCATTTCAAAATATTTCAAATTATTATTTTCCAAATTTATTGAATAATTTTTTACAATCTATTGGATTTCCAAAATTTTGGAATTATATGATTCATTTTGTCATATCAGGTTTAGGTATTTTATTGCTTTGTACTAAGTTGGGATTAAGTCGATATAGTTCCCTCTTTGGAGTTATTGCATATGTTTTAATGCCATATTCAATAACAATGGTAGTACATGGACATGGTAGCCAATTGATGACATTGTCATGGCTTCCCTGGTTTATTTGGGGAATATTAAATGTGCATAGTAGCATGAATATGAAATCCATAGGAGTTTTAGCAGCAATAGTTGGTTTTCAATTACAAAGAGCTCATGTACAAATTGCATATTATAGTTGGATGGCCGCTTGTTTATTAGTACTAATTTTATTATATAATAATAGACATATGATTGATAAACAGTATAAATGGATTTTATACGTAGCATTTGGGCTATTTCTTGGTTTATGTATGGCAATGTGGATTTATCTTCCAGCATTGAATTATACACCATATTCAATTAGAGGTGCTGGAGAGGGCGGTGGAACTGGATTAGATTATGCAACTGCATGGTCATTTTCATTAAGTGAAATGTCAACATTCTTTATACCGTCATTTTATGGATTTGGAGGTGCTACATATTGGGGTAATATGCCTTTTACAGATTATCCTAATTATATGGGTATTTTAGTCATTATTTTTTCAATTATTGGAATTTTATTTTCTAAAAATAAAATAAAATGGTTTTTTATAATAGCAATGATATTTTCATTGTTATTATCATTTGGAAAGAATTTTTTCCTTTATGAGTTTTTTTATAATTATTTCCCTTTATTTAATAAATTTAGAGTACCAAGCATGTTTCTGGTCCTTACTCAATTTTCAACGGTAGTAATGGCTGTATTTGGTTTAGAAATCATTATGAAATTAATTGATGAAAAAATAGATTTTAGTACTAATTTTTTTAAAAAAATTCTTTCCATACCAATCTTTGTAATTATTTTACTTATTGTATTAAAAGTATTTCTTTTTCCAAGCATTGGAGATTTTCCTAGATATCCTCAAATTAATTTACCAAAAGAAATATTGGATGAAATTAGAAATAATTTGGTCAATTTTGATTTTTACAAATCAATTATTATTATTGTTATATCATTAATATTATTTTATTTTAGTTACATTGATTTCATTAAACGAAATATTGTGGTTTCTATTTTTTGTCTTATTTCTTTTATTGATATTTATTTAGTAGATCGTGCAATAATTGAACCAGATAGAAATAGTCTTAGATCTTCAACTATGACAAACGAATCTTTTCATTCATCTTATTTAAACAGTGATGAAATTATTGAATTCTTACAGAATGATACTTCAAAATATAGAATATTACCATTAGGCCCTTTAGCTAATGAAAATAGGTGGTCTGCATTTAGAATTGAAAGTATTTCAGGATATCACCCCGCAAAACTTGCAAATTATAATATGATAAAAAATCAAGTAGGTTGGAGTGCATTAGGTGTATTACAAATGTTAAATGTAAAATATATTGTTACTTTAGATGATTTAAGGCATCCTGATTTTAAATTAGTTTTTTCTGGTAAATTATTATTTTCTGGTAAATATGTAACAGCGCATATATTTGAATTTAACAAGGCATTACCTAGAGTATTTTTTACAGAGGAATTGGTTCAAATTACTAATGAAAGTGATAAAATTGATTTTTTAAATAATAGATCGTTTAATCCTGCATTAATGTCATTTATTGAAAATGAGCCTGAATTAATTTTGTTTAATTCTAATTCAGAAGTAGAAGTCAAATATTGGTCACCTGATAAAATATCATTGAATGTAAATGTTTCTTCAAAACAATTATTAGTATTGAGTGAAATTTTTTATCCGGAAGGTTGGATTATTACTAGTCATCCTGATTGGGAAATTCATTGCGTCAATCATCTTTTAAGGGGGATATATGTCCCACCAGGAAAGCATGAAATCATTTTAGAGTTTATTCCTAATGATATTTATTATGGAAAGCTTATAACTATTACTTCAACAATTTTAATAATAATATTAATTATATTAGGAATATATAAAGAAAAGAGGCCTTTTGCATCCTGAAAAAAAAACGTTTACAATTAAACTGACAGTTTTAATAATTGGAATGATAATAGTTTTATTAGTTTTTGGAATTAATAAATTATTTATAAATAATTTAAGAAATGAAGTACATAAACAAGTAGAATTATTGGCAAAATCATATTCTGATGCAATCAATAGTAATAATGAAGAAGATATTCGTTTTGTAATGGACATATTGCTCCCATCATTAAATTTTCCTATTATTATTACATCTAATGATGAAATTTCATCTGTAATGAATTTAGATATTCACTATGAAGATGGAAAAATTGATTTAAATGATGAGATTAGGGAAATCATAAATAAAATGGACTCTAATTTTCAACCTCTAGATTTATATTGGAATGAAGTAAAATGGGGAGAAATTCATTTTTCAGATCCTAAATTAATAAATCAATTACAATGGATGCCATACATAGAAATTGGATGTGTAATTTTATTTATTTTTGTATTTATTTGGGCATTTAAAATTATAGGTCAAAGTGAAAGAAATTTAATTTATGTAGGAATGGCTAAAGAAACGGCTCATCAATTAGGAACTCCCATTTCCTCATTAATGGGTTGGTTAAAATTATTACATGAAGGTGAAACTGATAAATTATCAATATTGAGCTCAATGGATGAGGAAATTATACGCTTGAAAGATGTTTCGGAACGTTTTTCTAAAATAGGTTCAATTCCTCAGTTGAAACGGACAAATATTTCAGATTTAATTTTTAATATAATTTCTTATATGAATGCACGGTTACCAAAAAATTCTAATATTATTTTAGAATTAAAAGGAGATGAAAATATTAAAATAAATGGTGATGAAATTTTATTGACATGGGCAATTGAAAATCTTCTTAAAAATTCTGTTGATGCACTAATTGATGGTAATGGTAAGATTACAGTTACTATACATAATAATAAAAAAGAGGTTTTAATTATAGTATGTGATAATGGTAGAGGAATAAATAGAAAAGATTGGAATAAAATTTTTCATCCAGGATATAGTACTAAAAAAAGAGGATGGGGGTTAGGTTTAAGCTTAACATCGCGTATTATTGAAGAAATTCATTCAGGTAAAATTTATTTATTAAAATCTCGGCATGGTGAGACTATTTTTCATATTTTATTTGATCATAAAAAACCCTCATAAAGAGGGTTTTTTATACTAACAAGTATTTGATTCAATAATAAATATTAAATCAATAAAGGATTTTTAAGAGATTTTTCTAATTATTCTCTTCTATTTCTAATGAAAGCGGGAACATCTAATTCTTCACCAAAAGTTATTACAGAATCAGAATTTGTATTTTCTTCATTTTCATTAGTTTCCATTATTTTTTCATTTTCGACAGTATTTTTTTTGAATGCATGCATTCTATTATCCTCAATTACAGGATTATAGTTTGTGTTATTTTCATTTGCAATCATTTTTTGAGGGAAATTACTAACATCGTCGCATGTTTCTGCATTTAATCCAGTTGCAATAACAGTAACCCGTACTTCATCAGAAAAGGTTTTATCTAATACGCAACCTAATATAACATTTGCGTCTGAACCAGCCTCTTCATATATGATACTTGATGCATCATTCAATTCGTGTATGGTCATATTTTCTGGGCCTGTTATATTGACTAGCAAACCTTGTGCACCGGTAATGCTATCATCCTGTAAGAGAGGAGAATTGATGGCTTGTTGTGCGGCAAGAATTGCTCTTTCTTCTCCATGAGCGATACCTGTCCCCATAATTGCATCTCCCATATTTTCCATAACAGTTTTAACATCTGCAAAATCAAGATTTATTAATCCAGGTATGTTAATTAAGTCTGAAATTCCTTTAGTAGCTTGATGTAAAACAGAATCTGCTAATTTAAAAGATTCAGGGATTGTTGTATTTTCATCAGTTATTTCTAGAAGTGTTTCATTTGGAATCGCAAGTAATGTGTCACAATTTGCTTTCATTTCTTGAATGCCTGATTGTGCACGTTTATGTCTTTTGGGACCTTCAAATGCAAAGGGCTTTGTAACAATTCCAACAGTTAATGCACCTAATTCTTTAGCAATTTTTGCAATTGCAGGAGCAGCCCCAGTACCAGTACCGCCACCCATTCCTGCTGTTATAAATACCATATCAGCATTTTCTAAAGATGTAGTTATAACTTCTTTATTTTCATCAACAGCTTGTTTCCCTACTTCTGCATTTGCTCCAGCCCCTAGCCCCTTAGTTAACTCTTTGCCTATTTGGAGTTTAATTTGAGAATTATTATTTTCAAGGTCTTGTGCATCTGTATTTACTGCAATGAAATCAACTGCAGCCATACCATCTTCAATCATACGGTTGAGTGCATTTCCACCACCGCCACCAACTCCTACTACTATTATTCTTGCTTTTTGATCTTTTAGATCTACAGGTTCAAATAACATGTTTTCTCCTTTTTTTTTGTTAGTACCAATTTTTAAAGTAATTACTAATTTTAGACAGTAAGTTTTTAATAAATGAAGATAAACTATTTAATTCATCAAAATTTTTATTATTCCAATTATTTTTTCCATAATTTATCAAACCAACTGATGTAGAGTATCGAGGTGTATTTACTTGTTCAGAAACTCCTCCTTTCAACTGAGGTTTGCCAATTTTTATTGGCTGTTTAAAGATTTCTTGAGCTAAATCTGAAATATGTTCCAATTGTGCACCTCCTCCAGTTAAAACAATTCCAAATGTATATTCTCCATAATAATCACTTTTACGAATTTCATTTTTTACTAATTTTAATATTTCATCCATTCTAGGTTCAATAATTTCTGCTAACCTTTTTTTTGAAATTATTTTATTTTCTCTTCCACCAGTTCCAGTTATAGTAATATTTTCTTCAGGATCTGCCATGGCACTCTTTGCTGATCCATATTGACATTTTAATTTTTCTGCCTGTTCCATAGTGGTTTGAACACCATATGCAATATCATATGTGATGTTGTGTCCACCTAGTGGTATGGCACCTGCATGTAATACTCCCTTCTCATGATACACAATTACATCAGTAGTTCCACCTCCTATATCAACAAGTATAACTCCTAATTGTTGTTCATTTTCATCTAAAATTGAATGTGCTGAAGCAAGTGGCTCTAGTACAAATTCTCTTACTTTTATGCCTACTTTTTCTAGACATGTATTTAAATCTTTTTCGACATTAATTGCGCTTGTTACTAAGTGTACTTTTGCTTCTAATCTGTGCCCTGCCAATCCTAAAGGATTTTTTATTCCACTTCTATCATCAACTTTATAATCTTGAGAAAGAACATGTAAAATGCGTCTATCTGGAGCAAGATTGATGGATTGAGCATGATCTAAAACTCTCTGAATATCATCTTCTGTAATTTCTTGACCTAGTGGTTGATGATTTCTATTTTTACTAATAGTAATTACACCTGAATAATTAATTCCTTTAATATGATCACCTGTTATACCAACAAAAGCTTCTTCTATTTCAAAATCTGCTTGTTTTTCAGCTTCAGATAATGCGGTAGTTAGGGATTCTATTGTTTGGTCCATATCAACAACAATACCTTTTTTTAAACCATTTGATGGAGCCTCACCAAAACCTAATACGCAATATTCATCTTCTATACATTCTGCTATTACAACAGCTATTTTAGTCGTCCCTATATCAATACCTGTAATGATTTGTTTATTTTCCATTATTACCCCTTACGGTATTTTTCTTTTACAATTATTTTATTTTTTATTCGCAAATCAATATAGCTATAATTATTAAATTTTTTGCTTGGGTAGATAGCCTCTTCAAATTTTTTAAGAATAATTAATTGCTCAATTACATTGTCATTATTTGTATAAAATTCTGTTTTATTATCATTTCTAAATTTCCATCTATCAGTATCTATAATGATTTCACTTAAATTTTCATAAAAATAAGGGTAATTATTTAAAAGGTGATTCATGATATTAGTAATTTTATCTTTATGTTCAAGGATATATATATTATCATCTTTGATTGATATTACGGGTACGGGAAAAGTAGTGATAGATGTTTTATCAACAGGTAATAAAATGCCATAATTATCTATAAAAATAGATTCATCATCTTTATTTAATAACATAATTGGCGACCTTTCAATTACGTTGATTATTAATGATTCAGGCAAAAGACGACTTATCTGGATGGAATGAATGTAATTTATTTCTTCTAATATTTTTTTAATATTTTTGATATTTACTTTTAATATTGAAGAACTTAATTCCTTAGGGATTTTATTTTTTATTTCTTTATTTTTTATATATGTATTTCCAATTATTTTAATTTTATAATCATTAAAAAGGTTATTGCTTGAGGCATAGATATTAATGAACATTGTAAAAAATACAATAATTACTATGAATAAAATTGAAGTTAATATTTTATTGAAGTATTTATTAATCATAGATTTTACTTAAAATTGTTTTAGGAAAGCCAATTAATTTTATTTCTAATTCTAATTTAACATTAAATTTTTTTGCAACGGTTTTTTTAGCAAGAATAATTAAATAAAAAACATCTTTTGCGGTAGCATTACCAAGATTTATTATGAAATTTGCATGTTTGGTAGATATGCATGCACCTCCCTTGGTTTTTCCTTTTAAACCAGCTTGATCAATCAAATATCCTGCAGCCAATTTATTTGAAGGATTTTTAAATATACTTCCAGCAGATCTAAATTTTAATGGTTGATTTAATTTTCTATTTTGTGAAGCTTTTATGCGATCTTCTTGAATTTTTTGTTTATCTCCTTTTATACATTGAAATGTTGCTTCTATTAGAATTTCATTTTTTGGAAAATTAGAATGTCTATATGAAAATGTTATATTTTCTTTTTTATATTTTTTAATTTCGCCATTTAATGTCATTGTTTTGGCTTCTAGAAAATAATTGGAAATTTCACTACCATAGGCACCAGCATTCATTATTAAAGCCCCACCTAATGTTCCAGGCACTCCTATTAAGCTTTCTAATCCAATTATATTATTATGAATTGCATTTTTAACCATTGTACCTAACATAACACCTGATTCGGCAATTATTTTTAATTCATTAGTAATTTTTAGTTTTTTAAAAGTTTTATTTAAAGAAATAATGATTCCATGGAAACCTTCATCCCATACTAAAATGTTTGATCCGGAGCCTATTATGCATAATTGAATTTTTTCTTTTTGAATATATTTAAGGAGTTTTGATAATTCGTTTTTATTTTTTGGGTAAATGAAGCAATTAACTTCTCCACCAATTCCAAAAGTATTATGCTTAGACATTAGTTCATTAAACAGGATTTTTGATGAAAGCGTTGAATTTAAATATTTTTTTTGCATCTTATTCAATTATTAAGGACCTCGTATATTTTATCGCATTGTCGCCAAATATCACCAGCACCCATCGTCATTATTATATCTTTTGGTTGAGCAATTTTTAATAATTTATTTGGAACATCTTTTTTATTTGGAATATACTCAACATTTTTATGTCCTATTTTAATAGTTTCTTTAGTGATTAATTCTGCTGTTACGCCTGGTATTGGCAATTCTCTTGCAGGATAAATATCTGTAACAATTAAAATATCTGAGTTTAAAAATGCCTTTGCAAATTCTTTATGAAAATCTCTTGTTCTTGTAAATAGATGTGGTTGAAAAATTGCAATAATCCGTTTATTCCATCCACTCTTTGCGGCATTTAAAGTTGAACTAACTTCTGATGGATGGTGTGCATAATCATCAATTATCATTATGTCATTTTTTAAAACAAATTTTATTTCAAATCGTCTTCGAACACCATTGTAACTTGACAACCCTGCTTTAATTTTATTAATTGGAATTTCTAATTCTAACGCTAGACTAATTGCTCCTAACGCATTTGTAATATTGTGTTTTCCGGGGACTTGAATGTTAATTTCTTCCAATATTTTATTATTTACCAATAAATCAAAAGAACTATGATTATTATTAAAAATTAAATTTGTTGCTCTGACTTCTGCTTTTTCATCCGTACCGAATGTTATAAATGGCCTTTTAATTTTGGGTAATATTGAATACGTATTTTCATGGTCTATACAAATTGCAACTTTACCATAGAATGGGATTGCATTGGCAAATTGAATAAAAGATTGTTTTAGATCTGTTAAGTTTTCATAACAATCTAAATGTTCTAAATCTAAATTAGTTATTAAACTCAAAGTAGGCTTTAAAGTTAAAAACGTTCTATCAAATTCATCTGCTTCTACAACAATAATGTCACCTTTTCCAGAAATTGTATTACTTTTAAATTTATTTACTATTCCACCAATTACTAATGTGGGGTCAAGATTTGATTCAGATAAGATACAGCCTAGCATAGAGCAAGTGGTAGTTTTTCCATGTGTTCCTGCAATTGCAATACTAATATTTTTTATTTTAAGTAATTCTGATAACATTTCTGCTCTTCTTATGGTAGGGATTTTCTTATCTATGCCCGTTTTGATCTCAACATTATCATTTTTTATTGCTGAGGAATAAACAATTACATCACAGTTATTCACATTAGATTTATTATGACCGATCTTAATTTGTATGCCTTTATTGATTAAATGATTTATTCTATCAGAGTTTTCCATATCTGACCCTGTTATGCTAAAACCTAGTTCATTTAATAATTCTGCCATTCCACTCATGCCAATTCCACCAATGCCAATAAAATGAATTTTTTTTGTCTTGCCGAACATTATTGGGCCATTTCCATTATGATATTTATTATTTTTTCTGTTGAATCTTTAAAGCTAAGTTCCTTTGCTTTTTTTTCCATTTGATTAATTTTTTTTGGATTTTTTAATAAGTCAAAAATTGATTTCTCTAAGTGGTTTAATTTTAATTGAGATTGTTGAATTAGTATTGCAGAACCATTTTTTTCAATGGATTTTGCATTTATAAATTGATGATTTCCAGCTGAGTGAGGCAAAGGAATGAGTACCATTGCTTTACCTAGAAAGGTCATTTCTGATAATGCAATTGCTCCTGAACGTGATATGATTATATCTGCAGCTGAATAAAATTCATTCATATTTTCTATAAATGAAATTATTCTAATATTTTTTTTGTCATCATATGATTTGAGATTATCATAATCTTTTTTTCCAGTTTGCCACAATAATTGTGCATTGTTTTTTCTATAATCATTAATTGTTTGTTTAAAATGATTATTAAATGGAGTTGAGCCTTGACTGCCACCTAAAATTCCAATTACTGGCTTGTTTGCATTGAAACCATAAGAAGATTTGGCTATGTTTTTATTTATCAAGTAAAGATCATTCCTAATGGGATTACCTGTAAGAGTTATATTGCTTGTATTTAAATTATTTTTTGATTCATCATATGCAATACAAATCATATCTACTTTTGAAGCTAATTTTCTTGTTGTAATGCCAGGGTATGAATTTTGTTCTTGTATTATTGTTTTTATTCCTGATTGAATTGCTGCAATTAGCGGTAAACCAGATGAATAGCCTCCCGTACCAATGACCAAGTGAGGTTTGAATTTTTTTATTACTTTAATTGATTTATAATATGATTGACAAAATCTAAAAGGAAATAAAAAATTTTTCAATAAACCATCTATTGTCAATTGTCTTTGTATTCCTTTTATATTTAATAAAATCATATCAATTTCATTGTTTTTTTTATATTTAGCTTCAATACCATATTTAGAGCCCATATATTTAATGGAGACTCCTTTTTCCATTAATGATCTATATATAGATTGGGCAGGAAAAAAATGTCCACCAGTGCCACCTCCAGCTACTATCATGCGAAGTTTAGAGCTCATAAGAAAGTCCCCGGTATGATTTATTTACACCTGTATTACCTTTGTTACATATGTTAATTAAAATTCCAATTGATATTAAATTGAAAATTGTATGAGAACCTCCATAACTTATAAATGGCATTGGAAGTCCTGTAGTGGGAGCAAGTCCTATTGAGTATGCTGCATTAATTAAAAAGTAGATTATTATTGATAGAATTATTCCTAAACATAATAGCATGCTAAAAAGATCCGGAGCTTTTTTCATTATTTTTAAACCTCTTTGATAAAAGAAATAAAATAATAAAAAAATTAACAAAACTCCTATAAAACCTAATTCTTCACCAATTATGGGAAGAATGAAATCTGTATGAGACTGAGGCAGGTAACCATTTTTAATTATGCTATCTCCCAATCCGCTTCCAAAAATTCCACCTGTACCAAAAGCATTTAATGATTGAATTTTTTGTGCGTCATTCCAATTGATAATTCTATTTATAGCATGTGGCGTATTAATAATTTTAATAATCAATCCAATTATTCCTATAGATGTGATATATAATAAAAATTTCATATTCATCATTGAAATAAACAGCATTAAGAGTATTATGATGGAAATGGTAATTGTGGTACTTGTGTCTGGTTGAAATAGAATGAGCGATAATGTTACTCCTAAAAAAGGAATATATTTAGTAATTATAAATTTCCAATCATGTATTGATTTTTTATTTTTATCAATAAAAAATGCAGTAAATATTATTATGCTTAAGCGGCCTAAGTCAGAAGTTGTCAACCAACTTCTGCCGCCTAGTATTAACCAACGTGCAGCAGGATTGTCACCTTTGTAGAAATATCCTAAAATCATAATTATCCATGAGAAAAATAAAATTTCATAGGCATATTTTTTTATAAATTGATAATCTATTTTAGAAATCATAAGCATTAGTAGTAGACCAATAATTAACCATTTTATTTGTTGTGATAGAAAAAATGTATGATTACCAAAATGATTCATCGCATAGATACTGCTTGCACTATACATGGCAATTAGTCCAAATCCACATAATACTAATGTGATGGATAATAGTATTTGCTCATCAGAGTAATATTTTTTCATAATAATTCTAATTCCATATCATGTATGATTTTTTTAAAACAATTCCCTCGATCTTCATAATTTGAAAATTGATCAAAACTTGCACATGCTGGAGATAATAAGATGGTATCACCTGACATTGATTCTTCTAATGCTTGTAGAATTGCATCTTTAAAATTTTCAATGTATACTATATTATTAATTGATTGAATTTGTTCTTTAATTGTTTGTCCATCTTTTCCATATGTAATGATAAATTTAGTATGTTCTTTTAATATAGGATCTAATTGACTAAAATCCGTCTTTCCTTTATCTAGTCCACCAAGGATTAAAATAATTTTTTCATCAAAACTAGAAATAGCAGCTTGTGCTGCCGCAATATTGGTTGCCTTTGAGTCATTGAAATAATTTATATTATTTATTTTTCCGACCCATTCTAAACGATGAGGTATTGGGGAGAAGTTGATTATTGATTCTTTTATTGCATTATGTGAAATCCCATGGCAATGAGCCATTGTAGAAGCTGCTAAAATATTTTGTATGTTATGGTTTCCATATAGTTTTGTTTCGTTCAAGTATAATGAAAAGTTATTCTTTTCTTTTGATTTTATAGATTTTTTATTAGAGGTTAATGAGAAATAAGTTTTTTCTGTATCATTCATAGAAAATGGAATGGCAAGATTATTATTGATAAATAATTTATTTAGATGGATATCTTCTTTATTATAAATTATTTTCCCAGATTCAGTCATATTTTTTACTATATTAATTTTTGTGTTTAAATAATTATTGAAATCAATATATCTATCCATATGATCTTCACTTATATTGAGTAATCCCGCAATTTCAGGACAGAATGACTCTATGTGCTCAAGTTGAAAACTACTTAGTTCTAAAACATGAATTACATTATTAATTGTAGAGGTCATTTCTAATAATACATTTTCTGAAAATGGAATTCCAACATTTCCCCCAATTAATGCATTTTTTCCATCTGCTATGCACATTTCATATAGAAGATTAGTAGTAGTAGTTTTACCATTTGAACCAGTGAGGGCAAGAATAGGTGATGTTGTAAAAAGTGAAGCGAATTCAATTTCACTAATTATTGGTATGTTTTTATTTTTACAATCAGAGATTATTTTAATTGATTTAGAAACTCCAGGGCTAATTATGACTGTATCTGAATCTAGTACTTTATTGGAATGATGGCCAATTTCAAAATCAAATTCTTTCAATTCATTTAAGTTGTTTGGTTTAGAATTAGATTCACTTATAAATATTTTAGCCCCAATATGTTTTCCTAATTTTGCAGCAGCCATTCCACTAACTCCAGCACCAATAATACTGATTTTCTTTTTAGTCCAAGTGTTATTTTGGCTATTATTTGTTAATGTTCTCATTGAATTTTAAATGTTGAAAGTGAAATGAGAGCTAACAAAATACCAATTATCCAGAATCTTATGACTACGTGGTTTTCGGGCCAACCTTTTAGTTCAAAATGATGATGCAATGGCGCCATTAAGAAAAAACGCTTACCTTCACCAGTCCTTTTTTTTGTGTACTTGAAATAATAAACTTGAATTATTACAGATAGAGCCTCTATTACAAATACGCCTCCAATTAGAAGTAATAAAATTTCTTTTTTTAATAAAACTGCTATCGTGCCTAATGCAGCTCCAAGAGATAGAGAGCCTGTGTCTCCCATAAATATTTTTGCAGGGTTTGCATTGAACCATAGAAAACCTATTGATGCACCTGCTAATGATAAACAGAAAATAAATAATTCACCTGAATTAGGTATATATAAAATATTTAAATAGTTGCTAAAGTCAATTCGTCCTGATGCATATGCAATTGCAGCAAAAGCAAGAGAGGCAATTGCTATTAAGCCTGTGGCCAATCCATCTAGACCATCAGTAAGATTAACTGCATTTGATGTTCCCGTTATGACAATTATTGTAAGGGGAGTATATAGCCAGCCTATATTTAGCATTCCATTAGCAATAAATGGAATAGAAATAAACGTTGAATAGTCAGATATTGTTGACATGTTATGAATTGCAATACTTATAAATAGCCCTAATCCTATTTGGCCAAACAATTTATATCTTGCAATTAATCCTTTTGAATATTTTTTAATAATTTTTAAATAATCATCAAGAAAACCAATCATTCCCATCCATGTAGTAGAAATTAAAATTAGAATTATATATTCATTATTAAGTTTTGACCATAGGATAGTGGGAAGGATAATTGCCAATAATACAATTATCCCTCCCATGGTTGGAGTACCTTCTTTTTTGAGGTGAGATTCAGGCCCATTTTTACGAATTGTTTCACCAATTTGATGAAACGTGAGTGTGCGGATGATTTTGGGCCCGATGAAGAAGCTTATTAGT
>JAYZCM010000071.1:0-10533 GCA_036338305.1 Fidelibacterota bacterium | reverse complement strand
CACACGAGCCAAAATAAAAATCATCATAAATTAAAACCGTACCATTTGGACAATCAGAATCATTCTCATTAAAATATTCAAAGGGGATGGCCTGACCATTTACATCAGATACAACAATATCCAAAAGACCTAAAGAAATTTCAGATAATGACAAATTTATTAAGGTTCCACATCCTGCAGGTATGGAACCTCCTGATAATGAAAATGCAAGCACAGTACTTCCCATTGATTGAGATAGTAATCCATTTGCACCCGTGTCACCGCCTGAAGCACTAATGACCGTGGCACCATCTACACTAAATTGCCAACCACCAATCGCAGCAGGTGTCTTATATAATACGTCACCATTAACAGTAAGATGTAAATATCCCATTTCATTTGAATCAGGCAATTCACATCCATCAGTAATCTCTCTCTGATTTTGAGCAACCAGATAACTGACCATAAATATCAATGTAATATATTTAACTAACTTCATCATTTCTTTTTTCCATCATCAAGTATTCTTACTCCATACTAATAATCTTAACAGAATTTACCCATTATCAAGGATATTGGTTCGTGAGTATTGTCACAATTATTCAAAATGAAAATGAAATACATGACTATTGGAAAATAATGATAAAAATAAAAGAGTTTTCTATTTACTAAAATTATAAGAGAATCAATAAATAATTGAACCATCTGATCGCCAACGAACCATGTCATTTTTTGGTACACCATAAACAAATGTTTGCTCTGATTTCAATTGGCCATTTACATGATACCATGTTTCAATCCCATGCT
The DNA here is from genome assembly GCA_036338305.1 of Fidelibacterota bacterium. Taxonomy (GTDB): domain Bacteria; phylum Fidelibacterota; class Marinisomatia; order SCGC-AAA003-L08; family D37C17; genus JAYZCM01. The sequence continues at coordinate 9,747 of JAYZCM010000071.1, read as the reverse complement.
TTTCACCATATGAATAATTAGTTTCACCTGATAATTTTCCATTTTCATGATACTTTTTCCAAACCCCATGCAGCATGCCATTACTATATTCAGCTTCAGAAATAATATTTCCATCTTCAGACCAATGTCTAATCAAACCATTTAATTTCCCATTCACATATTCTGCAGAAAATTCTTTTTTTCCATTAGAATAATAAGAATACTCCGTTTCAACTGAAGGCTTAACTGAACGCATGTCATGCGTGCAACTAATGCAAAATAGAACTACAATAAAAAAATACATAAAAAAACCCCTAATAACATTCAATTAATTAATTTGTGATCCATGTCTCATTTTTCATCCAAAAAAAATCTTATGTGATCTACAGCGCAATCTTTTAAAAAAAACCAACTTATCTTTCATCGAGTGCGGAACATAAATTTAGAGGAAAATTATGAGAAAAAATGAAAAAATACAAACTATCAAATATATTATTTGGTTCAATTTATTTATTGGATTATACAATTTATACATGTTTAATGAAATGAATTCTATTTTTCACCTTGTACTAGGCTCCATGAACATTGGAGTTTGGGTATTTTGTCGTGAGAAATATTTGAATTTTTCCAAAGGAATAACTTTTAGAACAGAAAAGGTTAAACATAAATAAATCCCATAATTTAATTTTCTTATTAAATTGATTCAAAAATACTTGATAAATTAGAAGAGATTAACGTAATTTACAGTATCATTGCATTTATCAAAATGCAGCTTTACATTATTAATAAGGAGAATAATAAAATGGCAGATAAAGTAAAAAATACAGGCGTAAAAAAAGAAGCTGGATTTTTATACTATTTAGATAAAAATGGTCATGTTTCACGTACACAAATGACTCGTGGAACTACAAAAGGTGGCAATTCAGAAGTTGTAGCAAATGCTGATGTAACACGTGAAGCAGGATGGTTATATTTCATTGATAAAGATGGCGATGTTGCAAGAACAAAGATGGCTAGAGGAAGAAAGTAAATTTCTTTAATACTACAATTAAACGCCTCTGAAATTCAGAGGCGTTTTTTTTTATATTTATTATTATTTGAGAATATTAATTAATGAATAAATTAATCACCTGACATGGATAAAATTTCATTAAAATATCACCTGGCTTTCTATTTCATTTTATTAATAATGTTTCTTTCTTGTTCTCCCTCAGAACCCGAATCATCAGATTACATTTGTTTAGAAGAAATAGAATGTACGTTAGGAACAAACACAAGCATCAATTCAGAAAATTATTATTGTAATGATTTGGTGATACTTCAAGATTTTATCAATGCAAACACTCAAACATATAGACATTATTTAGATCAAAATGCCAATGGATGCATAGAACCATTAGAATTCGGAGTTCAAACTTGGAAAGACCATAGACTATTCACTCTTGATTTAAGCTATCATGAAAGTGTAATAATAGATCCTAACGACCCTACCAAAATTGATGAAACAAACCATAGATTATCTTTTTTCCCTGAAGGTATCAATGGTCTTGATTCATTAGAAACATTAAAACTTAATGATAATGAGTTTTCATCATTACCTGCTGAGATAACTCAGCTAATAAATTTAAAAAAAATAGAAATTACAAATAATTTTCTCTCAAATCTACCACTTGAAATCGGAAGTTTAATACATTTGGAAGAATTAATCATTAATGATAATGACATTGGATATTTCCCTGAATCAATTAAAGATTTACAATCATTAAAAAAAATATATGCACAGAATAATTCATTATATTTCATCCCCAATTCATTAGGAAATCTCACAAATTTAGAATGGCTATATTTAAACAACAATGATCTAGATGACGTCCCTAGCTCATTAAAGAACCTTGAAAGCTTACAAATGTTAAATTTAGATGACAATAATTTAACTACTTTACCTGATGAACTATGCGAATCCAATGAGAATGGTCAATCTATTTTTACTGAATCTGAATTATTTTTTTCTGCCAATAATAATGAAATCTGTCCTAAGAGATGCATGGATTTTTCAAATGAATCAGATTGTCATGCTGATTGCGAATGGGTAATCAATAGTGAAAATGGACTTGGAACCTGTAACGGTGAGGCAAATGTAAATCAATATCCAAATTGCATTTCCGGTAATGATATAGGCAATCAAACCTGTGGGAATTGCCCTCCATTGCACTGGTCAATTAACAATCATTGTGTATATGAAGCGGATTATGAAATCTTACAAAACTTCATTGATCTAAACCCTGAATCATTAATAGGTGGGATGAGAGCTAGTGATTGCTATAATACAGATTGGTGGGATACATTCATGGATGCATCAGTTGGTTATGAAAAAAGCAGACTAGTAGAAATTACTTTCCTTTTTAAAGAGCTAACTAGTGAAATACCTACATCACTTAGCGGTTTGGAAGAGTTGAAAATATTGCGATTAGAAGGAAATTCATTATCTGGAAGCATTCCTGATGAGCTAACCACTCTAGAGAAGCTCGAAGTGCTTCGACTAAACAAAAACTCATTGTCAGGAGAAATTCCTTCAAACATTGGTTTATTGACTAATTTAGATTCGTTATGGATCAATGGAAATCAATTAGAAGGCTCATTACCCCAAAGTCTAACAAACTTAACCAATTTAACTAATTTAAGATTAGATGAAAATAATTTAAGTGGATCAATTCCAGAAAATATTGGCAATATGTCTTCTCTTAAATATTTGCGAATAGATAATAATAATTTATCAGGAGAGATTCCAGAAAGCATTGGTAACCTAATTAATCTACGAAGAATATATTTATTAAATAATAATATGACAGGAGAAATTCCAGAAAGTCTATGCAATCTCCCTCACTTGTTTTGGATTTATTTACATAATAATCAATTTTGCCCAGGAATCAATGGTTATCCAGATTGCTTATTAAATGCAGTTATAGAACAACAAAATACAATAAATTGCCCCTAAAAAAATCATAATTAACAGAATGTTACAAAAAAACCTTTATTTTTATTTGTAAAAAATGATAAATTACACTGATTAGTGACGAGGGATTTAAATTTTAAAGGAGTATGATGCATAAATTAATTTTATTGACAATTTCACTTGGAAGTTTTTTATTAGCCAATACGGATTCCCAAATTGATGATTTGGTTTATAAGTCAAAAAACAATGATTATGGTTGGGAACAAGGCTCTGATGATTTTAAAGCTGATGCTGGAAGACGAAGAGGAAAAGGTCCTAGAGGTCGAAGAAGAGGCGGTTCTGGCTTAAGATAGTATTTATCAAATTATATAAAAAAAGCACCGAATTTCGGTGCTTTTTTTATAGGTAAATTATTTTCAATTATTGTTTAAAATAAAATTAATCAAAACTACTAAATCTAAAATATCAATATTATCATCTTCATTAATATCTGCTGCACAAGTAAAATTTAAATTTCCATATTCCAAAATGTAATAAGAGATCTGAACAAGATCTAATACGTTAATGGCTTCATCACCATTAACATCTCCCATTGAAACAGAGCATTCAAATGTATTGAGAGAAATAAAATATCCATTACGCTTATTATTTCCTCTGTACATATTCCAATGATTCATTGAGACACCCCTATCTTTTACATCTATCGCAACAAGACCATTCAACACACCACTCATGATCTCCAAATCTTCATCTTGATCAATATCCATGACAATTGGAGCACCAGTAAAAGGTAAATCATTTTTTAAGGGAAAATGATGATATAAACTACCATCAAGTGTTAATGCCAAAATTTCACCTCCATCCATAGATGCGATGATTTCCGCATTTTCATCTCCATCTAAATCTGCAACAATAATGCCACCTTCAATATTGCCATTCACAGGATATCTTAAGGTTTCATTTCCATGCATGTCAAACATATATAATGAATCAACTTTAGAGCCAAACAAGACATGTAAACTCTCATTAACATTAATGAAAGAAGGTGAAGTATTAATTCGATCATTTGAATTATATTGAAATCTTAAACTACCATCATCATTAATGGCTATGAACTCACCTGCAATATTTCCAAAAAAGATAACTTTCTGTCCATCATGCTCTGCAATTGAAGGAGCTACTTGAATTTTATCAGTTGAGACATAAGGAAATCCAGGAGCAAATTCACCATTATCATAAATAAGGTAAAGATTATCATCATCTGTTCCTATTACAATATCATCTTTCCCATTATCATTAAAATCAGCCAAAGCGGGACCAGCCTTACATTTTTCACCTAAGAATAATGGAAAACCTTCAACATCACTCCCATCATGATTAATTGCAAAAATTTTATTATTTATAGAATATCCAGAAAAAACAATTTCTAATTCTTCATCATCATCAATATTCCCAATTGAAGGAGTTCCAATAAGATACACATCTGTTTCATAATCAATTTTTAAACCATCATGATCAAATACATACAAATGTTTGTCTTTTGATGCTATTGCAAAATCAATATGACCATCTCCATCTAAATCGGCAGCTGAAGGAGAAGCCCAAATTTGATTACCCGTTATAAAGGGAAATATGTCATCAACTCTTTCAATTCCATATGAATCGTATATATGAACTATGCCACTATAATCAGAAATGATTATCTCATTATTACCATCCCCATCAATATCAAGAATTAACGGACTAGAACGAACCTCAGACATTGTAATTGGAAACCCAAATTGATTTAAAGTGACATCCAATGCATAATCAAAGCTATCACTATAATCAATCATCATGCCATTATCAGAAAACTCAGCATCAATTTGCAATGAAAATTCTGCAGGTTCCAAAACGTCAATGTCATCTAAAATCAATTCTGTTTCCGCTGCTACTAAATTTCCATTAGCTGGTAACTCATCTAATGTTATTTGAGATGGATTGAAGGTCAGCCAATCAAGGTCTGAATCTAAAGAAATCATGACATTCTCAGCATCACTTGGAGCACTTAAAATATTTGATGAGAAAACTAATTGAGCAGATTCCCCAGGATTGAGAATACCATCACCATCATCATCATTCATTATGCCTACAATTTCAGTTTGAACAAAAATATTCCAATAAATAAATTCGATTATGTCCCCTGCAGGCCCAATGTTTCGTATATTTAAACCTCCCGGAGCTCCCCCATAAAGAAAGCTAGAAGGATTCGTTGAATCATTAATTTCCGTTCTTCCAACCTCCTCACTAAAAATGGCTTCGGTAAGATTTCCATTGTCTTCAGTTGTTCCCCCAGGTCTATAAACATAAATTTCATCTGGAGGTCCATCAGCATTACCATTTAAATTTCCATTTATTCTATAAACCAACATCCCAGAGGCATTCCCGGGTGTATTAATTTCATATAGTCCATTTTTATTTCTATATTCAACAACAAAGAATTCATTATTTGAATTAGGGGAATTAATGCGAAAACAACTATTTTCTTGATATTGTAATGGTAAAAGTGGATAAATCCCTAATTGTTCTATTACTGGACAATCTATCCAATTACCATATTTATGTTTCATCCAAGCTCCCATATATTGAGGAGTGTCACTACTTCCATCCATCACGTCCCAACCTCCTGCTGCAATTGGAGCATCATTGTCATTATAATGATATAAGTCAGGCGCTCCCAAAGAATGAAAAAATTCATGACATAAAGTACCAACAGTAAAATACCCACCAGTAGCAAGATTTAAATTATAAGCATCTACTATGCTACCATTTATCCAAACATCAAAACTATACAAAGACCATCGATGTGGCCATAACAAATCACTCCAACCATCAGGAGAACCTGAAACCAAAAAAGTAACATTATCCACATATCCATCATTATTTCCATCTACATCTAAATCCAAAGGAACCTCATGTGAAATAAATTCTATGGCATTTTTCAATAATGTATGTTCACGCATTGTTGAATTTTCAGCCGTATAACCATTAGGATTAGTTTGGGCATTAAAAGGTTGATAATATGAACGAGGAAAAACATCTTGATACGAAATGTTTGATGACATCTCACAACTTGGAAAATGATGTGTAATTACTTCTAACTGAGAATATGAAACTTCATCATAATAATGACTAATGGATGGTCCTTCAATTTTATTGAAAGGTTCATCCATGACTGACCGTGGTGTACTAAATTCTTCTTCATCAGAAAATCTAATGAAAATATTTATGTTATTAATGGTACCAATGGTTGGCGCATCTCTTCCTTTTCCTCTATCTTGCCCCTTTTCCTTTATACTCTTCCTTCGTAAATATTCTTCTCTAGTTATTTTAATACCCTGTGATATCAATAAATTTTTAGGCATGGGATTATCTGCACGAAATTCTGTTGGTACAACCATTTCATCAAGCATCTGCGCATAATAATAATATCCATCTATTTCACTTTGAATAATGGTATTATTTGCATCATCATGCAGCCTTACATAATAATGATTTCCTGAAGATAAACATGAAAAGCTAACACCATCTGGCTGTTTTAGAGTAATAGGTATATTATCTAAAAAATGTCCACGGCAAAGTGCAAAAAATATAATATTAATAAAAAATAATTGTCTCATTTATCAAAGCACACACAAACTTGAATGTAAATTTAAAGAAAATATCATGATCCACGAAGAGAATAGTTAGATTTATGGAAAAATGTGAGAAGTATCACAAATATCACCTTAATATAAAAGTTTATTAAAATAAATCCATTTTTTATCCTAATAAACATTAATAAATTTAATTATAATTTTTAGAGTAAAATTAATTACCATATGGAGAATTAATGCCGATAGATATTGAAAAATCAACTGAAAAAGTAAAAAATGAATTAGAAATATACCCTATTTTACCTCTCAGAAATACTGTTTTATTTCCTCAACAAATCATTCCAATATATGTTGGAAGGAAACAATCATTAAAATTAATTGCGGATTTACCCAAAAGTGGTAAAAAATATATTGTTGTAGTTGCTCAAAAAGATGGTTCACTAGAAAATCCTACTGAAAAAGATTTATATGAATTTGGTACTTTGGCCATGGTGATGAAAGTCTTTGACATGCCTGATAAATCTAGATCTGCAATTGTACAAGGCATAGAAAGAGTAAAAGTTGACAAGTTCATGAAACCAGAGCCTTATTACAAAGGCCTTGTAAATAAGATATATGGTTCAATTGAAACCTCTCAAGAATTAGAAAGCATTGCCATAAACCTTCAAGAAATATTCAAGAAACTCATCGAAATTGCACCTTATTTAAGCGAAGAGCAATTCCAAGCTATAAACAACATACAAAATCCTGCAAAATTAGCAGACAAAACCATTGCTCTAATGAATATTTCTACTAAAGAAAAACAAGATATATTAGAAGAAATGGACATAAAAAAGCGTTTAGAGAAAGCAACTGTAATAATTAATAGAGAGATTCACAGAATTGAACTTGGAGAAAAAATACAATCTGATGTACAAGATGAAATTTCAAAATCTCAAAGAGAATATTTTTTAAGAGAACAAATGAAAGCCATACAAAAAGAGCTTGGTGAAGATGGTAGCGGAGTAGAATTAGATGAATTAGAAGAAAAAATCAAAGCTGCTTTAATGCCAGAAAAAGTTGAAGAAGTTGCTAAAAAAGAACTTACTCGCATGCAAAAAATCCCTGCACAATCTCCTGAATACACAGTAGCTCGTACATATTTAGATTGGCTAGTTGACCTTCCTTGGTCAAAAGAATCTAAAGACAATGAAGACACTACACATGCCCAAAAAGTGCTTGATGAAGATCATTTTGGCCTAGATAAAGTGAAAGAAAGAATTGTAGAACATTTAGCTGTTAGAAAGCTAAAAAAATCACGAGCAAAAAAGGGAGATAGGATGAAAAGTCCTATTCTATGTTTTGGAGGGCCTCCTGGTACAGGGAAGACATCAATAGGTAAATCTATAGCTAGAGCCATGAACAGAGAATTTGTTAGAATTTCTCTTGGAGGCGTTAGAGATGAGGCAGAAATCAGAGGTCATAGAAGAACATATATTGGCGCTTTGCCTGGAAGAATAATTGCCAGCATGAAAAAAGCTGGAACAAATAATCCCATTTTCATACTTGATGAAATAGATAAATTAGGTATGGATTTCAGAGGAGACCCTTCAAGCGCTCTACTTGAGGTTTTAGATCCTGAACAAAATTTTTCATTCAATGATCATTATCTAGAAGTTGATTTCGATCTATCCAATGTAATGTTCTTGACAACAGCCAATAGAGTAGATAAAATACCTGGACCATTAAGAGACAGAATGGAAATCTTAGAATTTTCAGGATATATAATTGATGAAAAATTACAAATTGCCAAAAGTCATCTCATTCCTAAACAAATTAAAGAACATGGATTACGTAAAGCTGAAATAAAATTTGAAGATAATGCTATTTGTTTACTCATAGAATCTTTTACTCGTGAAGCAGGTGTAAGGAACTTAGAAAGACAGCTTGCAAATGTATGTAGAAAAGTTGCTCGTGATATTGCTTCTAAAAAAGCAAAAAAAGTAACAATAAACAAGAAAAAAATATATGAATATTTAGGTCCAATAAAATTTTATTCAGAAATAGCAGAACGTACAAGTCAACCTGGTGTCGTCATTGGATTAGCCTGGACAGCCTTCGGTGGGGATATATTATTTATTGAAGCTTCCAAGATGCCTGGAAAAGGGGCGTTAAAACTAACAGGGAAACTAGGTGATGTAATGAAAGAGTCAGCCCAAGCGGCATATTCATATGTTAGATCTAATTCTAAATCAATGGGCGTTGAACAAGATTTTTATAAAAAATTTGATTTGCATGTACATGTGCCTGCAGGTGCAATTCCTAAGGATGGACCTTCTGCTGGTGTTGCCATGATTACAGCCATGGTATCCTTGCTAACAAATACTCCCATCAAAAACGGCCTTGGGATGACAGGTGAAATATCACTTAGAGGAAATGTACTACCCATTGGCGGTCTAAAAGAAAAAGCAACTGCTGCTCACCGAGCAGGATTAAACCATATAATAGCGCCTGAATTAAATAAAAAAGATTTAGAAGAAATACCAAATACAGTACTTAAAGATTTAAAAATTACTTTTGCAAAAAATGTCAAAGAAGTGTTAAACATAGCATTAGGAATAAGTAATGAAAAAGAGGAAGACATTAAAACAAAAATAAATTCTTCCATATAAAAAAAGCTAATGGGCGGTTAACTCAGTTGGTTCAGAGTTCCTGGTTTACACCCAGGCGGTCGGGGGTTCGAGTCCCTCACCGCCCACAACAATTCCCTTCGATAAACGGAGGGATTTTTGTTTTTAGTTAAAAACATTACCATCAATATTTGAAATATTGTTTTATTTTATTGATAAGATTAATTTTTGTATTAACATAGTTATATTTTCTACTAATTATTTTTGAAAAATGCTTTATAACCTGGTTATCCTTTAAATTTCTTAAATGATATGATTCATATTTACCTCGAGTTCCAGAACCAACTCCCATAACACTCTTTTGGATTTCAGATAAACCTTTCAAGTCAGAAATAATTACAGGAATCGCAGTCCTTGTCATATTATTTGAATATTTCTTTAATTGAAATCCAGATAATATTATTTTTCTTGGAATTTTCGTAGGCTGCTCAGGTCCATGAAAACCTTTCTCATCAAATAATATGACATCCCCAAGGTTTCCATTTATCCTAAATAGGTTCTTAATTAGATT
>JAYZCM010000070.1:0-21461 GCA_036338305.1 Fidelibacterota bacterium | reverse complement strand
ATACTGTGAAAATGATGAATGGTGCCAAGATGCTGAAGATAGAATTATCTTACTAGAAGAAAATGAATTTGGTTTATATGGAGGAATAGATTTAATAATAAACTCTACTGATAATGGGATTATCTTGGGAGATATAAATTTTGATAATTTAATAAATATTCAAGATATAGTATTGTTAGCAGGAATAATTCTAAATGATTTTAGCCCTATTGATTTTCAAATATATTCGGCAAATGTTAATAATGATGGTGCTATTGATATATTAGATATTATTCAAATTATAAATATTATACTAAGTAACTAAACCCACTTCTCCAATTCTTTTTTATCCATACTAAACTTATGTAAATTAAAACGGTGCCATATTGGTGCCATATTCATCTCTTTTTAGATGTAAAAAAGCCCCTGAATTAACAGAGGCTTTAGGGTGCGGGATGGACGAGACTCGAACTCGCAACTTCCGGCGTGACAGGCCGGTGCTCTAACCAGTTGAACTACCACCCCATAAAATCTTTATTTCTTCTTTTTTGGCTTTACTAAAATGGCTGCAGGTATTATAATGCAATATCCTATGATTAAAATTATGGGTGCAATTTTAATTGATTGAATGCTTTCAGTCTCACCCCATGCCATTAAAAGATAACCAAAGATTATGGTTATTAAGCCAATTCCAAAAAGCTGATAATTAATTTTTCCAAAAGACCAGGAATTAAATAAGCTTTTATTATCATTATCCCATTCTTTCACGATGGATTAAATTAATGGTATGGTTAAAAAACATACAACAACTATTGTTAAAAAAAAATTATAAATTTCTAATCCATTGGATAATGGTAATTTCTTCTACTAATTTTTGAGTATAATGTTTGATTATAATTTAGAATTTATAAAAAGATATAAAATTTTAATTGGCACGTTAGTTTTAATGTCTGTCCTGTTATTATCATTTTATTTGTTTATTTTAGATAGGCAAATAAGATGTAATGATCTTGATTATTTCATTACTATTCCGAAAGGTTCTTCAGCCACATCTGTGGGAATTTTATTAAAAGAAAACGAATGCATTGAAAATTTGACTACATTCAAATTAGCTGTAAAAATGACAATGAATACAAAAAACATCCGTCCTGGTCGTTATGATTTGAAAGGTATTTCTTCAATGAGGCAGTTAATAAAGAAAATTACGTCACAGCCAGGGGACCTTGTAAAAACAACAATAATTGAAGGATGGAATATTGAACAAATAGCGGATGAATTACATGGAAAATTGAAGATTGATAGAGATAAATTTATGCGTTTATGTAAAGATGAAAACTTTTTAAATGAGCTAGATATTAAATCAGAGTCATTGGAAGGCTTTATTTTTCCTGATACATATTTTTTACTTAAATATTATACTGAAAAAGAAATATTGGAATTACTTGTAAATCAATTTAAATCCAACTATCAAAAAATAATTAATAATGGTGATGGCATGATGAATTTTACAATGCAAGAAATTGTAACTCTTGCTTCAATAATTCAAGGAGAAGCAATGTATGTTGATGAAATGCCTTTAATTTCGTCAGTGTATCATAATAGATTGAAAAAAAACATGTTGCTACAGGCAGATCCCACCATTCAGTACATAATACCTGGAAAACCAAGACGATTATTTAATAAAGATTTAGAAGTAGATAGTCCATATAATACCTATATGTATAAGGGTTTGCCTCCTGGCGCCATTAATAATCCAGGAATTGAGGCAATAAAAGCAGCAATGTATCCAGATGAGTCAAAATATTTTTATTTTGTTTCAGATGGTGAAGGTCGACATGTTTTTACTCAGACGGTAGATCAGCATAACTTGGCTAAATTACAATTAAAGCGTAAACGAAAAACCATGGCTAAATAATGAATATTGATAATTTAAATAAACAGCAAAAACAGGCTGTTGAGTTAATAGGTGGTCCCATTTTGATTTTTGCTGGAGCTGGTAGTGGAAAAACTAGGGTACTTACTCATAAGATTGCATATTTAGTTCAAGAAGTTGGCTTGCCTCCAGAAAACATTTTAGCCGTTACATTTACAAATAAAGCTGCAGATGAAATGAAACAACGAGTTCAGAAGCTTTTAGATGTGGATGTTTCATCCATGAACGTAGGAACCTTTCATTCAATATCAGCAAGAATTCTTAGAAGAGAAATTCATATGTTGGGTTATGATAATAATTTTGTCATTTATGATCAGGATGATAGTAAATCATTAATAAAGGGCGTGATTCGAGATATGGAGCTAGATGAAAAAACTTTTGTTCCAAAATCCATACAAGGACATATTAGTAAGTATAAGAATCAAATGATTTCATCTGAATTCCTAAGTAAAACAGCCACAGGTTATTTTGATGAAAAATTAAGTGAAATATATATGGAGTATCAAAATGCATTACAAGGTAATAACGCATTGGATTTCGATGATTTATTACTTAAACCATTAGAGTTGTTTTCTGAACATTCCATTCGGTTGGAATATTATCAGAAAAAATTTAAATATGTGCTTGTTGATGAATATCAAGATACTAATCGTCCTCAGTTTGAATTTGTTCATGCAATTTCTAATCAACATAGAGACATATGTGTGGTAGGGGATGATGATCAATCCATTTATAGTTGGCGAGGAGCAGATGTAAATAATATTTTAAATTTTTCAGAGGCATTTGGTGATTCAAATATAATAAAATTAGAACAAAATTATAGATCTACTCAATTCATTCTTGATTGTGCTTGGGCTGTGGTTTCGCGAAATAGCAATAGGGCAGAAAAGAAACTATGGACTGAAAATGAATGTGGAGAAAAACTTTCTGTGTTAGAATGTAATGATGAAAGAGAAGAAAGTTGGAAGGTAGTAAAACTCATACGTGATGAATCGTTAAAAAATGATAAAGATTTTGATAAGATTGTCATTTTATATCGTACAAATGCCCAGAGTCGTGCAATAGAAGATTCTTTGAGAAGAGAAGCCGTACCTTATCAAATCATTGGAGGTACAAAGTTTTATGATCGTAAAGAAATTAAAGATGTTTTAGCTTATTTACGACTCATTGTAAACCCTCATGATGGTATTAGTTTTGATAGGGTGATCAATTTTCCACCTAGAGGAATTGGGAAAACTTCTTTGGAAAAAATTCATGTCTTAGCAAAAGAAAAAAAATGCTCATATCTTGAAATCATATCAAATCTTAATGAACTTGACATTGGTCCCAAACAAAAGAAATCTTTGAAAGAATTTAATGATCTCATTTTGAAATTTCAAAAATCTTATGATCAATTAAATGCAGCAACGATTGCAACTGATATTCTTCTAGATATCAATTTAAAAAGTTATTATGAAAATCAAAATACTGTAGATGCTCAAGATAGATGGGCAAATGTTGAAGAACTTATTAATAGTGTAGTAGACTATCAAGATACAAAGGAAGATGATAATTTGGCAGATTTTTTAGAAGAAGTTTCATTGTTGACAGATATTGATAGATGGAACGATTCAGATAAAGCCGTTACTTTAATGACCATTCATAGTGCAAAAGGCTTGGAGTTTCCAGTTGTTATCTTGGTAGGTTTGGAAGAAGGTTTGTTCCCATTAGGTGGAAGTGCTTATGAATTAGATGATTTGGAAGAAGAAAGAAGATTGTTTTACGTAGCCCTAACTAGAGCTGAACAAAAAGTATATTTGTCCCATGCAAATACAAGAAGGCGTTTTGGTGGTCCGCCAATTCCTACTACTCAATCACGTTTTTTACATGAATTACCGTCAGACATGTTGGATTTTATTAATTCTAAAAAAACACATGTGATAAAACCAAATGAGTATAGTTCCTTATCAAGGCAGAAAAGTACAATCAAATCATCAGCAAATGAATTTTCAATTGGAGATAAAGTGGAGCATAAATTATTTGGTAGAGGAAAGATTTTAGCTGTTGAAGGCGTTGGTGAAACAGCTAAATTGACAATACAATTTGCAGGAAACATAAGAAAAAAACTCATTGCTAAATATGCGAATTTAAATCAACTTCAATTTTAAAAATTCTTTTATGTTATCTTTTTAAAATGTAATTTAATTGAGATTGAAATTCAATTAATAAGGTATTATTCAATGTTAAGTAAAAAAATCTATGATTCATATAAAACAATGTTATCGAATGAGGGTTTAAAGTTTACTCCTCAGAGGTTAGAGATATTAGAGGAGATTGTTTTAGGTGAAGGTCATCGAGAATGTGAAGAGATTTATTTATCGATGAAAAAAAAAGGTAAAAGTGTTTCCCGAGCAACTGTTTATAGAACAATTGATTTATTGGTGAAAAATAATTTGGTAAGGAAATTAGAATTAGGTGATGGACGTGCGAGGTATGAAAGTAAGTTAAATTCATCTCATCATGATCATTTGATTTGCATTGATTGCGGTGATATTGTAGAATTTGTTGATGATGAAATAGAAAATAAGCAAGAGGAAATTGCTTTGAATAATGGTTTTATCTTAAAAAAACACATTCATCAATTATTTGGTTTATGTAAAAAATGTCAATAACACTATCAAATGAAATTAATTCAAATTTCTGATTTTAAAATAGGTAGCACAATCCAAGGGTTTTATTATTGTAAGGAAAAAAATTTACGACATGCTAAGAATGGGGAGTTGTTCCTTGATCTAACTTTTATAGATTCAACGGGAATCATATCTGGTAAATTATGGGATTTAGTAGAGAATTTTAATGAGCGTTTCGACAAAGGAGATCCTGTTGCAGTCAAAGGAGAGGTGACTAAGTTTAATGATTCTCTTCAGCTTAAAGTCTTAAACATAAATAAAGCTACAACCAATCAATATTCTTGTTATGGATTCTCTAATGATTTATTAATAAAACAAGTTTCAGAACCAATTGAAACATTGTGGAAACGAATGTTGAAGATTACAAAAACATTATCCTTTCCATATAAAAAATTAATTCAATTAATTATTAAAAATCATGAAAATAAAATTAAAATGATACCTGCTTCCTTAGATTCACATTATCCTATTAAGGGAGGATTTTTGAAGCATATAGTGACAATGATTGAAATGGCAGTAGAAATTTTACCTAATTATCCTGATCTAGATAGAAATTTAGTATTGAGCGGATTAATTCTTCATGATATTGGAAAAATTGAGAGTTTTAATGATGACATTATGATTGATTATTCTAATGCTGGAAAGATCGTTGGAGATTTAGGGCTAGGATTAGATGTTTTACGTAAAACAGTTGATTTGATTGATGATTTTCCGAAGCAGATTTTATTTAAGTTAGAGCATGTCATATTAATGAGACAAGATGTTAAAGATTTGAGTTCTTTTAATAATTTAAAGTTTCCTGAAGCAACATTAATTAAATCGTTATGTGTATTGGATACTAATATGTATATGGCTCTTTCTTCATTTGAATGATTTAGTGATCATAAAGGAGTATGATAATATTTTATTTAGCTTGACATATATTTGATTAATAATTATTTAGAAGCTTCTTAAATTAGCATTATAAAATAGGATTAGATTAAATGAACAAATTAATATTACCGCTTATCATAATTTTTGCTGCCATGACACGGCTTATTCCTCATCCCCCTAATTTTACTCCAATCATTGCAATAGGTTTATTCAGTGGCTATTATGTTAAAAATAGATCATTTGCAATTTTATTA
Source organism: Fidelibacterota bacterium (assembly GCA_036338305.1). GTDB lineage: Bacteria > Fidelibacterota > Marinisomatia > SCGC-AAA003-L08 > D37C17 > JAYZCM01. Next base: position 15,753 of record JAYZCM010000070.1, on the reverse strand, counting down.
CCTATCTTGGCAATGTTTTTTTCTGATTTATTTTTAGGGTCTCACAAAACTATTTATTGGGTTTATGGCTCATTAATTTTAGTTACTTTTTTGGGAATGTTATTAATACAGAAAGTTAATGTAAGAAATTGTTTGATCTCATCAATAAGTGGTGCCTGTATTTTTTTCTTAATTACTAATTTTGGTGTTTGGGTTACTAGCTCATATTATCCAAAAACTCTGGAAGGTATTATTGTTTGTTATACAATGGCATTGCCATTTTTTGGTAATACAATGATTAGTTCTCTATTGTACACTGGGATATTATTTTCAATATATGAATTTTATCGTAGTTATCATTCCAAAATCATTTCTAATTCAATTTAATATTTTTTTATGTTTTTTAATTATTAAAGCGGGAAAAGATGATTCATGCGCTTGTTTTTTCATTGACAACCTTTCTTTGGTGTCAGTTTGAAGAATCGATTATAGTAACATCTGATTTTTTATATTCTAATAAAAATAACATTCATTTCATTTTGGATGAAAGTGGACAAAATACTTTTATTTTAAATAAATACTATCCTTTTTTCACAAATGATTATTCAAATAATCAGGTATTGGTTGACGGTGCTCTTCAATTGCCTCAGGGTGGATATGTATTCCCTGAGTTGTTTTCTTTTCGGAATGTTCCAGATAGTGTTAATAATATTTCTCAGATTCATTATGAAAAAGGTGATTATGGTTTAGGTGAATTAGGCCTTTCATTAGAAATTAGACAAAGTGATAGTATTCAATATAGTTTTCATGGTTTGACAATGTCTCCACCTATCATTTACTCATCTTCTTCATGGGATGATGGTTTGCAGAATTATCTCTTTAATTATAAAAATAATATGGATCGTGGAAGCATTGATTTAGATATAATGTATCATTTTGAAAATCATCATTTTCCTTTGAATTCTGAAAATGTTTTTTTAAGGGAAGTTGAGTCTTTCCATTCAGGGCTGAAAATAATGAAAAATAGTAATGCATGGATGTTTGATGCTCATCCAGCCATTCAAGTTTCAAATATTAATCGTGATGGAAGTAAAAGTTCATTTTTTACTTTTTGGTATGATGAAATTATAAGTTATTATTTTAGAAAAAAAATAAACTTTTATTTCAAATATGATTCTAAGTGGATTATGTCAGAAAGTGAAGATAAAATTAATGAATATAATTATAATATTCTGAGACCGGGAATGAAATATGATAATGAGAATTTTGTTTTTGACGTTGACATTGCAATTATAGATAAAAATTTGAAACCTGAAATGTCATTTAAATGGTTAAGGAATAATTATTTTTTAAGTATTGATCAAAGACATTCTATCTATTTTAATTTATTAGATCAAAATAAATTTGGTAAAAGTCATATTGATGTAACTTCATTGAAAATAGGTTATCTAGGAAATAATAATAAATTTTTATTTGATTTCTTTTCCGTTCAAGATTCGATTCATGAATATCTTGGTTTTGGTAGTGAACTGACTATGGATTTTGAGTGGTTTCTATTATCACAAAAAGGTTCTTTTCATAATCAAAGCAACAATAATAAGTCACCTATTGAAATATATAATCATTTATATGCATTCTTGTCACCCAATGTATGGTTTTGGAGAAATGCTAGATATCAACCATTTGTTGGAATAGAGTTAACATCCATTAAACATTCAGGTATGAATATGATAAATCCTATTGATATACCTCTTAATACTCTAGAAATTTCGAATCAATCTTTTTTTGCTAATGTTGGTACAATGGAATTTGGTATAACGGTTAAGCGATTTAAAGTTTCTTATAAAATGATTACGTCAAATTTATTTGGAGAAAAACACTCTAATAGTAGTTCTTCATTTCCTATTGAATCCATTAGTAATTTAGCCATTGAATGGCAATTTTGGAATTGATGTAAGAATTATTGTTTTGTCCAAAAAGCAAAGTCGCCTGGATTGATTCCTACTGAATATGTATTTAATTCAAAGCCATTTGAGTTTACTACTTTAACTTCACCAGGATAATTACCATTTTTAATTGCAAACCAAATATTGTCATTTATGATTTCAACATGATATACATTAGTTTGAGAATAATTTCCTATTCTAGAAGAAGTATTAATGTTTAGTTCGGCATCTAATGGAGCAATTCCACCTTCATAAGATCTGTATACTTGATTGCCATATACCATAACAGAACCTCCGCAAGGTGCGCCCGATCCATAGTTTTTAATTAAAGAGGGTACATTGCTAGAAATTATTTTAGAAGATCCATGGAATGTATTCCAAGTGTCATCATAGAAAGTTCTAGACACATAAACTTCATCATTATGGTGGATTAAATTTTGTGGCCCTGGGCCTACGTCTATGGTTTCAAAAACTGAATTAGATGAGATGTCAATTTTAGTTATGGTTGATTCTCCACTATTTGCTACCCAAAGAAAATTATCATGTATTAATAATCCTTCTGGCATTATGCCTACTTCAATTGATTCTTCTATTTCTAGATTATCAAGATTTAATACTTGAATAAAACCAGGAGTGTTTTGGTAAATATTATAATCAGAATTCCATGTTCCAAAATATGCTTTATTTTCAAGTATTATTAATTCTCTTGGGGATAAAGCATTTATGGTTTGTATTTCATGTTTATTGCTAATTCCAGAAGCAGAAATGTCAAATATTAATATTTTTTGACTATTATTGACAGATGTAATCAATTTATCATCATATACGACCAATGAATGAATAATGTCTCCTAAATTTTCTGTTTCATACACATTTCCATGTGAATCAATCATGGAAATAGTACCCGTATTCGTTTGTCCTGAAAAATCATATTCACCTTCATTCGCAACAAAGACCCATGTTGTATTATTGTTATTTTCATTAGGAGCAGTAGTATTAGAACAATTTATACATAAAAAACATAATGCTATACTTAATATTATTTTTTTCATTTTTTCCTTTATCATGATAAACTTTATGAAGTTTTTGGTTTATTTATTAGTTAAAATTAGATTTATTTTATAATAATAATTGATTATTAAAATTATTGATTATTTATGATAATTATAAATAAAAATTAATAATATTAAAAATCTATGGACTGCATTTAAGTTTTCAATAAATTAGTAGATGAATTTATGATATTTTTTTAATTTTTTGAATGATAGGAGCATGTTAGATGGGCGATTTTACTAAAGAGTTTACTGCTGAAAATTTTGAGTTAGAAGTTTTAAAATCTGCTAAACCAGTTTTAGTTGATTTTTGGGCTGAGTGGTGTGGCCCATGTAGGCAAATTGCACCAACAGTTGATGAAATTGCATCTGATTACAAAGACACTGCAATCGTTGGGAAAGTTAATGTTGATCATCATCCAACAATAGCTTCTACATATGGTATTCGTAGTATTCCAAGTCTATTAGTATTTTCAAAAGGAGAAGTACAAAAGCAAATTGTTGGAGCTGTTGGTAAAAATGAATTATCTGATGCTCTTGATGAATTGATTTAATTATGGAAAATACAGTACAAAAAGTTATTGTCATTGGATCAGGCCCCGCTGGTTTGACTGCAGCTATTTATGCTGCTAGGGCAAATTTAAAACCAATCGTTTTTGAAGGAATTCAACCTGGAGGTCAATTGACAATTACGACTGATGTAGAAAACTATCCAGGATTCCCTGAAGGTGTGTTAGGCCCTGAGATGATGGATTTATTTCGTAAGCAAGCTCAGAGATTTGATGCAAAAACATTTTATAAAACAGTAGACAAAGTAGATTGTTCAAAAAGACCTTTTAAAGTTTATGTTGGGGATGAGATATATTTATCTGAGACATTAATTATTTCTACAGGTGCTTCAGCAAAACTTTTAGGTTTGGAATCAGAAAAAAAATTAATGGGGCATGGTGTTTCAGCATGTGCAACTTGTGATGGATTTTTTTTCAAAGATAAAAAGGTAATGGTTGTGGGTGGAGGTGATACTGCATTGGAAGAAGCTACTTTTTTAACTAAGTTTGCATCTCAAGTTACTATTGTTCATAGAAGAGACGAATTTAGAGGGTCCAAAATAATGCAAGAGCGTGCATTAAGTAATTCAAAGATAGATATTATATGGAATTCTGTTATTGAAGAAATGATAGGTGAACCAGATAAAGAAGGTTTGACTAGTGTTGATTTAAGAAATGTTTTATCAAATGAAATTAAGCGAGTTGAAATGGATGGTGTATTTATTGCAATAGGTCATCAGCCGAATTCAGCTTTATTTGAAGGGCAAATTAATTTAGATGAACAAGGGTACATAATAACAAAGCCAGATAGTACTTGTACATCTATTCCTGGAATTTTTGCTTCAGGTGACATTCAAGATACTGTATATAGGCAAGCAGTGACTGCTGCAGGCTCAGGATGTATGGCTGCGTTAGATGCAGAACATTTTCTTCAAAATAATTCCATGTAATAGAGTTGTGTTTTATATTTAAAATATGAAACAGCATATTTGCACGAACTTAATGAAGATATAGTTTAAATAAAGACTTATTTGGAATAAGAATCATAATATATGAAAATGATAAAAATTTTAGATTGTGGCCCAAGTTTAGAGTCTGTTTCAAAAGAGTTTGGTCAATCTCCTGAATGGATAATGTCTTCTTTGGCTGATTATGATTGCAGGTTTGATTGGATAAGAGTATATTCAGAACAAAAAATTAATGATGATCATGCAGATGGATGGATTATTACAGGTTCACCAAGGTCTGTTTATGATGAAGATGATTGGATGTTAAGGTTAGAGGATAGTATAAGGGGAGTTGGCAATAAAGGCCTGCCAATATTTGGAATTTGTTTTGGCCATCAAATTATTGCTAAGAGTTTTGGTGGAAAAGTTGAATTGAATCCTAAAGGATGGGAGTTAGGTTCTCATACAATAACTTTGACTGATAAAGGAAAAAAATCATCACTTTTTAAAAGTCTTCCCGTTGAAATGATTGTATATGAATCTCATCAAGATCATATTTCCATTCTTCCTGACAATGCAATTAAATTGGCATATAATGACAAGTGTATTCAAGCATTTCAATTGTTTGATTATATATTTTCTGTTCAATTCCATCCAGAGTTCTCTTTGGAAATAATGAAAAAGTATGTTGAAGTTCGTAGTTCATCAGGTGTGATGATTGATGATCATTTTGTAGCAAAGTCAACGAATAGTGATTTGGTTTTGAGTAATTTTATTAATATGATTTAGTTTAGATAGAGGAATTTTATGCCTATACCTATTTATAGTATTAAAGATTTAAAATTTTCACAGAGTGGAAATGAAATATTTATTAAACAATTTGACATACACCGAGGAGCTTGTTATGTTTTTGAAGGTAAGATTGGTAGTGGAAAAACAACTCTCCTTGATATTTTATATTCTAGAAGAAAATTTAATAATGGTAAAATACAATTTGAACAGAAGCTTATTAATAGTTATTCCAAAAAAGAATATCAAAATCAGATTGCAATTGTACCTCAAAAATTTAGTCCTCCATGGGGATCTGTTGAAAATTATATTTTAAAAACGATTAAAAAGTATTCTCATATCAAAAATGTTAATAAGCATTTTGATTCTATTGTCAATAAGATGAAATTATCTTTACTTTTAAAAAGAAAGATGAAAACATTAACTCCTGGAGAAATTAGATGGGTTGTCTTGGCAGCTCAAATAGCATCTGATACTAAAGTATTGTTTATAGATGAATATGAATTGCATTTAGGTAAAGATGAAATAAATATATTAAATAATATTTTATATAGAAAAATAAATTATGATGGTATAACCGTTATAACTTCAACACATAATAGAACTTTTTTAAGTAAATTGGCATCTGTCATAATAACATTAGATAAGGGACGAATTATTGCGTTAAGATCTTTTAGTAAGCGTAAGGATAATAAAAAGAAACATAAAAAATAAATATATCACTTTATTAATACTTTTTTAACTGCTTCATTCCATTTTTTCATATGATTTCTTCGTGTTTTTTCATCCATTTGAGATGTGAAAATTTTATCTATTTTTTTTTGACTAAACATTTCGTTTGTATTTTTCCAAAAGCCTGCCCCTAGTCCAGCAAGCATTCCTGCCCCTAAAGCAGTACTCTCAATATTTTTTGGTCTAGTTATGTTAAGATTTATGATGTCAGATTGAAATTGCATAAGAAAATTATTTTCACATGCACCTCCATCAACTTTTAATTGTTTTAGATTTATTTTAGTGTCTTTTATTATGGCACTTAGTATGTCATTTACTTGGAAAGCTATACTTTCTAATCCTGCACGTATAATATGTTTTTTATTTACACCTCTTGTCAGACCTGTAATTATACCTCGAGCATTCATGGCCCAATATGGTGCACCTAAACCTGTAAAAGCTGGAACTATTATTATTCCATTACTATCATTTATTGAAAGAGCAATTTTTTCTGATTCTTTAGCTGTTTCTAGCATATCTAACTCATCTCGCATCCATTGTATTATTGCGCCACCCATAAAAATAGAGCCTTCTATGGCATATATTGGTTTTCCATTTATGTTACATGCCAATGTAGTGAGTAATCCTGATTGTGATTTTACCCTTTTTTTACCAGTATTTGTCAATAAAAAACAACCAGTACCATAGGTACATTTTGTATCACCAGGGTTAATGCAATTTTGTCCATATAATGCAGCTTGTTGGTCGCCAGCAATGCCTGTTATTGGTATGGAATAGTTAAATAGTTTTATATTAGTTTTTCCAAATTCATTGCATGAGTTGAAAACTTTTGGTAACATTGCATGTGGAATGTTTAAAATGGATAGTAGTTCTTTATCCCAACACAATTTATCTATATTGTATATGAGTGTTCTTGAGGCATTTGTATGATCTGTAGCATGGATTTCACCATCTGTCAGATTCCATAAAATCCAGCTATCAATAGTTCCAAATGCCAAATCCCCTTTTTTTGCCATGCTTCTAGCATTTTTTACATTATCAAGTATCCATTTTATTTTTGTAGCAGAGAAATAACTATCAATTACTAAACCTGTTTTTTTGATAAATTTATTTGCATTTTTTGAGCTTTTAAGTTCATTGCATATAGGTTCAGTTCGTCTACATTGCCATACTATGGCATTATATATTGGCTTATTATTTTTTTTATGCCAAATCAATGTAGTTTCTCTTTGATTTGTAATTCCAATTCCTGCACAATTTTGAGGATTATATTTTTTGAATGCAGATGTCAATAGTGCTTTTGTTACAGTCCAGATTTCTTCTCCATCATGTTCTACCCATCCTGGTTGAGGGTAGAATTGAGTAAATTCTTGATAAAAATTATCAATAATAGTCATTTTTTTATTAATTATTAAAACGGTGATGCCAGTTGTGCCAGCATCTATTGATAATATGTATTTTTTCATGAATTAACTTTTAAATTTGTATTATTATAATTAATTAATTTTACAATTAATGAAACAAATTATGATTGAATAAATAAAATCATAAAGACATTTTTATGTTAAATAAACTATTTTCATACATATTGATGAAATTATCTCATCATCCCAGAAAACTAATATTTGGAATCATGCTAATTACTAGTTTTTTCATGATTCAGATTAGCAATGTTGATTTTAGAGTTAGCATCGTGGATTATTTACCATCAAATAATCCTAAAAACAAAGCATTTGAAAAAATATTAAATGAATTTGGAAATGATTCAAATATTTTTTTAATAGCTTCTGGCCATACGGATGACCTATTAGAATTTTCTTTGGAAATAAAGCCTGTTCTTGAAAGTTTTACTGATTGGGTTTCTAGCGTAGATGATCAGCAGTCTATGGAGTTTTTAAAAAAGAATTTAATTAAACTTATGGATTTACAGGAATTAAAAGAGTTTGACATGATCTATAATGATCCCAATTTAATTCCATTATTAAGCAATATTAATCAATATTTTGAAACGTCTTATTTAGAATTAGATCAATCAACAAAACAGCAAAATAAAAAATTAGATATTTTTTTAGATAAAATTTCGACATTTATTGAAATTCAAAAAAAAATTATTACTAATGAAATCGAAATTGATAATAGTAAAAATGCATCTGATGTTTTATTATATGGAAATCAAAGAAAATTTTCTGATGATGGAGAAAAAATATTAATTAGAATTGAACCTAATTTTAATATGAATTATCCAATAGGAGAATTAATTCAAATCTTAAATGAATTAAGAAGCATTGTAAGGGTAATTGCAAATAAATATGACGTTGATTTTTCTTTAACAGGCCCAATGGTAAGGAAAAGTGCTTTTTTTGAGAATTTTTTATTTGAAATTAAATATATTGCGATTATTTCTACTTTTATATTCTTATTAATAATGACCTCATTATTTAGGAAGTCAAATGTAATTTATTTTTGCTTTATCCCAATTTCATTATCATTTGTTTGGATTTTAGGTTTATATAGTTATTTTTCCAATAGTTTAGATTTAATGAATCTTATTTCATTATGCGTTAGTATTCTATTTGTATTTGTAACTTGCATATCTTTTTTGTGTATGGGTAGAAGGGGTTTATTTCAGAAGAATAGTCAAGCTTTATTAGATAATTTTTTTATAGATTTTTTATTTAATTTATTAAAACGATCCTTTTTTATTTCATTTTTTTCTATTTGCATATATTTTTCTGAAATAAAAGTTATTAGCATGATTGGATTATGGCTTGGTATTGGAGTTATGCTCTCAACGGCTTTAGTCATTGTATATTTTTTAATAATTCTAGTTATGTTTAATAAGAAAAAGAAACAAATAAAATGGAATAAATATGAATTTAGTTTTATTAATGATATTATAATTAAATCATTTTTATTCATTAAAAGTTATAAGTCTACTGTAATGTTAAGTATTATTTCTATTACTTTATTTTTATCATTTTATGGTCGCCAATTAGTTTTTGAAAGTAATCCCTCTAAAATTTATTATGATTTTAATAATGCTGGAGAAAAAGATTTAATTAAAAGTTTTGGGTTTTCTTCTGATTTGTTAACATCAGTAATAGGTGATATCGATACAGCGTATAAAATAGTAAAAAAAATAGAAGGTAATGATTTTATAGGCTATATGGAAAGTTATTCTGATTATATTCCAAATACTGAAAATAGTCAAAATAAATTTCGTTTTATTAATGATTTTCAAAGAAAACTAAATGCACTTCAATTGCGAAAAAATTTTTCTTCACATGATTATAAAATATATAAAAATGAAATAAAACGATTAGAAGGAAATATTATTGACATTCAGCATTATTCGTTAATGCATCAAGATTATAATATTTATGACAAAACTAAAAAATTGGTTGATATTGATTTGAATGGTAGTTTGGTTGGGATGATTCCAGATTTAATTAATTCTCTTGAAAAAAACTCCAAAAAAATGGAGTTAACTTCATTTCAAGATAATTTCTCTAGACATATGAAAGCTACATTATTATTGATGTCTAATACACAACCTTTAGATGTGCATAACATCCCAATTGAGGTTAGTAATAGATTAAGTTCTAATAATTCCAATAATCAATTTAGGATTAATATTTATCCCAAGAATAGTAATTGGGAAGATTATGATGATTTATTGGCATTTGAAAATCACTCTTTTGTAAGTTCTTTAATGTTGCATGGATTGCTCAATAATAATATAACTTCATTGGGATTAAGAGAATTGCTTATATGTATTATTGCGTTTATTATTTTGATTATGATTAATCATAATTCTAAGAGAAGTATTTTAGTAATGATGCTTTCTTTATTTATGGGTACTCTTTGGATGCTTAGTGGTTTTGTATTATTGAATGAATCATTAAATATTATAAATTTATTCATTTTTCCTTTCATTTTCATCATTAGTTTAAATTATGGTTTACAATTATTTGAATATGATAAAAATCAGGATAGGTTTTTGATTGATAAAGTTGAAATTGTTAAATCAAATCTTTTTATAGTATTATTAGTTTTCATGTTATTATTCCCATTATCATTTTCTGCTAATGAAAGTTTTTTGAATATCCCAATTATGATGCTATGTGGATTGATTACTCATTTTTTATCTAATTTTATAATATTTGGATTATTTTATTATAATAAATATGAATAATAATGGAATGAAAATTATTTTCAACTTATTTTTTTATGTTAATTTATCATATGTATTTTCAAACAATATTAAGTTTTTACTTCAAAATAATGAAATTATTATAAGTTGTCTAAAGAAAATAAATTATTAAAAAGAAGTTTAGATGTTTTATTATCATTAATTGCAATGGTGTTGTTATCGCCAATATTTTTATTATTGTGCATTTTAGTATACTTTTCTAGTCCGGGAAGTGTTTTTTATAGACAAATACGAGTTGGCGAAAGAGGCATGCATTATCAAATTTATAAATTTAGAAGTATGTATGAAAATTCTGAAAAAGATACAGGTCCTATTTGGGCTTCATTAGATGATAAGCGCATTACTCCGGTTGGAAAGATTATGAGAAGGTTTCATTTAGATGAAATCCCACAATTTTTCAATGTATTAATTGGCGATATGAGTATTGTGGGACCTAGGCCAGAACGTCCTGAAATAATTGAAAAAATAATGAAAGAAATCCCTGATTATTTATCTAGAACAAAAATGAAACCTGGTATTACAGGGTGGGCTCAATTAAATGGAACGTATGATAATAATATAGATGATGTTAGTATTAAATTGCAGAATGATTGTTATTATATTGAAAATTTTTCTTTATCATTTGACATTAAAATTTTATTTCTTACTCTAATAAGAGTGTTAAAAGGAAAAGGTGTTTGATAAGCTATATGATTTCTTTGAAATATATTCGAGAAAATTTTGATTATGTTAAAGACTCTTTAATAAAGAAAAAGTCAAATATCAATATTGATGAATTATTATTATTAGATGAGGATCGTAGAAAACATTTGAAAGAAGTTGAAAAATTGAGGAGTGATAAAAATTCATCTTCAAATAGTATTTCAAATTTAATGAAAATAGGCAAGGATCCTAAGTCAGAAATTAAATCAATGAAATTACTTTCCAATCAAATTAAAGAAGTAGAAAAAAAATTAAAATCAATTGAAGCTTCTATTAATGAAAAAATTTATTACATACCTAATATTGTTCATCACTCTGTACCTGATGGTCATAATGAAAATGATAATGTTGTAGTTAAAAAATGGGGAGAAAAACCCAAAATAAATTTTAATATTATGGATCATGTGGCGATTGGAGAAAAATTACAATTATTTGATTTTAAAAGAGCTGCAAAATTATCTGGAACATCCTTTCCATTATATAGAGGGATTGGCGCCAAGTTAGAACGTTCATTGATTAATTTTATGCTTGACATGCATATTGAAAAACATGGCTATACTGAACTCTTGCCTCCTTTTTTATCTAATCGGCAATCAATGCAAAATACAGGTCAATTGCCAAAATTTGAAGATGACATGTATTCAATCCCTGAAGATAAACTTTTTTGCATTCCTACTGCAGAAGTTCCTGTTACTAATTTTCATCAAGGTGAAATATTAAATGAAATAGATTTTCCAATAAAATACACTGCATATACTGCATGTTTTAGAAGAGAGGCCGGTAGTTATGGTCAAGATACAAAAGGACTTTCTAGAGTTCATCAATTTAATAAAGTTGAATTAGTAAAATTTGTTCACCCTGAAAAATCATATGAAGAATTAGATGCTTTACTATTAGAAGCAGAAGAGATACTTCAAGCATTAAATTTACATTATAGAGTGATAGAATTGTGTGGTGGAGATTTATCCTTTTCTGCTGCAAAATGTTATGACATTGAAGTTTGGTCGCCTGCAAGTGAAAAATATTTAGAAGTTTCTAGTTGTAGTAATTTTGAAAATTTTCAATCTACAAGAAGCAATATTAGATTTAGAAATAAAAAAAGTGGAAAAAATGAATTTGTACACACTTTAAATGGTTCAGGCGTTGCAACTCCTCGATTAATGATTGCTTTATTAGAAACTTATCAACAAGAGGATGGAAGTGTTTGTCTCCCCAAGGTTTTGCATCCTTATGTTAAAATGGATTCAATTTTAGTCTCTTGAGGGTACTTTGGGTTTTTTCCCATTTATGTTTATCTACTGGAATTTTATCTATTCCGATTCTTTTATTTGGTTGGTTTGATAGAGATAAAATAATGGTAGGTAAAATTATGCGATTATGGGCTGATTGGGTTATATGGTCCATGGGCATAAAATCTCAAACTAAGGGTTTGGAAAATCTTGATGCAGAAAACCAATATGTTTTTATGTGTAATCATGAAAGTGCGTTGGATATTTTAATTGGGATTAAATATTTGCCTTATAATCTTGTTTTTTTAGCAAAGAAGGAATTATTTGTCATTCCATTTTTTGGCTGGGCACTAAAAGCATCAGGGATGATAAGAATTGATAGAGAAAATAAATTAAAAGCAAAATCTTCAGTAGAAAAAGCAATTAATATTTTTAAAAAATCAAAATTTTCAACCTTATTATATCCTGAAGGGACTCGTTCTCAATCAGGTGAAATTTTGCCTTTTAAAAAAGGTGGGTTTATTTTAGCAATTCGTTCGAAATTACCAATTGTGCCATTAACAATTATTGGCGCAAGTTCTATTCTGCCAAGTAAAACAGTACAGTTGACAAAAGGTGATGTGACGTTAATTATTGATAAACCTATAATAACAAAAAACATGGAAGAAGATGATAAAGATAAGATCTTGGACCAATGTCGTAACATTATAATTAAGAATAAAAATAAATATGAAAATAAATCCAATTCAAATAGGTAACATATTTTTAGTATTAAATTGTTTGATTTATGCATCAGATACAATGAAAGTGGATTCATCTCAGTTATATTCAACTGATATTAAAGATACTAGTAGTATTTCAATACCTACATTATTAAACAATTTAGAGTCATCTGCTGAAGAAGATATTTTTGATGATCAAATGTCTGAGGCTAAATCAATATTTGCTGAAGCTATTATTTCAGATTTGACTGGAGATACCTTAGAAGCCGCATATCAATTGGAATTATTATTTGAATCTTTGGCTAATATGGAAGTATTGAGTCAAGATGATGAATTTCAAACACTTGAGTTCAATAGATTTATTAAAGCTGCAATTGATTATTATGAAGATGAAGCTGTTACAATAGATAAAGTTGAAACGGGATTGTCTGCTGCCGTACTAAGAGATAAATTAAATGAATATACATATAGCCAAAAGTTAGAAGAATTAGAATATGTAGAACAAAAAGTTGAAATTATTCCTGGCCATATTCCGATAACATATAATCAAAAAGTTGCAAGTATAATTAAATTTTTTCAAAAGCAGGGTAGAAATAGCTTCCAAAAATGGTTGAACCGTGTATCCACTTTTAAGCCTATCATTTTACCAATATTAGAAGAGGAAGGTGTGCCGCCTGAATTATTTTATTTGGCAATGATAGAGAGTGGCTTGAATTCAAAAGCATATTCTTATGCACATGCTTCTGGAATGTGGCAATTTATTGCATCTACAGGAAAAATGTATGGATTAAAAAAAGATTGGTGGGTAGATGAAAGGAGAGATTTTGAAAAATCTACTAGAGCGGCTGCTCATTATTTAAAGGATCTTTACAAAGAATTTGGAGATTGGTATTTGGCATTTGCTGCCTATAATTGTGGTTCAATGCGAGTAAAAAAAGAAATGAGGCGTCATAATAGTGATGATTATTGGAAATTATTACGCTTACCTCCTCAAACGCGTAATTATGTGCCTAACATAATGGCTGCACTTCACATGACAATTAATCCTGAAAAATATGGATTTGCTATTTTAGAAAAAGAAAAAATGGAATGGAGGGTGATTTCAATTGACAAGACTGTAAGTTTAGAGAAAATTAGTGAATGTGCTAATTTGGACATAGGAACCTTACAGAGTTATAACCCTGAATTAAAGCAAGCTACAATACCTCCCTTGAAAGAGGGTGAAACATATCAATTTAGACTTCCTTTAAATGCAAGCTCAAAATTTGATTCGTTATTTGCTGAGGTTGAAGTTGAAATTTTTCAAGAAGTTGTTTTTTTGGATCATAAAGTTAAAAGAGGTGAAAGTCTTTGGCTTATTGCAAAAAAATATAATGTTCGGATTCAAGATATAGTATCAATTAATAAATTAGCAAGAGCTAAATATATTAAACCAGGTCAGGTTTTGCAAATTCCTTCTGATGGTTATGATGTTTATCGTAAAGCTGCCATGGCTAAGTCATCTAAAAGTCGACAAATTTTTTATACAGTTAGATATGGTGATACATTAAGTGAGATTGCAATTAAATATAGAACATCAGTAAGAAAAATAAAAAAATGGAATGGTCTTCGTTCTGATCGTATTTACTCAGGCCAAAAATTAAAAATATGGACTAAAGCAAAATGAAAAGAAGTTGGAAACTTTCTTATGTGATCATTGGAGTTTTATTACTATTAATGTTAGTTACATTAATACCATGGGATAATTCAATTACAAATGGTCCAAAGATTGGAATAGTTGAAATAAATGAAACTATTATTGATTCTAAGGATATAGTTAAAGAATTAAACTATTTTTTAGATAAATCTAGCATTGCAGGAATAGTTGTTAGATTAAATACTCCAGGAGGAGGAGTAGCTGCAAGTCAAGAAATTTATGAAAAAGTAAAAAGGATTTCTGAAAAAAGTACAAAACCAATTATTGCATCCATGGGTGGTATGGCGGCATCAGGTGGATACTATATTGCATTAGGCGCAGATACAATACTTGCAAATCCTGGTACTGCAACAGGATCAATAGGTGTTATAATGACTTATCCCATTGTGAATGAACTAATGAATAAATTGGGTATTAATCAAGAAACTATTAAAAGTACTTCTTTTAAAGATGCAGGATCAATGTATAGAGATTTGAGTGATGAAGAACGAAAATATTTTCAAGAGTTAATTGATGATTTACATAGCCAATTTGTAGAGGTTGTATCGGTGGAAAGAAAAATTTCTTTATCTAAAGCTGAAAAATTAGCAAATGGAGAAGTGTACTCTGGAAATCAAGCATTAAAAAATGGATTGATAGACATGCTTGGCACTTTGGAAGATGCTGTGATCTTGGCCTCTTCCAAAACAGGTTTAAAAGGTAGGCCCATAATAGTTTATCCGCCTGAAAAGAAAAAAGGTTTGTTAAATGCCCTTTTTGGCGATATATTGAACCCTTCTTCTTTAAGTAATTTGAATTTATATCCACAAATAGAATACAAAATTAAATGACAAAAGCAGACATAGTAAATGAAGTATCAGAAATGACAGGATTAAGTAAAGTCGAGGTTGAAGTTGTGATTGAAGGTATTATGGTGAGCATTACTAATTCATTAAAGAGAGGTGATAGAGTTGACCTAAGAGGCTTTGGCAGTTTTATAGTTAAGCAAAGACCAGCCAGAGAAGCAAGGAATCCTGCAACTAATGAAGTTGTAAAACTAAAAGAGAGATTCATACCTGGGTTTAAAGTATCAAAAATTTTAAAGGAAAATGTAAACAAATCTTTATTAAGAGGATTTTAATTTTAAGGAATTCAATATGCCTTGTGGAAAAAAACGCAAACGTAAAAAAATGAATACTCATAAACGTAAAAAACGTTT
>JAYZCM010000069.1:0-5936 GCA_036338305.1 Fidelibacterota bacterium | reverse complement strand
CCTGTGATAAGTGAAATCAAGGATTTACAAGTTAGATCTAGCCAATGATATGTTTGTGTGAAACCATTTTTAATTGCTTCTAGGATTGTTGCTTCTCTTTTATTATATATTGGCGCAATTCCAATTATTCCCTTTTGAATTTCTTTTTCCCATGGTAGTTGATCTGCTATTTTGGTTTTAATTGAATCTGAAAGAAATTTATTTCCATGCATCCATGAAATTTTTATCCATTCATTGGGTTTTGAATGTATTTCTTGGGTCATGTCATCCCAAGTAGAAATTTTTTGTTCATTAATGGAAATAATTTCATCACCTATTTTTAGTCCAAGATTATCTGCAGGGAATTCAGGCAATAAGTGACCTATCACTGGTCGAGGATCAGGCTCATGAATGCCTTCATGGTATGTAAGATGTGAAAAAAGTAATATTGATAAAATAAAATTCATTATTACACCTGCAGACATTATCCAAATTTTTTCAAGGGCATTTTTTGATCGAAATTCATTTGGATTACCTGTAAAATTCGAATCCATTGACTCATCAATTACGCCTGCTACTTTTACATAGCCACCCAAGGGAAAAAGACCTATGCCATATTCCGTATCTTTATATATTTTTTTAATTCCTAGGCCAAAAAAGTTGAAGCCAAGATAAAATTTTTCAACCTTTACGCCTACAGATTTTGCTGCGAGAAAATGTCCTAACTCATGTAGAAAAACAACAACTCCAATTACAAATATGAATGAAAGAATAGTAATCATTTAATTATGTCATGCCAAGATGGCAATTTTATCATGAATGAAATTTGTAGTCCATTGGCTGATCTCAGAAATAATTTCTAGATCAGGAGCTTCAATAAATTCATGATTGTTAAGAGCTTCTTCAATGAGCTTGGGAATATCTGTAAAATGGATCATGCCATTTAAAAAAGCAAATACCACTTCATCATTTGCTTTATTTAATACAACTGGAAATGTTCCACCCTCTTGAAGTGATTCATATGCTAATCTTATGCATGGAAATTTTTCTAAATCAGGTTTTTCAAATGTTAAATTATTAATTTTAGTAAAATCTAATTTTTTCCAATTTGATTTTAAATGATTTGGATAAGTAAGAGCATATTGTATTGGTATTTTCATATCAGGTAAACCTAATTGCGCTTTAATTGAACCATCTTTAAATTCTACCATTGAATGAATTATGGATTGTGGATGGATTATTATTTCAATTTCATTAATTGTCAAATTAAATAACCAATGCGCTTCAATTACTTCTAGCCCTTTGTTCATCATGCTTGCAGAATCAATGGTGATTTTATTACCCATTTCCCAATTAGGATGCTTTAATGCATCTTCTAATTGTATATTTTTAAAATTTTCAATAGGTCTTTGCCTAAAAGGGCCACCAGAACCAGTTAATATTATTTTATTAATTTGTTCTTTTTTTTCTCCAATTAAACATTGCCATATTGCACTATGTTCACTATCAACAGGAAATAGGTTTACAGCATTTTTTTCTATGATTTGATTAATGATGTGCCCAGCCATTACGAGACTTTCTTTATTTGACAAAGCCACGTCCACTTGTGCTGTTAATGCTTCTATTGTTGGCTCCATTCCAGAGGAGCCAACTAATGCATTCATCATTAAATCTATGTCATTCCTTTTGGATAATTCTAACAAAGCAGATCTTCCGGAAATTATTTTTACTTTGGTATTTTTTAATGCTGTTTCTAATGCGTTCTTTTTATGTTCATTTACAATGCAAATTGTATCAGGTTTATATTTTTTTGTTTGTTCAATTAATAAATTTATATTTTCCTGGCAAGAAAGATATTTTATGTTAAATTCATCTGGGAATTGATTGATTACATTTAGAGTTTGGGTCCCAATAGAACCCGTAGATCCTAATATTCCAATATTCTTCATATTTGCATACTTATAAGTAAAAATGAATTATAAATAAAACTTGGTTTTAAATGTGCTATCATTCCTGGTCGAAGATATATGAAATCTTTAATTGTAATGTTAGTAGACATCATCAGTGTATTTTCTTCTTTTATGGATGAAACTAAATGATTTGCACATACATCAAAATTAAATTTCCCAATATGCCCAGATTCTGTTACTGATAAACTAACCCAATTTTTATCTTCTCCATTTTCAAATCTATTTCTATGCATGCCTATTTGAAACATGTTTGATGCTGTATTTAGTAATTTCCATTTAGTTTTAAAGCCAATTGCCAAGTGATAATAAACTGATAAATCAGATTGAGCTTTTAAGGGAGAAATTACGCCACCAATTAGCAGATTTTTTGCAGGAGAGAATTGTATGCCTGTTAAAAACCTCATATTTTCATTTTCTTCAATTGCTCCAATATGCATTATTGGTTTTGAATTGGGTGAAGATTGAAATGGCATGAGGCTTGGCATTGATGAGTTAATATTATTTGTTTGAGCTAATGGAAAATTAAAAAAAAGAAAACAAAAAATGATAATTAAATGAAATTGCATTTTTATATTAATCCTCTATCACTGTTTTCTATGAAATCAAGAATTTCTTGTATTTCTGTAGTAATATTAAAGTCTTTTTTTATTTTATTAATAGCTTGTGTTAGATTTAAAGATGAATTAAAAATTAATTGATATACTGCTTTTAAATTTTTGCGTACTTCTGATGAAAAATTATTTCTTCGTAACCCCACTACATTAAGGCCGCTATATTTAAGTGGTTCATGCATTGCTAATATATAAGGAGGTATATCTTGAACAATTCTAAAACCTCCACCTGTAAATGAATAATTCCCAATTTTACAAAATTGATGAATGGGTGTCATCCCACCAATTGTCACATGGTGCCCGATTTCAACATGACCTCCTACTTGAACAGAATTTGCTAAAATACTATTATTTCCAACAATACAATCATGGGCAATGTGGACATAGGCCATTAATAAACATTCATTACCAATGATGGTTTTTCCAGTCGCATTTGTACCTCTATTAAGAGTACAATATTCTCTTATTGTAGTTGAGTCTCCAATGATAAGTTCTGATTTTTCACCATCAAATTTTAAATCTTGTGGTACCTCACCTAAAATAGCTCCATTAAAAATTTTACAATTTTTTCCTATTGTAGTATATGGTTTAATATGGGCATTAGCTGCAATTGAGGTATTGTCATTAATGGAAACATCATGCTCAATGATGGCATTTGGACCTATAGAGATATTATTTCCCAATTGAGCAGATTGATCTATGATTGCAGTTGGTTCTATGGAATTAATGATTTCATTACCTCCTATTAACGACTGAAGCCAATATTTCTCCTTCAGCAACTTGAGAGCCATCGACTGATGCAGTTCCATGCAATACGCAGGTTCCCAATTTAAATTTTTCTAATTTTACTTCTAAAACAACTTGATCTCCTGGGGTTACTGTTTTTTTAAATCTACTTTGATTGACGCCTGTGAAATACATGAGTTTTGTTTCAGGGTTTTCAATGCTATTTAAAACAAGAAAACCTCCAGCTTGGGCCATGGCTTCTAATAATAGGACACCAGGCATGACAGGCTGTCCTTCGAAATGGCCTTGAAAGAATGGCTCATTAATAGAAACATTTTTTATAGCATGGACAATTTTCCCAGGTTTTAGATTTGTGATACGATCTATTAAAAGAAAAGGATATCGATGCGGTATTATATCCATTAAACCTTCAATGTCAAAACTTATTTTATTAGCTTCTTTTTGTTTTTCTCTAAGTGTTAATGTTTTTAAATATGTTTTTTTTATTTTTTTTACGAGTTCAACATTTGAGGCATGGCCACTTCGTGCTGCAATTACATGCCCTCTTATGGGAGTGCCAAGAAGTGCAAGATCACCAATTAAATCCACAACTTTATGCCTTACAGGTTCATTCTCAAAACGAAGCTTTGATTGATTTAATATTGTACTATTATTATTTATTTTAAACTTGGAATTAAATATTTTTGCTAATTCATTTATATTGTCTTCATTAATTTCTTGATCTTTAAAAACAATTGCATTATCTAGGCTTCCTCCTTTAATAAGGCCTTTCTTTTTTAATGAGAGTATTTCTGAAAATAGACAAAATGTACGAGCTGGTGCGAATTGGTCTATAAAGTCATTTTCAAGTGAATACATGGCAGTATACTGAGTGCCTAAAGCAGCTTCTTTGTAATCTGTCATAAAAGTTACTCTAAATTTATCTGAAGGTAAGATGTGAATATCTATGCCGTACTTTGGATTGTTATATGTTATTGTTTGATCAATTATAAGTTCTTCTCTTTCACTGTCTTGTTTTTTTATTCCAGCATTAAGTAATGCCTCAACGAAGGGCTTGGCAGACCCATCCATTACGGGTGGTTCTTTTTCGGTAAGTTCAATTAAAATATTATCTATTTCTAATCCAAACACTGCAGACAATATATGTTCAACGGTATGAATTTTAAAATCATCTTGGCCTATTGTAGTTCCTCTAGCGATATCAACTACATGGTCAATGTTTGCAATGATTTCTGGACAATTTTTTAAATCTGAGCGTTTAAAACGTATTCCAGAGTTTTCTTTAGCAGGTTTAAATGTAGCAGTTGTTTCAACACCAGTATGTAAACCAATGCCTTTAATGCTTATTTCATTAATAATTGTTTGTTGTTTTTTTTTGGCGAATTTATTTGTCAATTTAAATTATCCTTAATTATTTTCATTTTTTTCTATTTTTCGTAAACGATTAAGAATTTCTGGTAATTGATTGATTATAACTTCTTGTCTTAAACGATTTTTGTGAGGTTTTGCAGGAATGCCTGAAATAAATGAATTGGGTTTTATTGATTCAAAAACTGCTGATTTTGCAGCAATTACAGTATTTGCTCCAATATGAAGGTGGTCAATAATTCCTACTTGACCACCAATGGTAATATTATCTTCTAATATTGAACTGCCTGCAATTGCTGTTTGACCTGAAATTCGACAGTTTTTCCCTATTTTTACATTATGTGCAATTTGGATGAAATTGTCAAATTTTGTACCCTCATCTATGATTGTATCATTAAGTGTTCCTCTATCTATGCAACAGTTCGCTCCTATCCACACATTATTATTAATTATTACATTGCCGACATGTGGCATTTTATGGTGGATACCATTATCACTTACAAGTCCAAAACCATCAGCTCCTATGATGCTACCCGATTCAATAATGCAATTATCTTTAATTATGACATCATGGTAAATTGTAACATTGGCCTTTATGTTTGTTTTATAACCAATTTTAGTATTTTCACCAATAAATGAACCAGCACCTATGCTTACCTTGTCATGGATTATGGCTCCTTTCTCAATTACGGCATAGGGCCCAATGTAGACTTCTTTACCTAATTTTACTTCATTATCAATAATAGCTTTCTCATGGATTCCAATTTTATTTTTTTTATTTGGTTTAAACATATTGATGATTTCAATAAAACTTAGGCCGGGATTTTCTACGCGGATAAGATTTTTTCCTTTTTCATTAATGACTAGTGAATTATTTATTAATATAGCGGATGCTTTAGTTTTATTGATATAAGGAGTATACTTTTCAGATAGAACATATGCAATTTTATTTGCTTCTCCATTAATTAGATCACAAACTCCACTAATCATAAAATCAGGATCACCTTCAATGTCCCCATTTATATTTTTTGCAATTTGGTTTATTGTATACAAACTATTCAGACTCAGTTGTTTTAGATAATTCTTCCAATACTGATTCAGTAAGATCATGTTGAGGCAATGCATAAACTATTGCGCCACTTAAAGCATCTAAAATGATATCATAACCTTGCTCTTTCCCAACAATATTGATGGCAGCATTTATTTTATTTGTTATAGGTTTCATTTTTTCAACTTGTAATCTATATATTTCACCTTCTGG
>JAYZCM010000068.1:0-7104 GCA_036338305.1 Fidelibacterota bacterium | reverse complement strand
AGCAATAGAATTATTAATGGAAGCAGTTGAAATGGCCGGATATAAAAATAAATCTGAAATTGCAATTGCATTGGATGTTGCATCAAGTGAGCTCTACAATAAAACTAAAGATAAATATGAATTGAAATCTGAAAATAAAGAGCTAACATCAGATGAAATGATTGAATATTATATACAATTATGTAATAACTATCCCATTTTATCTATTGAAGATG
Organism: Fidelibacterota bacterium; assembly: GCA_036338305.1. Classification (GTDB taxonomy): domain Bacteria; phylum Fidelibacterota; class Marinisomatia; order SCGC-AAA003-L08; family D37C17; genus JAYZCM01. The sequence continues at coordinate 6,889 of JAYZCM010000068.1, read as the reverse complement.
GATTAGATGAAAATGACTGGAAAGGATGGTCAAATTTATTTAAATCATTAAATGATAAAGTTCAATTAGTAGGTGATGATTTAACAGTAACTAATCCCTTAAGATTAAAAAAAGCAATTGATGAAAAATGCATGAATGCAATACTTATCAAACTCAACCAAATTGGTACTGTAAGTGAAACATTAAAAACTATTGAAATTGCTAAAGAAGCGGGTATGGCTGCTATTATTTCACATCGTTCAGGTGAAACTGAAGATACGACAATTGCTGATTTGGCCGTAGCTACATCGGTTGGACAAATTAAAACTGGATCTTTATGTAGAACAGACAGGGTTGCAAAGTATAATCAATTACTACGTATTGAAGAGCAATTAAATGATCAATGCGTTTATGCAGGAGAAACTCTTTTAGGTTGTTAAAATATAAGAGAATAAGAAATAAGTCAAATTTTAGAAATAGAATAATAATTTTTCCTATTATTATTGTTTTAGGATTTTTTTTTATAATTACAAGTGATATGGGAATTTTTAAGTGGTATCAATTACGAAATCAGCGTAATCAAATCCAAATCGATATAAATAAAATGATTATAGAAGAAAAAGAATTAAATATGGAATTAGATAAACTTTTAAATGATAGTGCATATATAAAAAAAATTGCACAAGAAAAATTTCATATGATAAAATCTGGAGAGAAGGTTTTTAGAGTAAAAAATCGAAAAAAAGTTAAATGAAAAATTCAATAACAAATAATATTTTATACTTTTTATTTTTTGTTTTTCAAATTCTTTTTAGTCAAGAGAATTTAATATCTAAAACCAAACTTTATGATATTAATGGAATAAAATATCTATCAGCTCTTGAATATGCTAAAACTCAAAATATTAGGACACTATTTTATGATGATAAAGAAAAATTAGAATTGCGCTTTCAAAATACAAAATTACTTTTATCTCCGCATTCATCATTTATTAAGGTAAATGAAACAACTTATCATATGTACTCTGCAGTAATCTATGATGGAAATGACTTCTATATACCTGTTAATCCATTTATTGAAATCCTAAAACAATCTGGGTTACCAATTGCATTAATTGATTCATCAGAGTCATTTGTTTTAACAACCTCTCCATTATATAATATAAATTCTATAAGTATAAGTAATAAAATTAATGGAACTGTTATATATATAAATACCTCTAAAAAATTTTCTAAGAATATGTTAGCTGCTTCAATAACTCGTGGAGGATGGCTAAATCTAACTATTCCAGGCGCAATAGTTGATTCATTAAATATTATTGAATCTAAACTTGCGAATCCAATAAGAAGAGTAAAAACGATTCAATCAAATGAATCGGCTCAAATATCATTCTTACTAAAAACTAAAGTTGACGATTTTGAAATTAATTCTGATGATACCTTTATATCTATTAGTATTAGAACAGCATTAGAACAAAATGCTGAGAATCTTCTAAAACAAAGAGAGCGTTGGCTCATTGATACTATTGTAATTGATGCTGGTCACGGGGGAAAAGATCCTGGTGCTATAGGGGTAACTGGATTACAAGAGAAAACTGTAAATTTAGATATAACTAAAAAATTAGGGAAACTCATTGAAAGTAATTTAGGAATTAAAGTGATATATACAAGAGATGAGGATGTATTTATTCCATTATGGAAACGAACAAAAATTGCTAATGATTCTGGTGGAAAAATTTTTATTTCAATACATGCTAACGCATCATCTAATCCAAATGTTCGTGGTTTTGAAACCTTTCTACTTCGTCCAGGTAAAACTCAAGATGCTATTGAAGTAGCTCAAAGAGAAAATGCAGTTGTTGCTATGGAAGAATTATATCACGAATATGAAAAACTATCGAATGATAAATTAATTTTATATACAATGGCTCAGAGTGCTTTTATGGAACAAAGTGAATTTTTTGCAGCAGAAATACAAAATGAACTTGATAAGGTACTTACATCACCCAATAGAGGTGTAAAACAAGCAGGATTCCATGTATTAATTGGAGCTTCTATGCCAAATGTTTTAATTGAAGCTGGCTTCCTGAGTAATAAAAATGAAAGTAAGCTTTTAGGAAAGTCTAGTTATAGACAAAAAATTGCAGAAGCTATTTTTTCTTCTTTAGTTAATTTTAAAGATAAATACGAAAATTCTTCAATTGAAAATAAATAATAAATTACAAAATCAACCTATAGGAATTTTTGATAGTGGGCTAGGTGGCTTAACAGTACTTAAATCTTTACAAAAAATTCTACCCAATGAATCTTTCATTTATTTTGGGGATACTGCTCATGTGCCTTATGGATCTAAAGGTACAAAAACTGTAACTAAATATGCTCAAAATATTATGGATTTTTTTATTAAACATAAAATTAAAGCTGTCGTTGTTGCTTGCAACACTGTTTCTGCTGTCGCATTTAATTATTTAAAAAATCTTTATGATATTCCCATTTTTGATGTTGTCTCTCCATCTGTTGAATTTGCATTTAAAAATTCTACAAATAAAAATATTGGTGTTCTGGGTACATTAAGTACTATTGAATCAAAATCATATACTAAACTATTTAATAAACTAGATAATAGTTATATAATTAAAGAAGTTGCCTGCCCATTATTTGTACCCATAATTGAAGAGGGATGGGCAAATAGTAATATTGCTAAAGATATTGCAAAAATATATTTAAAAGAATTTAATAAAATAAAAATTGATACCCTTATCCTTGGTTGCACACATTATCCTATTATGGCGAAAACTATTAAAAATATTTTAAATGCAGATATTAAGCTTATATATTCAGGAGAAACAGTTGGTATTAAAATGAAAAAGTTTTTAATTAATGAAAATTATAATAATTGCTCAAAAAAATTACAAAAAACTGAATATTATGTATCAGATTTACCAAAAAAATTTGATGAACTAGGGAGTAGGTTTCTAGGATATCCATTAAATAATGTTAAACAAATTAGTATTGATTAATGAACTCGATCCAATATTTATTAAATATTGAATCTAAAGGAATTAAATTAGGTCTTGAAAGAACACGTGATTTAATGAATAAGTGTGGTAATCCGCATTTAGGACTACAATCTATTCAAGTAGCAGGAACAAATGGAAAGGGGTCCGTATGCGCAATGATAGCCAATATTTTACAATCAGCAGGATATAAAACAGGCCTTTTCACTTCTCCTCATCTAGTTTCAATAAATGAACGAATACGTATTAATGGTTATCCTATTTTAAATTCTGAAATTGATGAATTTATTACTAATAATAAATTACATATTGAAAATACAAATTCTACCTTTTTTGAAACTATGACAGCTTTGGGATTTTGGCATTTTAAAAAACATAATGTAGATTTTGCAATTATGGAAACTGGCTTAGGAGGAAGATTAGATAGTGTTTCAGTATGTGAACCTATTGCAACCGTTTTAACTCCCATTTCACTTGATCATGTTGAAATTTTAGGACCAACAATTGCTGATATTGCATTTGAAAAAGCTGGAATAATAAAAAAAAATGTCCCCTGTATAATATCACAACAAAAGGAACAGGCTTTAGAAGTTATTAAAATTAAATGTGCAGAAATGAATGCACCAATTCATTTAGTTAATAATAATAACAAAATAAAAAATATTTTTATTAATATACCGGGAAAAATTCAAAAAGAAAATGCTAATTTAGCAATAGAAACTATTACAAAAATAAAAGAAATTAATATTTCAAATTCTGATATAATAAATGGATTGAAAACTGTTAAATGGTATGGCAGAAATCAACATATACAAAAAAAACCATTAATTATATTTGATGTTGGACATAATGCAAGTGGTATTAAATCATTTTTAGACTATTTTAAATCATTAAAAATACAGGGAAAAAAAACAATTATAATAGCTCTTCAAGCTCGTAAAAATATTTCATCTATTTCATATAATATACAAACAAAATTTAATACCATAATATGTACAGAAACTGGTGGAAGAAATCCAATGCCAGCAAAAGAACTAGCAAAGTATTTTTCAAATAAAAAAAATTTGAAAATAATTACTAATATAGAATTTGCAATTCAAAATAGTTTAAAATCATTATGTTCTAATGATGCACTAGCAATTATTGGATCTCACTACATTGGATCTACAATAAATAAGATCTTCAATATATCTTTTGAAAAATATTAAAATATTCTTATATTTAGGTGCGAAGAGTTCTTCCTATTCTTCGTTTAATCCAATATTTAATTTTACAAAACATAATTAAAATCTTAAGGATAATATATGGAAACTAAAGAGCTACAAGGTTTAAATGTTAAAGAGTTACAAAAATTTGCCGAGAAACTTGGATCAACAGATTGCTCTGGAATGCGAAAACAAGAATTGATAAAAGAAATATTAGGTGCTCAAGCAAAAAATAAAGGAAATATTTTTGCTTCGGGAGTTTTAGAAGTGCTGCCGGATGGATATGGTTTTTTACGTTCTCAAGATTATAGTTATTTACCTGGTCCTGATGATATCTATGTATCACATTCACAAATAAAACGATTTAAACTTCGTACAGGTCATGATATATCTGGACAAGTAAGACCACCAAAAGATAGTGAACGATTTTTTGCACTACTCCGTGTAGAAACTATTAATGGTAAATCCCCTGAAAAAAATAGAAATATTGTTTATTTTGATAATTTAACTCCTTTATTTCCTGAAGAACATATTAAGCTGGAAACTACTGCTAAGGAAAATTCAACTCGAATCATAGATTTACTTGCCCCTATTGGAAAGGGTCAGCGTGCTTTAATAGTTGCACAGCCCAAAACAGGAAAAACTATGCTTATGCAAAAAATTGCAAATGCAATTACAGAAAATGACTCTAAAATTAAAGTTATTATACTCTTAATTGATGAACGTCCGGAAGAAGTTACTGATATGTCAAGATCAGTTGATGCCGATGTTATTGGATCTACTTTTGATGAGCCATCCGAAAGACATGTTCAAGTAAGTGAAATGGTAATAGAGAAAGCTAAACGAATGGTTGAAGCTGGTGAGGATGTAGTAATATTACTTGATTCTTTAACAAGACTAGCTCGTGCATATAATACTGTTATTCCGCATAGTGGAAAGATTTTAACTGGTGGTGTAGATTCAAATGCTCTACATAAGCCAAAACGTTTTTTTGGTGCTGCAAGAAATGTTGAAGATGGAGGTAGTTTAACCATAATTTCAACAGCTTTAATTGATACAGGAAGTAGAATGGATGAAGTTATTTTTGAAGAATTTAAGGGAACAGGTAATCAAGAATTAGTTTTAGATAGATCTCTAAGTGATAGGCGTGTTTATCCTTCTATGGATATCAAGCGCTCTGGAACTAGAAGAGAAGACAAATTAATGGGACGTAAAGATCTCTCAAGAGTATGGTTATTACGTAAATTATTAGACGAAATGACCACTGTTGAAGCAATGGAATTCCTGTTAAATAAAATGTCTCATACTAAAAGTAATCGTGAATTTTTAGACACAATGAGTACTTAATCAATATGCTAGCTGATAGAATAGGAAGAATTACGCCCTCAGCGACTTTAGCAATGACAGCTAAAGCGGCTGAACTTCGTGCTACCGGAAAAAAAGTTATTAATTTAAGTGTTGGAGAGCCTGATTTTCAAACTCCAGAACATATAAAAAATGCGGGGAAAGTCGCAATAGATGATGGTAGTACACGATATACTCCAGGGGGTGGCACATTAGAACTTAAAATTGCAGCTTGTACAAAAATGAAGAGAGATAATAACTTAATTTATGATCCATCTCAAGTTCTTGTTTCATGCGGCGGTAAACACTCATTGTACAATGCTTGTCAGGCTCTATTTCAAAAAAGAGATGAAGTAATTATATTTTCACCATATTGGGTATCTTTTCCCGATTTTGTATCGGTAACAGGTGCAAAGCCAGTGTTTGTAAAAACAGATCCTAATAATCAATATGAACCAATATGGAATGATCTAAAAGGAAAATTAAATTCAAACACTAAGGGTATAATTATAAATTCTCCTTCGAATCCCACTGGTGGTGTTTGGAGTGACGAAGCTATTATAAAAGTTATAAAATTAGCTAAAACAATAGATGCTTGGGTTTTTTCTGATGAATGCTATGAACAATTAACTTATGATAGGCCTTATGTAAGTACTGCATCATTAGTAAATGATTATGATAAAATTTTAACCTTTCAATCATGTTCAAAAACATACGCAATGACAGGTTGGCGAATTGGATATGCAGCTGGAAATTCTAAAGTTATTAACGCAATGGGAAAGCTACAAGGACAGAGCACTTCATGTCCAAACTCTATTGCTCAAAAAGCAGCTATTGAAGCCTTAACTGGTGATCAAACAATTGTTTCTGAAATGAGAAAAATATTTAAAGTAAGACGTAATTATATAGTAACAAGATTAAATAATATGGAAGGAGTAATTTGTGATAATCCTGGAGGTGCATTTTATGTTTTTCCTAATTTTACTCAAATACTCAAAAATAGCAATAAAATTAATTCATCTAATGATCTTTCAATGTATCTATTAGAAAATAAAGCATTAGTATCTGTATCTGGTTCGGCCTTTGGAAGCGATGGCAATATTCGCTTCTCTTATGCTGCATCAGATGATGATTTATCTACTGCTATGGACTTACTAGAAGACTCATTAAAGGAAATTCAATAAATACATAAATAATTTTTAATTTTATATAATAAGTATTAATATAACGACCCTTATATTATTAATTATCTTAAAAAATAATATATTTTAGAAAAGAAAATATAAAATTAAAAAAATAAATTATCTGAAATAGCTGACAGTTTTTAAAGAATGCAGCATTAAAA
>JAYZCM010000067.1:0-5115 GCA_036338305.1 Fidelibacterota bacterium | reverse complement strand
GTTTCGTACCGTTACAATTTTGATATACGTCATATTAATAAATTTAGGATTATATTAGTATTAACATATGTTACGAAACGTAAAAAATGAAAATATTATGAATAAATTGATTAAATATGGACTTTTTTACATCCTATTAATTCCATTAATGGGGCAAGAAGTTTTTGAAGGCTATACCTTATTTACTCCAGGTGGAGGTGGAGGTGGATCTTCAACTACATATCTAAAAGATAATAATTTAAATGACATTCAAACCTGGTCTCACTCAAATGGGGCCGCAAGCATGCCCTATCTCATTGCAGGTAATGAGGCTGGCTGGGAAAATACTTTATTAGTTTATCCATATCGCGTGAATAATCCTACCATGGATACAGGAGGCGTTGGAGGCGCATTTGAAGTTTTAACTTGGGATGGTGATTTTGTTTGGGGCTATACACTTGCAAATACAAATTATCAACATCACCATGATGTTGAGCCTCTTCCAAATGGAAACATATTAATGATTGCATGGGAAAAAAAGACTGCAACTGAAGCATATTCAGCCGGAAGAACTAGTATTGATAATCCTTTAAATCAAATGTGGTCAACAGCAATTTTTGAAATACAACATGATGGCAATGGAAATGGAGAAGTTATATGGGAATGGCATTTATGGGATCACTTGATTCAAGATGTTGATTCCGGAGATAATAATTTTGGAAATGTTTCTGAACATCCTGAACTTTTTGATATTAATTGTGGAAATGTAGGCAGTAGTGGTGGGCCTGGTGGGGCAAATGCTGATTGGATGCACATCAATGCCATAAGTTATAATGAAAAATTTGATCAAATTGTACTTTCTTCACGATTTCAAGATGAAATTTTTGTAATTGACCATAGTACTACAATTGCAGAAGCAGCAGGACATTCAGGTGGAAATTATGGAAAAGGTGGAGATTTTCTATATCGTTGGGGTAACCCACAAAATTATGATAGAGGAAATAATTCAAATCATATTTTAGGTGATCAACATGGAATAAATTGGATACCTGAAGGCTATCCTGGAGAAGGTAATTTTATTTTATTTAATAATGGTGCTAATGAAGCAATAGAATTTATACCCCCAGTAGATGAAAATGGTTTTTATTTTATTGAAGACGGACAGCCCTTTGGTCCACAAAACACGATTTGGGACTCCCCATATTATTCAACGCAAATGCAAGGTGGAGCTTTTAGATTACCAAATGGAAATACTTTAATAACTGATTGTGATAGTGGCGACATAGATGAAGTAACTGAAAATGGAATAGTTGTTTGGGACTATAGTCATCCAGGAAATAATGCTAATATTGCTAGATCTCAAAAATACTCAATAGATTACTTTGATCAAATTAATGATGGAGTTTTAGGTGACATAAATGGTGATGATATAATCAATATTCTTGATATTGTTTCACTCATCAATCTAGTATTATCAAATCAATATGAAAGTACTGCTGACATAAATGATGATGGCATTTTAAATATTCTTGACATAGTTAGCTTAGTCAACATAATCTTAAATAATTAATAAAGTTCACATTAAATAAATGAAAAAAGATATTTTACAAATTTATTTGATAATATTCTGTTTAATATCAATTGGCTTTTCATTAAATCTTACTCTAACTGATTACCATGATCCATCTGCACATCATATATTGGATGCAGAAGTTGTAGATGACATCCTCATTATCTCAGGCATGATAGGAGGCATAGAATTCTATGATATTTCAAATCCAAACATACTAAACCATTTGACAAATTTCAATTTATCAAGCGGTGGTGGTGGTAATGGTGGCGGTACTAAAAGTAATTGTGTACGCGCTTTTGGAAATTATGCTTATTTCACATCTAATAATGGAGTTTATGTTGTTAATATATCAAATCCTAATAATCCACAAAGTCAAGGAGCTATTTCCGGAACAAGTAATTTGAATTTGGAAAATTTAGACTTACATGATGATGTCTTGGCTGTATGTGCTCATGATGATGGAGTTTTATTATATGATATTTCAAGCCCCTTTAATCCAAATTTCATTTCAACAATATATTCAAACAATGCTTGGGCAAATGTAATATTTGATAATTATATATACATTGGAGATAATGATCATATCTTAATATATGACATTAACAATTTATCTTCCCCCAATATGATTGGCAATATTGAAACTAGTAATGCCATAAAAGATTTAGCAATTCAAAATGATTTATTATATGTTGCAATTGGAAGTGATGGCGTAAATATCTATGACTTGACTAATCCTGAAAGCCCTGAATATTTAGATAATTTTAATACTGGGACAATGGCAAATAGAATTTCAACTTTTAATAATAAATTGGCCGTTTCTGATTGGGAAGATGTTGATGTTTTGGAGTGGAATGGAGAATCTTTAATTCAAGTTGGTTATAAAAATACAGGCAATAGATCCATGGCCATTGCAACAAAAAATGAATTTGTTTATTCAGCAGAATGGGCATCCGTACAAGCCTTTCAATTTGGCTCAATTCAAAGTCCAGATATTGACTTGAATACTTGGGAGCTTAATTATCCATATGTAGAAAATGGAAATTCCTATTCTTTATTTGTAGAAATAATGAATAATGGAAATGAAGTACTCATGAATACAGATAATTATACTACCAACTCTGAATTTCAAATCATAAATCCATTAGAATCCTTAAATCCAGGAGAATCTCAAATTATTGAAATAGTATATAATGCCAGTAATGCAAATGCTTCAGGTTCCTACAGAATCTATAGTAATGATCCTGATGAGCCAGAAATAATTTGTGAGACAAATGGAAATATTGATGGGGCAAATATTGGTGAGCCTGCTGCTGATTTTAACTTGGCTTACGTTGCAAATGGTAATGGTAATTTTCAATTATCTAATAATTTGGGTAAAATAATAGTTTTAGCTTTTTTTGCACCGAACTGACCTGTATGTAGTCCGGAGTTATCGGATATGGAAACAGCCATATGGCAAACTTATCAAAATGAAGATGTAATCATGCTTGGAATAATTAATACGTCTAATCCAAATCAAATTAATAGTTTTGTTGAAGAAAATAGCATCACCTTCCCAATACTTTTTGATCCAGGGAGTTCTGGAGGAGTTCAAGGCGGTGACACATATGATGATTACTATATGCCAAATGATGGTTCTCCATATCCTAGAGATTTCATCATTGACAAAGAAGGCATCATTCAATATGCAAATAATGAAATAGATACAGAATGGATGTTATATGTATTAGAAGAATTAATAAATGATGATGAATTAATAATAGAAGGTGATATTAATGTCGATGGCATTGTTAATATCTTAGATATTGTTAATCTAGTAAACTTCATTTTAAATAATCAAACTCCAACTGAAATTCAATTTTCTGCTAGCGACTTAAACGCAGATGGAATATTAAATATTTTAGATATCGTTCAATTAGTGAATATTATTCTTTAGTCCATTTAAACTATAAATACTAATTTACTAATATTATTAATTATATAATTATTGAGCATGAATATCATCTCTTGTAAATCCATTCTCAATCTTGAGAAAAATAAAGAAATTGAACAGTTAATCAATGATAATCTAAATATTGATGAAGCTGCAAATGTCATTACAAAAAAATTTAATATTCAAATAACTACTGATCCTGATTTGGTAAGTAGCTATGAGCGTGATTATTCTAATATGCCAGGCCATGCAAATTCAGTCTGCCATCCTTCAAATGAACAAGAGTGCGCCATAATATTACGTTATTGTCATCATTCAAAAACTCCCATTACAATTACTGCTGGTAGAACAAATTTAAATGGTAGTGCTACTCCCAATGGGGGAATGGTCATGGCAATGAATAAAATGAAATCCCCAAAACCTAAAATAAATTTAAAATCAAAATCTATAACCACCGGTGTTGGAGTTTTTTTAGAAGACATGAGAAATGCCGTATTGGAGCAAAGTCAAAAAAAATTATACTTCCCCGTTGATCCAACAAGTAGAAAAGATGCCATGATAGGAGGTGCAATTTCATGTAATGCCTCTGGATTTATTCCTGGCCCAAAAGGAGCAATGCGATATTGGGTGAAATCCTTAGATTTTTTAACTCCAAATGGATATAAAGTTTCATGTGAAAGAGGAGAATATATTTCAAAGAATGGATTTTTTTTATTAGAATTTCCTAATGAAAAAATAAAATGGAATGTTCCAACTTATCCAAGGCCAAAAATAAAAAATGCAAGTGGTCCATATTCAGATGAGAGTGGTCAAATAGATTTAGTTGACTTATTAATTGGATCTGAAGGCATATTTGGAGTTATTACCAAAGTCACTTTTAAATTGAAAAAAATGCCTGATGATTTTCTTAATTTGTTTTTCACACTTCCATCCGAAAAACAAGCAGTGAATTTTCATCATTACATGGCTAAATATTTGAACAATGATTTATCTCAATTAAATGCCATGGAATATTTTGGCTTTAATTGCCAAAATTACATGAAACATAAAAATAAATTATTTAAAACTTCAACGCAAGTAGGCCTATATCTACAGATACCAATTTATGATGAAACAATAGAACATGTTGCTGAAAATTGGATGCAAATTTTAATGAATTCAAAATGTGAACTTAAAGAAGATGAAATTTATTTATTAAACAATGGAAATGATTGGCAAACATTCTTTGAAGCCCGTCATTCAATACCTGAAAATGCTTTGAAAAAAACACATGCATTAGATACTTGGAGTATCCTGACTGACACCATTGTTCCAAGTGAAAATTTTCAAAAACTACTCGATGAAACACACGCCATCTTAAAAAAAACAAAAATAGAATATTTATTATTTGGTCACCTAGGTGATTGCCACCTTCACTTCCACTTCATTCCAACAAAACTTCAACAGCCTTTAGCTTTAAAAACATACGAAAAAATAATTAAAATTTGTTCAAAACTTGGAGGGGTTTATTCTGCGGAACATGGCACAGGGAAAAGAAAACGCAATGATTTCAAAGAATGTTATGGTAAAATTGCAGTCAAGCAAATCATAGAATCAAAATCTTCATTGGATCCTGATTTTTTATTAAATA
>JAYZCM010000066.1:0-20654 GCA_036338305.1 Fidelibacterota bacterium | reverse complement strand
TAAAATTGTGTGCTAATTTCAGAATGTCTTACATGGAGTTTTTTCAACTCTGCTCGTTCCTTTATACTCAGCCCTAATCCACTTTTTTTAAAATCACTAATTTCACCTTCTAAAAAAATTTTACGATGTACAGGTAATTTTCTTGCTTCATCTAAACTTGCATATTGTAATAATGACTCATACAACGCTTCATTTAAAGAAATATCCAACATGTAATCTTGAATGATCATATCATTTTTATCACATTCATCACGAATAATTAATGAGGGGTGTACTGAACTTAATAATCCTATAATATTCCATACCTTTGAAACTTCATTATACAAGTCATCCAATTTTACCAAAGTATTCTCAAATGTTCTTAATGTATCACGAACATATAATATCTCATTTAGCAAACTATCAGCTTTTAATAATGCTTGAAATGTCACCTTACTCATGTCTCCAGGTTTGATGTTTCCAAAATCAATGACTCCACCCACTTTATTTAAAATAATATCTTTTCCATCATTCATTGCAAATTCTGGCTTTAATGAACAAGAAAAAAATAACAAGACATGGATAAGTATAAAATATAGCTTCATGACATGTAAAATTAAGCTAAATAAGCATAATAAATGAAAGAACCATAATGAAAGGAAAGAGAAAGCGGCCATGCAGGAGGAGACATGCATGACCGCCAATTTAGGACACTCGCGTAAACGCCATAATGCGGAGACAGGAATAACCATGAGCGCCCTATCTTTGATTAAACTATCTCTTCTTGAACATACTAGTTGTGACCTACATCAAATTCAATGATAAATAAATTTATTTTCGTGACAAATGACACATAATTTCCAAGATATTAAGATAAATAATTAATTTCATCAACAATTAATCAATGAAAAATCAAAATGATAAACTTAAAAGAAAAAAAAATATCTTCTAAAATAGTCTACGACGGCACTTTTTTAAACGTAAGAAAAGACTTGGTATCACTTCCAAATGGGAATGAAGGCACTAGAGAATGGATTAATCACCCCGGAGCCGTATGTATCATCCCTATTCTTCCAAATGGAAAACTGGCATTGATACGACAATTCAGATATCCCGTTGGCAAGGTAATGATAGAGCTGCCTGCTGGAAAATTGGATGCCAATGAAATGCCTAATGATTGCGCATTTCGAGAACTAGAAGAAGAGATTGGCCATAAAACCAATAAACTCACATTATTAACCGAAATTCATCCAGCCATCGGATTTGCAAATGAAGTCATGTGGCTATTTTTAGCAGAAGATTTAATTGAAACAAACATAAAACAAGATGAAGATGAATTTTTAGAACTCATTCCAACCGATTTGAAAGATGCGATTAAAATGACATGGAATGGTAAGATTACTGATGTAAAAACAATAATTGGCATCCATTGGGCTGAACGATTATCATGTCAAGGCAAATTATAATCTTCAACTATTTCAGGAAACAATAGCAATGACTTGTCTTCGTTATAATCATAACAAACGCACGTAACAGTTGACCTAGCCAAAGGCTTCAAACCATTTTTGTTAAAGACAACAGATTCAATATCAAAACTCTTACTGCCCAATCTAGAAATCTTCTGACCTATGAGAAGATGATTAGGATGCTGCAATTGATTTAAATAATCAATTTTCATTGAAGCTACGATTAAAGATTTTTCATGTGTATTTATGCCCCATCTTTTAAAAAAAATAATTCGAGCATCTTCAATGTATGTTACATAATTAGCATTATTGACATGACCAAAAGAATCCATGTCCTTCCAACGAGTCTTGATTTCGTAATGAAATGGATAATTATCAATCATGCCAATTTTATCAATAATATTTCCCATTAAATCAATCTATATTTTCAGGATATAACACAACTTTTACATAATTGTTTGTATTTAAATAATCTATTGCAGCCTGCTGAATGGTAGATACTGATAAATCATTAATCATATTTTCATAATCAATAATTTTTGATGGATCCAGTCCATGAAAATAATATGATGATATCTCTTCAAGCCAAAATTTATTTTCTTTTAAATCTACCTCTCTAGATTGTTTTTGTTTTTCTTGTACCTTGGAAACATAATCCATATCTATACCATGGGTTTGCATACTATCTATTTGCGTAAATAATGTTTGACTAAGTGTATCTACATTCTCTGGAGAGCATCCAAATACAATGTTAAATTCATATTCCTCTCTTGGAAAATGTTTTGGTACACTCCACATCCACACGCCATAAGTCCCACCCATGTCTTCACGCATTATTTCTCTTAACTTAATTTCCATTACACTTTCCAATGATTTTAATACATGACGATTTTTCACACTCCAAGTAAAATCACCATTAAAAATATAATGCACCATGCTTTTTGGCTCCATGCCTTTTTTAGCAAAATTTTCTACTATGCCTTTTGGCATTTTCATACCAATGTCATTCCACGTTTCATTCCTTCCTGTATTAGGTAAGCTACCTAAATATTTTTCAACTAATGGTTTTATCTCATTCAAATCAAAATTACCTACAAAAAAGAATGTAAAGTCACCTGCATCAGAAAACCTGTCCTTGAAAATCTCATGGGACTTGGCCAAATCCATTTCATTTAACATATCCATGGTCCAAGGTCTTGCACGAAAATGATTTTGAGACTTTGTTACTTGAATGGAGTCACGATAAACATTTTCAGGCCTTGCAGTTCTATTTTCAATCCATCCTTCCATACGAGCTTTATATGCCATGAAAGCTGTGCTATCTGAACGTGATTCATTAAAATATTGATATATCAATTGAAACATGGTTTCGATGTCTTGAGGTGAAGCATTCCCTTGAAAACCTTCATCAAGTTCACTAATCCAAGGCGCTACACCGACTATCTTATCTGATAGTAATTTGTCAAGTTCAATTTTATTAAAATTTCCCAATCCACTTTCGCTTATCAAATCAACAGAGGTCTGTGCAGATATGTAATCTAAATCAATCACCTTAGATGTTCCGCCTGGACTGTGAGCATAAAATAGAATTTCATCATTTTTAAAATCTGTAGGCTTTAAGATAACCTTTACTCCATTACTTAAGTCCCATTCTGTAACGTTTATTGCCTTATGTTTTTTTTCATGTTTCACAGCTCCTACTCCATTAAAATCTTCAACAAGAGGATCATTAGAGATGGCATCAACGTATGGTGCAATTTCACTTTTCATTACATTTTCAAAAACTCCTCTTAAATCATCCTCACTTGGAATAATGATTTCATCATTTTTAGGCGAACTCGCAGTTATGACACGATTTTCATTACTTATCAATTTCGTTGACATCTCATTGACATCATTCAAGGTAATTGTAGGAAGCAACCTTTGAGATTCTTCATATATGAAATCAATGCTAGGAATAGCTTTTCCTTTCATGAAATTTTCCTTATAATCCCACTTATACTTCTTCGACTCCGTCTTATCTTTTTCATTGAATTGTTTTTCCATGTTTCTTAGTAAAGTAGTTTTTTGCCTATTTAATTCAGTTTCAGTGAAACCGTGTCGCTGAACTCTTAATATTTCAGTTGATAATCCTGCCAACCCATCTAGAATCCCATTTGTCTTGACATATGCAGCCAACGTATACATTTGTTTACTTTGTACCCAACTCCTGTTACTTGAATAAGCAAACAAAAATGGAGGTTCTGCAGTTTTTGTCAATTCATCTAATCTATTACTAAGCATTCCATTATATAAATTAAATACCAGCCCGTTCTTAAAAGCTTTCAATGATGTTTTATCTTCTTCTAGGTCAAATTTATGCATTATGCTAACATTGCTATATGAAGCTTCAGCATCAGAAGCAATGGAAAACAATGTTTCGTCATGGTCTGGGACAGGAATAAAAGGACGCTTGGTAGGCTTGATTGATTTTTGAATTGGTGAAAAATGCTTATTGATTAATCCCAAGATAGATTCTTCATTAAAATCTCCAACTGCAATTACTGCCATCAATTCCGGCCTATACCAGTCTTGATAAAATTTCTCAACCACAGAATGCTTAAATGTATCCAATACAGCTTTTTGACCTATGGGTAAGCGTTTGGCATATTTTGAATCTTTCAACATTACAGGTAGTTGCTCATTTATCATCCGCATGTCAGCACCCTGCCCTAAACGCCACTCTTCAATTACTACGCCTCTTTCCTTATCTATTTCTTCTTCATCCAAAGTTAAATTATGGGCCCAATCTGCCAATATCTGAAAAGCCTTATCCATTTTTTCTTCATCATCAGTTGGAACTTGCAACATGTAAACCGTTTCATCAAAGGATGTATATGCATTTAAATCAGGACCAAAATCCAATCCTATTGATTCCAAATAATCAACCAGATCTTGTTTTGGAAAATTCTTTGTGCCATTAAATGCCATATGCTCTAAAAAATGAGCAATTCCTTGTTGATCATCATTCTCCAATACTGACCCTGCATTTACAGCTAATAACATTTCTGCTCTATTTTCAGGTTTACCATTACTTCGAACATAATATGTCAATCCATTTTCCAAGGTTCCAATCTTAACTTTAGAATCAACTGGAACATCATTCAAATCAATTCTACTAGAAGATGAAAGATTATGCTTACTACCTGAGCAAGAAAATATTAAAAAAATAAAAAATGAATAAAAAAATGATTTCTTCATCAATATGCCTTTTAAAAAATTATTAAAATTATGGTTAAACTATAAAATAACATGATTAATGCCACAACTAACACGTAATATTATGAATAATGTGATACAAATCACAATTTAAAGCAAACTAAATCGAGTTCTGTGAAATATCAATTAAATCTCATTAAGTTCAAATCTATATAATTATTAATTTTTATTAAATTAAATAAAGAGGACATATTGAGATCATACAAAAAAATCATGAGTGTATTGATATTTACCCTAATAATCAATAATATTAATGCCAATTATGAGATCATTGATGCATTTCCAAATTTATCATTTACAGATCCCGTTGACATATACCATCCAAATGATAATTCAAATAGACTATTTGTAATTGAACAACCAGGTAAAATCATGGTTTTTCAAAATGATCCACTCACGGCGGCTGCTGAAACCTTTTTAGACATAAGATCAATAGTAGATCAAGATCCGGGATATACAGAAGAAGGATTACTTGGATTTGCATTTCATCCAAATTTTAATGAAAATGGATATTTTTATGTAAATTATACTGATTATGGACCCAAACGAAATGTAATTGCTAGATACACGGTAAGTAATAATAACCCAAATCAAGCTGACGAATCTTCATCCCTCATAATACTTGAAGTAAATCAACCTTATACAAACCATAATGGAGGGCAAATGGGGTTTGGACCAAATGATGGCTTCCTTTACATTAGTTTTGGGGATGGTGGTTCTGCTGGTGATCCTCTGGGGCATGGCCAAAATTTACAAACACTTCTTGGGACCATTGTTCGCATTGATGTCAACAATCCTTCAAATGGAAATAATTATGGCATACCAATTGACAACCCATTTCAAGCAAGCATAGATGGATTAGATGAAATTTATGCATACGGACTTAGGAACATGTGGAAATTTAGCTGGGATGACGTTACAGGGTTCTTATGGGGCGCAGATGTTGGACAATATGAATGGGAAGAAATTGACATAATTGAACCAGGCCTAAATTATGGATGGAATACAATGGAAGGAAATCATTGCTATCCTGCAGGAACTAATTGTAATACTGAAGGATTAGAACCTCCAATATATGAATATCCATTATATGTAAATGGAGTATGTTCCATAACGGGAGGCTATGTTTATAGGGGCAATCAAATTCCAAGCCTCCATGGAAAATACATATATGGTGATTGGTGTACGGGAGATATTTGGGCGCTTACATATGATGGAGTAAATTCGACTCTAAATGAAGACGTATTATCTACAGGATTAAATATTACCTCTTTTGGAATAGATCAAGATAATGAATTATTAATTTGTGCTAATTCCAAGATCTTTAAACTCATTTCTGATGAAAGTCCAATGATTCTAGGGGATTTAAACCAAGATTTAATTATCAATGTACAAGATGTCATTTTATTAATTAACATTATTCTAGGCCAAACGCCAAATGATCAACAAATATGGGCTGGCGATATGAATTCAGATGAAACTATTGACATATTAGACGTAGTACTTTTAGTTAATAGAATTCTAAATTAATAATTTTTTAAAAAATATTTTGTCAAGCCCATTGACATAAACAAATATAGCATGAATAGATTAAGAAATATTGATTCTATTCCATGCCAATTAAAATCAATGGAATTCAAAACAAAAAAGGCAATCATCATTTTTCCAAACTCACCGAAATAAGCATGTTTTTTTCCATCAAGCAAAGAAGTATACGAAAAAACATGTAAAAAAAGAAATCCCGCAGAACTAAAAATTAAATATGTTTCAAGGGAAGACATCATGAGGAAAAGGTACAACATTAGAAACAACGCAATAAATAATTGTAGCCAACTCCATACCAAAAGAATCAAAGAATTATTAGTTACATATTTTAATTGCTCATTGGGATTAGTTATGATTTTAATTGGATATTTTTTTTTCATTCCATCCGGACGCCATCCCGTGGGCATAAACCAAATTTTCAATTTATCCATTAGTTTTTCTGCATGCCATGCATCTTTTAACAATTGCCACAAATGTTTATAGCTTATGATGATTGGGTTCCAAGTTTCCGCTGGCCGCAAAATCCCATACACAGGTTTCTCATCTTTTAATTCTTTTTGAAAAGTTCCAAACAGCTTATCCCAAAAAATAAAGATTTGACTATAATTCTTATCCAAATAAATTGAATTTATGGCATGATGTACTCGATGATGAGATGGTGTTACCAAAACATTTTCAAGAAAACCCATTTTATCAATTAACTGAGTATGGTACCAAAACTGTAAAAATAAATGAATAGGCCCCATGACAACAAAATAATATGCAGGAATGCCTAGTAATGCTGCAGGGATCATGAATATTGCTGAAAATCTAAAAGTGTCTGAAATGGATTGCCTAAGTGCACATGCCAAATTAAATTCTTCACTGCTATGATGAATTACATGCCTATTCCAAAGAATATTAACTCGATGATTTAATCTATGAATCCAATATCCTGAAAAATCTTGAACAATAAATGCTATGCAAATTGCAAGCCATATAGGTTGAAGAGTAAACACAGCAATATTTTCTACCATCCAAGGATAACTTATTACTATGACAGTTAATTTAATTCCATCTCTAAGTATGTTGGTCAATCCAGAACTTAAACTAGATATCATGTCAGCTGCATTATTGATTTTCAATCCACGATTGTAAGCAACTGCCATTTCAAGAAAAATTAAAAAATTAAACACTGGTATGGCTACAAACAATGTTTGCAAGTAATAACTCATTTTATGTCATTTATTCAAATATTCCATTAATTGCATGAAAAGTTTTTTATGAATATCATCTTCTGCCCACATCCCAGCATCAAATATATTTTCATGCTGCAACATTAAATTCCCATTTAAATGATCAAGTTCATGTTGAAAAAGTCTTGATAAAAAACCAGATAATGGCTTTTTTATGCGTCTACCTTTAGTATTATAATACCGAACCTTAATCTCATCATACCTCTCCAATTCCAGTGAAAGATTTGGAATACTCAAACAACCTTCATCACCTTTTTGAGTTGATTTTTTATCAAATTTATCAATTTGTGGATTAATGTATATTTCATAATTATCAGGATCAGGTTCTACTTCATCAATGTTTTTTGATGGGTCATCAATTACCTCTTTTTCTTTCACGTACTTCATTCCAATAAAAATTTTCTTATCAAATCCTAATTGATTAGCTGCAATTCCAGCGCATGGAATAGCCCTAAACGTATCAAGCAAATCTTGAATGATATTATCAATCTGCTCTGAAACTGGAAAAATAACAGGTTTAGTTGGGATTCTTAAAAAATCAACATTTTTTTTAATTAAAACTCCTTTTTCCCAAACCTTTACTAAATCTATATCCCTTACAGCCATAACTATTCCATGAGCTCTAAAAAATCATTTTCAGATTTATCCAACAGCTCTTTTGGTAATGATTTTTCAGCTTTGGCACCAAGCTTTTTAATTGATTCAATTTTATTAACAATATTACCGCGTCCTTCATGTAATTTGTTTTTTGCATCATTGAAGTTTTTATTAGCTTTTTCAATAGATTGGCCAATACCATCCAAATCATTTACAAAGCCAACAAATTTATCATACAAAGCTCCAGACTGTCGAGCAATCTCTAGTACATTATTTTTTTGATTTTCCTGCTTCCACATGAACGAAACAGTTCTCATCGTAGTAATTAATGTTGTAACACTTACCAAAATAATATTTTTCTCTAATGCTTTTTTGTATAAATCAGTACTTTCATTTAAGGCTACGTACAAAGCAGATTCCAAAGGCACAAACATGAAAACATAATCAGGAGGATTAATGTCATGAAGTGATTGATATTTTTTTCCCGACAAGTCATCTACATGCCTTCTCAAGCTTTCAATATGTTCCTTCATGAATTGTTTTTCATCATTCGGATCATCCGCATTTACTAACTTATCATAAGCAACTAATGAAACCTTAGAATCAATGATAAAATTTTTATTTTCAGGTAATTTTATAATACAATCTGGAAATTGAGTTTTCCCATCTCCATCCTTATAAGAAGGTCTCATTTCAAAATTCACATCTTTTTGCAATCCAGAATTTTCCAAAAGAACCTCTAATTGTAATTCACCCCAATCTCCCCTAGCCTTACTATCTCCCTTGAGTGCATTTGTTAAATTCAACGCATCTTGACTAATTCTTTGATTTAATTCAGCAAGATGTTTGATTTGCTCTTCAAGGCTAGATCTTTCTTTTATTTCCTTTTCATATTTTTCTTGTATTGATTTTTTAAATTGATCAATATTCTCACCTAATGGTTTTAAAATTTGATCCATGTTAGATTGATTGATCTTGACAAATTTTTCAGACTTTTTATCCAAAATATCATTTGCAAGATTTTCAAACTGTTCTCTCATTTTAATATATTGCTCATTCATAGATGCTTTCTCTTTTTTCAGCAAGTCTTCTTGATAAGAAATTTTTTCATCATATTTTGCAATCTTGTAAGATAAATGTAATTTTTCTTCATTTAAATCTAAAGCACGTTTTTTTTCTTCATCAAATAACTCTCTACTAACATAATTGTCTGCAGAAAATTTCTTATTTTTATAAAAATATGACACTCCAGAGCCAATCATAAAACCAAATAAAATAAAAATAAATTCCATCATGACATCATATTTCCTTAATTACAAATTCATTGGCGATTCTAAATCTTTTTCCATAAATTCCATCAGGATTAGACTTACCTACCCCCAAAACCATTACGATATGTGTATTTTTACCTAAATTCAATATTTTTTTAACTCTTCTTTCATCAAAACCTTCCATTGGACAAGAATCGTAACCTTGTTCTACCAAAGCCATCATGAAATTTTGACATGCAAGCGCAGTAGTTTTTGTAACGATTTCAAATAAATCACTCCTAAATATTGGTCCTCTAGGCATCGGTTTAAAAATACCAATAATAGCTAAGAACAATGATAAAATCTTTTTTAGCAATCCAAGAACACCAAATCTATCATGTGCATAAGCCAATGGAACAATTTTATAATAATATTTTTTAACTAATTGTGGAAATTTTTCTTTTTTTTCATAATCTGCAATCACAAGATCCCTATTTCTTTTCCATGTATCTATCCGAGAAACTGCAACAACAAGTTCCTGAGCTGTCCTAGCAGCACTTTGCGAAAAACAAGCCTCTACCAATCGATCTTTCTTTACCTTACTTCTTACCCAATAAAATTCCCAAGGCTGTAAATTAGAAGAATTTGCTGCCAATAATGATACATCAAGCGTTTTTCTCATCACCTCTTCAGGAATGGGTTCATCAGTAAATTTCCTTACTGAACGCCGTTTATTTGCCAGTTCAAAAAAATTCATTTAATATTTACACCTATTATCGATGATTAAACTCACTTATCATTGAGTCTATTAGTTCATAATTTAACTCACATTCCCATAAAACAAAAACCTTCCAACCCATGACCACTAATTCATCATGGACTTTTCTATCACGTTTAACGTTTGTTTCAAATTTATCATTCCAAAACCTCTTGTTTTTCTTTGGCATAGATGCATTGATGCAACCTTCATGTCTATGCCAATAACATCCATGCACAAAAATAACCACGTTATGTTTATTTAAAACAATATCGGGCTTACCAGGTAATTTTTTATTGTTTACTGAGTACCTAAAACCTTTTCCATGTAAATATTTTCTTACAAACATTTCTGGCTTAGTTGAATTAGACCTTACAGCACTTAAACGTTTACTAGTAATGGAGGCTGTTTCAAACACTGATCATCTCATATGACTTTTGAATGGCCAAACCTATGGCCTTTGCTAAAATTGGAGGTACGGCATTTCCTATTTGAATCAATTGCTTGGATTTTTTTCCTGCAAAAATAAAATCATCAGGAAATGTTTGTAATCTAGCTAATTCTCTTGGAGTTAGTGCTCGAGGACGCCTAGGATGTAAATTGACTCCACCATGATTTTCTTTTATCGTACAAGAAGGTTCATTCCATGGTGACTTTCTCCAGCTATCAGCATAATTAGGATACAATGTCCCTCCTTCAGGAACACTATTTATTCTATTTATCATTTCTACTGAATGTTTAGTTTTAACATGATTAAATTCTGGATCATCATCCAAATCAATTAAATCTTCAATTGCACACTGAACTGTCTTGTAGTCACTCTCTTTTAAAATTGCCTTTGGATGAAAATTTGTTGCACCTATTTTATTAGCAATGAAAATAACTCTTTTTCTTTTTTGAGGGACGCCATAATCAGCTGCATGCAATGTTGTCACATTTATAGCATACCCGCATTCCATGTAATCATTTATAATTTTCTTTTCAACTCCTCCATTTAGCATGGAACGTAAACCTACCACATTTTCCAAGACAACAAAGTCTGGTTTCAAAAGCAATACAATGTCTAGCATGTCTAAATACAAAGTATTTCTCGGGTCCGATACAACTCTATGACCTGACAGACTAAACCCTTGGCAAGGAAAGCCTCCAGCTAATATATTTAATTTTCTCCCTGAAAGCCTATCATTAACCAATGTAACAAATTTATTCTTCACCTTATTAGATTTAATGTCACCATTAAAAATAGGATGATCAAAATTTCTAGCATAAGTTTGAACTGCAGAATCAAAATGATCTAATCCATATATACCTTCCATCCC
Source organism: Fidelibacterota bacterium (assembly GCA_036338305.1). Classification (GTDB taxonomy): domain Bacteria; phylum Fidelibacterota; class Marinisomatia; order SCGC-AAA003-L08; family D37C17; genus JAYZCM01. The sequence continues at coordinate 9,248 of JAYZCM010000066.1, read as the reverse complement.
AGCCATTTCAAATCCTTTTGAAATTCCTCCTGCACCTGAAAATAAATCAACATACGTAAGCCGAGTCCTTCTTTTCCTTTTCCAAGCATCACTTATATTGGCCCAATTAACCTGATCAATCATCTGTTTGCTTGCTTTCATGTTAATCATTTACTTTCACAACATCTATAAAAAATTTTGCACCATTACGCAATTTTCTTACTTGTGTGTCATGGTTGACTGAATACAAACCAAACTTCATGTCATAACCAAATGCCCACTCAAAGTTATCCATTAAGCTCCAATAAAAATAACCTCTTACATCATATCCATCACTAATTGCCTTGGAAATTGCAAATAAATATTTTTTAATATACAATTCACGACGATCATCAATAGCATCTGCAATACCATTTTCAGTTATGATAATTGGAACATTCATTTTAGATACAAGCTTAATAGCCCTATACATACCTTCACCATAAATAACATAAGGCATGTCTGTCAATGTATCTTGTGGAAAATATTTTAAATCAAATGGCTTTTTCAATGAAAATTTAAATTTTAAATGATTATGTGAATAATAATTCAATCCAAAAAAATCCAAGGAATCCTTTGCGTCCATGTTTTCATATACTAGATTTAAAATTCCAGGTATTCTCACCTTGAATTTGCCTGTTTTTAAAAATGTTATAGTTGATTCATTAAAAAAACTATTTGAATAATATGAAATCACCCAATCCAATACATACCACCTTCTCCATGGGTCAAATTGATTAATATTTTTAACCAATCCTATTTTAGCACTACTTCCATTTTTCATCTTTTTTAAAGCTTTATATGTTTCAACATGCGATAGTAATAAATTTTTTAGAACAATGGCTGCCATTTGTGGATTTTGTTTCCCAGGTGGAAACATTCCGCTAAAATATCCTTGAACAGCAACAACACCAGGTTCATTTATTGTACACCAATATTTTACCAAATGAGAATACTCTTGAAATACCTTTTTGCAAAACTCTACAAATATTCCAACATTCTCCTCTTTTTCAAATGCACCTAATTCATCAAACCAAACTGGATGAGTAAAATGATGTAAAGTCAATACGGGGATAATATCATTTTTCAATAACAATTTAATCATTTCAGAATAATGATCTAGAGCTTCCTGATCAAACTTACCTTTACTAGGTTGAATCTTACTCCATTCAACAGAAAAACGATAATGATTTACACCCAATTCTTTTATCAATTCTACGTCATGGGGATATAAATTCCAATGATTGCACGCCATTCCAGACTTTTGACCCTTTTTTATGTTCGGCTCACCATTCTTTTGAAATCCTTTTTCAAATTCACTCCAATTATTATGACACTTACCTTCCACTTGATGAGCAGCTGTTGCAGTTCCCCACATAAACCCCTTAGGAAAAGAAATATTCTTTTCCATATTTTCATTCCATTTCCAGCGCAATTCAGGAAACCTATAATTCAAAATCAAAATAAAAGTAATATAAAAAATAATTATAATTAAAAGGGAGTCGCCTAACATAAGAAATTTATTTAGCTAATACCATTTTATTTACAAGTATATGTTTATCCGTAATTATTTTAAGCAAATAAACACCGCTTGAAAAGTTTGAAGCATCCCAAGAGAGCTCATAATCACCAATTACTTTATAATCATTGAGTAAGTTTTCTATTTCTCTTCCTTTAATGTCATAAACATTTACTTTAACCTTTGAATTTTCATTTATTGATAAATTTATATTTATTATTGGATTAAAAGGGTTTGGAAAGATCTTACTATAAAATGAAATTCTTTTATTTTCAATCATTTCACTATTCATTTCATTCGGATCAACATTGAGTATCCAAATATCTGAATCATACGAATTTTCGTATTCAACTGTACCTAATAAGATAATCTCTCCATTATCTAATTCAAGCAATGAATGACCATAATCAAACCATTGAAAGCCGAACAACTCATCCCAAACTAGTTCACCAGAACCATCTATCTTAAGTAGCCAAAAATCATCTTGCCCCATTGAAGTTGGCCATACATTGCTTGATCCTAAAATGTAAAAACCACCTTCATTTGAAAGAATAATTTGATTTCCTTGATCAGTATCTGATTGATCTGAATCTAAAGCATCTATTACATTATCCCAAATTTTTTCACCAGAGACTGCATCTCTCTTAACAATATATAAATCATCATAATTATTACAATATCCGGTAGCTACATAATTACCATCAACATCTTCACATACTGAATTAAGAGATTGTTGAGTATTATTACCAAATCTTTTTTTCCAAATAGTTTCACCATCTGAATTTACTTTCACCATAAAATGTTTATATGCACCATGAGATGTTCCTGAAAATCCTACAAAAACTAAATTACCCACTACATCCTCAATTAAAGAGATTCCTTCATTATAATTAGAAGATGTATATGTTTGACTCCATAAAAGATCTCCAGAATAATTATACTTTTGAAGTAATGCTTTCGCATTGTCTCCATCGTCATCCGTTGTACCTAAAACCACATAATTGCCATCTGTTGATTCTATAATATTTTCAGCCCAACTATTTTTATTATTACTACTATAAATTTTCTCCCATAAAAGGTCACCTGAAACATTAATTTTCATTAACCATAATTTTTCTAAATAGGGCGCTTCTGTTTCTGTAAAATATCCAGCTGCAACATAACCACCATCAGAGGTAGAAACTATGCACTTAAACACATCATCAACGCCTCTATGATAAAGCTTTTGCCATTCTTCCTCTCCCTGATAATTAATCTTAATTATTGCAGCCTTATAGTCAATCATTCCACCAATAATAAAGCCTCCATGGCTTGATTCTGATATATACCATCCTTCACTCTTAGTATTATCTTGACCAATAATGGTAGACCAATTAATATCACACCAAGCTAAGCTAATTGATAAAAAGATAAAATAACTCTTTAAGTAATTATTCATTCTTTATGATTAATAAGAAATTCCAAACTTTTTATAAACTTTACTCAAAAGCCAAATAGGGCCAATTAATAAGAACTGTATATCTTTAAAAAAAGATGGCTTCTTTCCCTCAATCTTATGACCATAGAATTGAGCAACCCATGAAAGTATAAATATTACCAATGAAATTTTCCATAAAGGGTAATTCAAGGTTGATAACCAATCAATGACAGCTAACATTATCAAGCTAGTAGGAATCATTCCCAATAATATTTTTTTTGATAAGAAAAAATAATACACACAACCCAAAATTATTAATAGGGTTCCAGCATGATTTATTTCTATAATATTTAAAAACAAATAAGATTCAAACTTAATATTTGCCAACAAGCCAATAATACTTAGCATAATCAAAGGAACGCATATCCAATGAATCTTTACATTAATTGGATTCTGATGACTCTCAGCATATTCATTTATCCATTGCTGAACCGGTTTCATTTTATTCTCCCATTATAATAAATCACATATATTAAAAAATATAACATTTAATTTACTTTACTTTTACAAAATATTCATTTATGCCTATAATAATCCATTTTTTCTGGATTCAAAGGCGTATTACCTAAAATCACATCTGCGGCTTTTTCAGCAATCATCAATACAGGTGAATATATATTTCCATTTGTAACAGTTGGCATAATAGACGCATCAACTACTCTCAGATTGTTAATTCCTTGCACTTTCAAGTCTGCATTTACTACACTCATGTCATCTGAACCCATTTTACATGTTCCACTCAAATGATACGCAGATTCACCTTCTCTAGCGATAAAATCTAAAATTTCTTCATCACTTTGGACGCTCTTTCCTGGCGCGATTTCTTTACCCATAAATTCAGACATGGCATCTGTTTCAATTATTTTCCTAGAACAACGAATAGCCTCACACCATTCTTTTCGATCTTGTGAAGTTGAAAGATAATTAAATTTAAGGCTAGGATAATTAAATGGATCAGATGATTTTATTTTAATTTCACCTCTCACATCTGAATTTACTGGTCCCACATGTAATTGAAAGCCGTGACCTTCATTAGGAGCTGACCCATCATAACGAATGGCAATTGGCAAAAAATGGAATTGTATGTTTGGATATTCTACATCATCATTACTACGAATGAACCCACCTGCTTCAAAATGATTAGATGCTCCTATTCCTTTACGTCTAAATAACCAATCAAAACCTATTTTAGGTGCGCGCCATGGGCTTAAATTAGGATAAAGACTTACACTTTTCTTACAAGCCCACTGAACATACACTTCCAAATGATCTTGTAAATTTTTACCAACACCTTTCACTTCTTGGACCATGTCAATATCTAATTGAGACAAATGCTCTGAATCACCTATTCCAGACAGCTGTAATAATTGAGGTGAATTTATTGCTCCTCCACATAAAATTATCTCATTTGCATATAGACACTCTGAGCGAGATCCATTCATGATTTTTACACCGATTGCTCTCTTACCATCAAATAAAATTTTACTAACAAAAGAGTTAGTTCTTACCGATAAATTTTTTCGATGCTTCGCTGGATAAATATATGCCCGTGCAGCATTATAACGACGACTACGATAAATAGTTTGATCAAATTTCCCAAAGCCTTCTTGTTTAAAACCGTTTATGTCAGATGTAAATGGATAACCAGCTTCTTGAACTGATTTAAAAAATGCATCAAAGAGAACATTATCACAATTAGGGGTATTTAAATATAGCGGTCCATCATCACCATGATATGCATCTTTTCCAATCAAACGATTTTCTAATTTCTTAAAATAAGGCAAACAATGTGCATAATCCCAATTATGCAGACCGTTATTTTTTGACCACTTCTGATAGTCAAGCGGATTACCTCTAATCCAAATCATCCCATTAATACTGCTAGAACCACCTAACACCTTTCCTCTGGGATGATAGATTTGACGATTATTCATGTAAGGCTCTGGATCCGACTCATACCACCAATTATATCTTTTTGAAGTTAAAGGGTAAGTAAGTGCAGCTGGCATGTGCAAACGAAAATCCCATTTGTAATCAGGACACCCGGCTTCTAATACCAAAACTTCATTAGAGGGATTTTTACTTAATCTATTAGCTAATACAGACCCAGCTGATCCACCACCAATAATTATAAAATCAACTACTTCCATCTATATGATAATTTTATTTTTTCTCTTTAAATTTATTTAATTTTATTTATTTAATTTACAAAGATAATAAAGAGCACTTTTAGTTTATTTATCATTACAAATTTAATTTTAAAAAAAAAGAGAGCTGCTCCTCCTAGGGCAACTCTCTTTCAAACAAAAAGAAGACAATAATTATCGCAGTAATTCTTTATTATCTCTAGCTAAATTTATTTTTTTTTTAAAAAATAAATAATGACATGAATCACTAAATAAAATATAATTTTGTAAATTTAACCATGGCTCAAAGAAAATTATTCAATCGAAAAAACAAGGAACAATTGATTAAAGAGCAATCCTGCGAAACTTTTAATCGAACTACATGCTCTTTTTATCGCTATGTAAAAATAAAAAACCCTAAGAAAATTCGAGATCTAATATATGAAGAATGGACAAATCTAAATATTTTCGGTAGAGTTTATCTTGCAAAAGAAGGCATTAATGCCCAAATCAATGTGCCTGAACATAACTGGGAACTATTTATTGAAATATTAAATAATTATCCTGAATTTTCAAAAATGTTCATAAAGCCTGCTGTAGAAAATTCTAATGAATCCTTTATTAAATTAATCATTAAAGTGAAAAATAAAATAGTAGCTGACGGACTAGATGACGAAACATTCGATTCATCTAATGTAGGAAAACTATTATCAGCAGAAGAATTTAACTTAGCCATGGAAAATAATAATTCCATTTTAGTTGACATGCGCAATTATTATGAAAGTGAAGTAGGCCATTTCAAAGGTGCAATTTGTCCTGATGTTGATACTTTTAAAGATTCATTACCAATAGTTAAAGAGCAATTAACTGGAAAAGAAAATCATAAGATTTTACTATATTGTACTGGAGGTATTAGATGTGAAAAAGCAAGTGCTTATTTAAAACATCATAATTTTACTGATGTAAACCAATTAAACGGCGGAATAATTGAATATTCTCATCAAATAAAAGAAAAGAATATAGAGTCTAAATTCATTGGGAAAAATTTTGTTTTTGATTACCGCATGAGTGAAGAAATAACTCCTGATATCATAAGTAATTGTCATCAATGTAATAGTCCTTCAAATAGGCATAATAATTGTGCAAATCAAGCTTGTCATATTTTATTCATTCAATGTGAAAAATGTGCTAAAAATCTTGAGAACTGTTGTTCAAATGAATGTGCTCAAATTGCCAAGCTTCCCATGGAAAGTCAACGGAAGCTAAGAAAAACACCTGAAAAAGCTGCTCCTTTAAAGCAATATCAATCAAGAATTAAGCCAAAATTGAAAGAGTTAGTTAAAATAGCAAAAAAAAACCAATAAAATGCACTTAATAACTCAAATTATTTTTTATTGCTTTTCATAGGGAAAGAAAAACCTAAATATATACTTTTGTAATCAGCATTTATTTTTTTCTCTAATATGTCATTAAATGACTTCTGATCCTCAATTTGATCCCATTGTGACCAATCACTTGCTTGAATATTAGAAATCATATTATACCTAATTCCAAACTCAATATTATAATTATCTGATTTAAATAATTTAATACTTGTTCCTAAATCAACTGTCATAAATGGGCTAACCATTCTACTATCTATCTCTGTATTTATATTTTGATTTGTTTCTACATCACAATCTTCGCTAAAAATAATATGAAATAATATGTTCCAAAAATTATTACATTCATCCTCATATGTATCCGGATAATCATACTCAGTATATTGCCTAAAGAAACCTATTCCAAATGACGCAGCAACATAAGGTTTAAAAATTATTTTTCTCCCAAGACCGTTGATTGGCATAAATTTAATTCCAATATCAAATAAATTAGCCTTTTCACCTTCCCGTACAATCAAACCATTCCAAGCATTATATGATATTATATTTTCGGAAAATGAAATATTTTGCCAACCCATGCTATATTTAATTTTTTCAAATATAGCCATAGGCTGTTCTATGGATAGCTTAAATGCAAAACCATCACTACCATAGCTATCATAAATATTAGTTGGAGTACTATATCCAAAACTAAATACAAGCTGAGTTGGATACGAAAAGCCTACTCCCATGGATGACAACATTCCTTTTATTGGAATATTTGATAATTCTATTTTTCTTAGTAATGGTTCATCAAGTTCAAAATCTTTATTTTGCTTTTCAGCAAATAAGCTAGTACTCAAAAAGAATATTAGCAAAGAAGGTAGTATTTTATTCATAAAGAGCTAACTTAATCACTTAAGCATCTAATAGAGAATCCGTTAGGTTTACCGAATGTGTCTTGACCAACTCCTGAGCTATAGTTAAGCAAATAAATTCTCCATGCAAGATCACTACTAGTCTCAGTAGAGGTCCAAAAATATCCATAGAAACCCATATAAATATAATCACCACTATTGGTGTTCCTATGCCCTGCGGGAAGTCCAGAAAAGCCACTCTGATTGGTTGCTTCCATGCTTATTTGATCGCTATAATAATTCCAATGTTCTAACCCTGCTTCCTTCATTTTACCACCGGCAATAGATTCTCCACCAAGAATCTCAATCAATTCCGTAAATTCATCATTAGAAGGTACATGCCAACCTACTGGACATATGCCTCTAATATCTCCTATAGCTCCCCAATTATATAAATTTCCATAAATATTAGCATTTTCTGATCCACCATCATATACACCATATTGCCCTTCATCCATACTGCCCCAATGCTCTTCATTTGAAATATATGTAATAGCATCTCCATTATTGTAATGGGTAACTTTTAGATTTTCAGCCATCCATAATTGGTCACCTATTTGAACAGTTTCATAGACATTACCATCAATATCTTCACAGGCATCTACTGGTTCAGCCCCCCAAAGAATAATATTAACCAATAGTATAATATCTTGAACATTAATTATCGAATCTTCATTAACATCTGCCAATTCATTGAATGGAGACATGCCTAAAACTATATTTACTGCAATTACTATATCAGTTATATTTATAATCCCATCCTCATTAACATCACCAGGAAGATCAGGTTGCCAACCATCTAATGATAAAAACATGCTTCTGGCTTGAGGTGCTGGTCCTGAACCATTATTATAAAATAAAGTCATATTACCATCTCCATGCTCCATCACCTGAAAATATACTCCAGAATAACATGCCCCACCACAAGAATAATGATAATATTGTACCCATCTAAAGCTAAGTATATTAGTTGAAGAATTATATGATACCTGCTCAGTCCCAGGATATAAATCACTTACTAAATGTCCGCCAGGATTATTAGTAACTGCATACTCACCATTTGTTTCTATGGTTAAAGATATAGGATCATCATAAGACCAAGTTTCATCATTTGTTATATTACCATCCCAAGAACCTACAAAATCACTAAACTCTAAATTTGAAGGATTTTCAAAACATTCCTCATAAAAATCACAACAAGCAGATCCATATCCTGCACAATCCAAACTACAAACACAATTAGCTTCACCATCCCAATATTCTTGGAGTGTACCAGAACCACAATTATTTTCGCAGGTATTTTGTGAAAAAGATAAGCTAAATAGATTGACGCTAATTAATAATGTTATGAATTTTATTCTCATATTATGTAATCGTTAATTTATAATTATGTTTGCGAGTTGAACTATATCTAAAATATTAATAATTCCATCTTCATTCAAATCACCATTCTCATCATATTCATTTGCTAGAACTAAATTCACCATTTGTACTACATCTAAAATATTAATAATCCCATCAAAATTAATATCTCCAAAAGCTATAAAATCAGTTTCTTCAGCAAAATCAAATATAGCATTTTCTATTTGAATCATTCCATCATAATTATTTGAATTAGTTAGCAATACCATACCTAAATCATCCGAAAATGAAATAAACATTTCAGTAGAACTTCCTATATCTCCTCCGTTGTGACCGAATAAGGTTCTTCCATTCTCATTTTTATAATACCACATCAAACCTTGCATTGAATTTACTGCTGGATAATGAATGGTTTTAATCAGTTCAATTGTCTCTGCTTCTAAAATTCTTACTCCATCATAAACTCCA
>JAYZCM010000065.1:0-5854 GCA_036338305.1 Fidelibacterota bacterium | reverse complement strand
ATTGCTAAATCTAATGTTTTTTCTTTTTGTTGAACTTCCATGGAGGATCCTTTCTAGATCAATTTAAATCTAATCAGCTAATTCATTTATTCTCAACATTTGATTTAGCTTACTTTGATATAAAATAATGGTTTTAACGTTAATTTTTACAGGAGAATATACATATTATAGAATTGGTAAAACATCTATTTTTGTTGCTAAATATTAATTTTCATTTTCAACCATTAATTTTAACATGTGAAGGGCAATGTAAGAAGTTATTTTTCTATGGATGTCTCTATTAAAAGCAAAAGTAAATTTTTTCACTTTAGAAATATTTTTATTTGATAAGCCAATATATACTAATCCCAGTGGCTTTTGATCAGTTTTTCCAGTAGGCCCTGAAATGCCAGTTGTACTAATCCCAATATCTGCTTGAGTATTTTTTCTTATTCCTTCTACCATATGAAGAGCAACTTTTTCACTAACGGCTCCATTTGATTTGATGATTTCTTTTGGAACTCCAAGCAATTTTGTTTTTAATTTATTATCATATGCAGTAATACTTCCTAAAAAATATTTTGAACTTCCAGGATTATCTGTAAGTAATTTGCCTATTAATCCTCCTGTGCATGATTCTGCAGTAGCAACGGTTAGTTTATTTTTTATTAATAAACTCCCTACTTTATATTCGAGCGTTTCATCATTAAAACCATATGAATAAGGTTTCATTTTGTTATTAAATTCATTTATTATGTCATTCGTTTTGTTTGAATTTTTATTAAAATGTAATCTGAATGAGACCCCTTTGTAGCTCGGAAGAAATGCAAAATTACAGATGTTTGAATATTTTTTAATTAATGGCTCTATTTTTTCAGCTAATTGACTTTCCATTATGCCCGTAGTATTTATGGAAATAATATTATTATTAGTTTTCTTATTTATATATTTTGGAATAATGGTTCTTTCCATCATGTGTTTCATTTCAAATGGCACTCCTGGCATGATGAATAATTTTGTTTTTTCATGAATGTAGTGTAGGCCTAAAGCAGAACCATGGAGATTTTTAATTGGTTCACTTTTTTTTAATAACATTGCTTGAGATTTATTTATTTCAGGGAATTTTTTTGTTTTATTTGCAAATTTATTTTTCAATTCATTTAGATAATTTTCATCTAAGTATATTTCATCTGAAAATAATTCACAAAAAGCTTTTTTTGTTACATCATCATGTGTGGGCCCTAAACCACCAGTTATAAAAAAATAATCAAATTTTTCATTTAAAATTTTACGTGTTTCACTTATTATGACATCATGCTCATCTGGAATACTTATTTTTTTCTTAACATGGATGTCATAAGATAATAATTTTTTTCCAATCCATGTTGAATTTGTATCAACTGTAAATCCTTGTAAAAGTTCATTTCCTATGGTTAAAACGCATGCATTCATAAAATTGAACTAATGCCTTGACATATTAACCAAGCAAAAATACCAGAAATAACATCATCAAGCATGATTCCCCATCCATATGGAAGTTTTTGAATTGTATAAATAAATGATGGTTTGAAAATATCAAAAATTCTAAATGTAATAAATCCAATTACATATAAAATTATTTCATGTGGTAGCATGAAAAGTGTAATTCCCATGCCGACGACCTCATCTATGACAATTTCAGATGGATCTTTTTGATTCATTTTAGTGGCAATTTTTTTTGAAGCAATAATTCCAATAAAAAAAAGGGAAGTTAATGTTAAAAATTGAAGGAGATGATTTAATGGTACAAATAGCCACAAAAATAAAGTTATTAAGCTGGCAAGACTTCCAGGTGCAATTGGTGATTTCCCAATGAAAAAAAAGGTTGAGGCAATATGCCAAAAATTCATTTTTTAAATAATAAATTCCCTAATGTTTTATAATTATGGTAAAAATAATGTAAACCTGTATAAAAGGTAATAATGGTGGTAGAAAACATGAAAAAATATAAGATTTCATTAGTCAGAAAATTTAATTTAATTGTAGAGTTGTATGAATCTACAATTAAAAAAATAAGTATTAAGTTTATGGTAATAAATTGAAATGCAGTTTTAGCCTTTCCTAATTTACTTGTAATCATTGTAATCCCTTTATACTCCATGATTGTACGGAGTATGGTTACTAAAACATCTCTAAAGGAAATCAGGATTATCATCCATATTTTAACTGCATCAGATAATATGGGAAAAAACATAAATGCATAAAATGCAGATAAAATTAAAAATTTATCTGCCAATGGATCAAAAAAAATGCCAAATTTAGTAATTAGATTATGTTTTCTTGCAATTTTACCATCATAAGCATCCGTGACGGCTGCAACAATGAAGATGATTAGTGCAATAAGCTTTCCATGCTCATGATTAGAAAATAAAAAAAATATAAATATTGGCACTAATATGATTCGAGATGAAGTTAGCAAGTTAGGGATCCATTTATAACTCATCAGATGGAATCAACCTTTACTCTTCCATGCATGGATTTTGTTAAAGTTGCTTCATCAACATATTCTAAATTACCACCGACAGGAAGACCTCTTGCCAACCTTGTGATTTTAACATTCACTTCATCTAAAATTTTTGAAATATAAAGAGATGTAGTATCTCCTTCAACGCTTGCATCTGTTGCGATAATTATTTCAGTAGCATTTTGTGCACGAATTAATAATTCATCCAAATTTAATTCATCAGGTCCTATTCCATCTAATGGTGCGATTAATCCACCTAAAACATGATATACACCTTGGTAATCTGTTTTTTCTAATAAAAAAATATCTGATGGTTCTTCACATATGCAAATAATGGATTTATTTCGTTTTTCATCCATGCATATTTCACATAAATCTGATTCAGAAAAATTGAAACACACAGAACAAGTAGAAATATTATTTTTTAAATCTAATAATGATTGTGCAAATTCTTCAATATCCTTTGCATTACTTTTTAATGCATGAAGCCCCAAACGATGAGCAGTTTTACCTCCAATTCCGGGGAATTTTTTAAATGATTCAATGACTTTATTTAATATGGGAGGAAGACTATTCATTACATCCCAGGAAATTTCATTTTCCCAGCCATTCCACCAGTTATGGAATTCATTTTTTCTTCTGCAGTTTTACCTGCATTTTGTATTGCCTGATTTACTGCAGCAACAATAAGATCTTCGATCATTTCTTTATCTTCAGTTAGAATTTCAGGGTCAATATTTAAAGTAATTAATTCTTTATGCCCATTTACTTTTGCTGTAATCATTCCACCACCAGATTGCCCTTCTATTTCAATTTTATTTAATTCTTGCTGAGCTTTTTCCATTTTATCTTGAAGCTCTTGTGCTTTTTTCATTATATTTTTCATTCCACCTTTTGGTAACATTTATTCTCCTATCTTATTATTTCTCCATCAAATTTTTCCATTACCTTGTCAAACAAGGGATGCTCTCTTTTTTCATTTTTTTTCATAGGTGTTGTTTTGTTTGAATTTTCATTTAAAAAAAATTCTAGTTTGATTTTTTTATTAAAGACTTGATTAAATACATCTTCAATTTGATCAATATCCTTTTCTAAAGAATCTTGTTGAAATCGGTTTCCATTTAATAATTCAATGACAATGGTTTCATTATTAACAGACTTTAATTTTGAATCTTCTAAAAAATGAGATAGTTTTGAATTTTTTTCTTCAAGTTTCTTAATAAAATCACCCCATGAATTTTGCACATTATCTAATGTAATCTCCATAATATCATTTGATGTTGAATTTTCAGGGATGACAGAATCTTTTTTTTGAGTGTCAATAGTTTTTGCTATGGGTTCGTCATTTCTTTTTTTATTTTCATTTAGGGGTTTATCATAAAACTTTTCTTTTTCAATTGTATTAATTTCTTTTTTAATGCCATGGTTAAAAATTAATTTCATCATTAATAATTCTAGACCAATTTTAGGTTGAGAAATTTGTTTTAATTTCGCTTCAAACTTTAACGTCAAATCTAAAATTGCAATAATATTTTGGATGTTAAATTGACATTTCGATTTTAGCCAATTAATGCTATTTTCTGATAAATCATATGTTTTTGAATTATTACTTTTATATAACATGCAATTTCGAATAAAATCATTTAAACCAGAAATGAAATTAGAGATTGAATAGCCTTCATCTAAAATTTGATTGATATTTTTTGCTAATTCTTTATTATTTTTTTCTTGAATAAGAATTAAAATATTTAAAAAGGAATTTTCTTTTATGATGCCTAATACATTTCTTATTGTTTTTTCATCCAATGTTTCATCTGCATAAACTATTACTTGATCTAATAAACTAAGAGCATCACGTAAACTACCATTTGCTTTTTGTGCAATTTGATTAATGGCATCATCATGAGTTATTTTTTCATTATTTAAAATATCGATTAATAATTTTATAATTTCTTCTTTTGAAATGAGTTTAAAATCAAATTTTTGTGTTCTTGATTTAATAGTGATTGGAATTTTATGGTCATCAGTTGTAGCCATTATGAAAATAATATGTGCTGGAGGCTCTTCTAATGTTTTAAGAAGAGCATTAAATGCTTCTTTTGTAAGCATATGCACTTCATCAATAATGAAAATTCGATATTTGCCGCTACTTGGCGGATATTTTACGGCTTCACGAAGTTCTCTTATTTCATCAATTCCTCGATTTGAGGCACCATCTAATTCTTGAACATTTAAACATATTCCCTTAGTAATGTCTTCACAATTTTTACATTTATTACAAGGATTATTGTTAATGCTATTTTCACAATTTAAAGTTTTGGCTAATATTCGTGCAGTAGTTGTTTTCCCAACGCCTCGTGGTCCAGAAAAGAGAAATCCGTGGGCGACTCTATTTTTTTGGATGGCATTTTGTAATGTTTTTGTAATGTGATTTTGCCCAATAACATCATCGAATTTTTGAGGTCGCCATTTACGTGATAATACTTTATAACTCATATTTTTCATTCAAATTTTCTGTGCACCGGTGGTTGTGTCTTCTGTTAAAATGTTTCATTATACAGCCAGCTCAGCATCAGGGTTTTACGGCACATAGGCTCTATTCCTACCGCTGCTTCCTCCCGGATCTGACGGAGTTTAAAATATGTCTATTGCGTAAGGCTGAAAACATCAGCACCGCTTATGAAACAGCACATTTTCAGCAAAACTCTCCCACCGGAATTCAATCCTGCATAAAGCGGATTTCAGGTTACAGGGAACCGCTAACTCCCCACCTAGCACAGATTAAAGTTCTGAATCGTAATAAAGATCGAAATATACATAATAATCAAATAAAGAGACGAGATATTACTGGGCTCCTTTTTCAGACAATTCAATGGAATAATTTGGTAGAGTGTAAATGGTTCCATCATGATTATGTTCTGACTCATCGATAATTGTAGCTGTTGCTTCTGGTAGATTGAACCGCCATAACCCAATTAATGAGTCGAGATATGTATTCAGATAATAATCTGCCAACTTGTTAGGATGTAACGATTGAAATTTAATGGTGCTATCTGCAAGCAGGGTATTCCATAATCGGATTTCATCCATATAGCCATACCAGAAATTTCTCAATATGGTTCTTTGTTCGTTTGCCCTAATACCAATCATTAACTTTGAATTACCAACTATTACTGATTTATCCGGTTCATTCAGAAAAACATCACCATTTATATAGCCCTTTAAGCCCTGGCTATCAGAAAATAAAATAGATATAAGATAAAATGTATTCCCATCAGTCCAATCTAGTTCAAGCATTGGTAAATAAATTTCATCAGAAGCTATCTCTATTGAAATGGCAGTGCTCTCACCACTATCTCGCGATAATGCTAA
>JAYZCM010000064.1:0-21859 GCA_036338305.1 Fidelibacterota bacterium | reverse complement strand
CCTAAAAACTTTTTATCATAATAAAATCTATCTTTATCCATTCAATAATTTAATTAATATATTTTCTATATTGATAGTATTATGATTATTATTCATAAATTATGATACTATTTTCCTAATTGATATCGTAAGTTAAAATTGTATGGCTCAAAATTTTTCAGCAACTACAAAATTAAAGTTATCACCATTTTTTGAGAGAACTGGCAAATTAAACCAATCTCAAGAATGGCGCAGATGGGGCGGCTACCTATCTGCAACTCAATATGACCTGCACCATGAAAATGAATACTTTGCCATACGTACAAAAGCAGCCCTTTTTGACATATCACCTCTTTATAAATATTCAATTTCAGGTGAAGATTGTACTGATTTATTAAATAAATTAATTACTCGAGACCTTACTAAATGCAAGGTTGGCCAGGTAATGTATACACCTTGGTGCGATGAAGAAGGTAAAGTAATAGATGATGGCACCATACAAAGATTAGAAAAATCTAAATATTTACTTACAAGCGCTGAGCCAAATCTTACGTGGCTAAATGAGAATGCCATGGGATTTAATACATCAATAAAAGATGTTTCAAAGAACATCTCAGCGCTCTCTTTACAGGGACCAAACTCTCTAAAAATTTTAAATACAATCTCTGACAAACCCATAAATGATCTAAAGTTTTTTTGGCTTACCAATATAAAGCTAAATGATATTCCAGTCACAATATCTCGAACTGGATATACTGGAGACCTAGGATATGAAATATGGCTAAACCCAAAAGATTCAATAAAAATTTGGGATATGTTAATTGAATCAGGCAGATCATTTGGAATCACGCCTGCAGGCCTGCAAGCCTTGGATATGGCTAGAATAGAGGCGGCACTAATATTACTAGATGTTGACTACATATCAGCAAGACATGCAATTATTGAAAGTAGAAAATCTTCTCCAATTGAACTTGGATTAGAATGGACCGTAAATATTGATAATGGTAATGAATTTATTGGAAAAAATATACTTTCAGATGAAATATCTACTGGCTCAAAATGGAAATTTAGGGGGATTGAAGTTAAATGGGGTCCTCTTGAAAAAATCTTTAACAATGCAGGATTATCACCTGTTTTACCAACAACAGCATGGAGAAACAGTACTCCTTTATTTAAAAATAATGAACAAATTGGATACGCAACTAGCGGATGCTGGTCGCCTATTTTAAAAAAATATATTGCCCTAGCACATATTAAAGCAAAACATGCAGCAATTGGGACAAACTTAGATTTTGAAATTAAAGTTGAACACATGCGCACCCTAACAGAAGCCACCATAGTTAAAACACCATTTTTCAATCCTAAAAGAAAACGTTCATGCTTAAAATGAAAATGTACGATGCAATAATAATTGGAGGTGGACATAATGGACTTACAGCAGCGGCCTATTTGGCTAAAGCTGGAAAAAAAACTCTTGTCCTTGAAAAAAGGCACGTCTTAGGAGGAGCAGCTGTAACAGAAGAGATTTTTCCTGGCTTTAAATTTTCTGTATGCTCTTATGTCGTAAGCCTACTAAAATCAAATGTCATAAGAGAATTAATGTTACCTAAATTTGGATTAGAAATCCTTCCGCTAGAAAGCACTTTTACTCCCTTGGAAAATGATTATCTTTTTCGAACATCTGACCCAGATGAAACATATGATCAATTATATAGACATTCCAAAAAAGATGCAGAAACATACTCCAGATTTGGACCACTAATGGGACAAATTGGAATGGCTGTTAGACCCATCCTGGAAACAATTGCACCAAATGCGCAAAAGCCTACTTTGTCAGACATGCTTTCCATGAAAAAATTACTTAACCATGCTAAATCTCTTTCTGATGAACAAATTGAATTCCTATGTAAGCTAATGACAATGAGTTCTGCTGATTTCTTAGATGAATGGTTTGAATTTGAACCCTTGAAAGCAACAATGTCAGCTAGCGGAATAATTGGAACGTTCATGGGACCAAAATCTCCAGGATCAGCATACGTAATGTTACACCATTACATGGGTGACATAGATGGCGCATTTAGAGCTTGGGGTTTTCAAAGAGGTGGTACAGGAGAGCTAAGCATGACAATAGCTAGATCTGCAAAATATTTTGGCGCTGACATACTTACTGAAACAGATGTTGACAAAGTGATCATGAAAAATAATAAAGCCATAGGAGTTGCATTAAAAAATGGAGATGAATATCACTCAAAAATTGTCATCTCTGCATTGGACCCCAAACAAACTTTTTTAAAATTGATTGATGAAAATAATTTGCCAGATGAATTTTTAAAAGACATAAAAAACTTTAAAATCAGAGGTTCATCAGGAAAAGTAAACCTTGCGCTAGATGGTTTGCCAAACTTTAAATCATTGCCAGGAGATGGTCACCACTTAAGAGGAGCCATATCCATAAGCCCTAATTATGATCATCTAGAAAAAGCATATGATGACGCTAAATATGGAAACTTCTCTCAAGAACCCTACATGGACATCATATTGCCATCAGTCCTTGATCCTGAAATGGCTCCTCCTGGAAAACATGTCATGTCATGTTTCGTCCAATACGCTCCATATGACATCAAGGGAGGATGGGATGATGATAAAAGAGAATCTTTTGGTGATGCCGTAATTAACACATTATCAAGATTTGCACCAAATATTAAAGACATCATCTTACATCGCCAAGTATTAACACCTAAAGATTTAGAAACAACATTTGGATTAACTGAAGGTAACATTTTCCATGGAGAACTAACATTGCAGCAACTTTTTGCTTTACGACCAGCCTCCCAATTTGCAAATTATACTACTCCAATTACAAATTACTATCAATGCGGCTCTGGGACTCACCCAGGCGGAGGCATAACTGGATCTCCAGGAGAGATGGCTGCAAAAAAAATACTAAACCAAATCAAATGAATAATAAAGACATCATAGTAATAGGAGGAGGATTAAATGGACTAATTACAGCAAACCTCCTTGCCAAAGCAGGAAAAACTGTCTTACTATTCGAATCTAGAGAAAAAGTTGGAGGCATGTATTCCACACTAGAATTTTTTCCTGGATTTAAATGTAACATAATACATGATCATCTGCCACACATAAATAAAACAATATTAAAAAAACTTAATCTAATTTCAAGCAATAAACATTTTAAGCTAAAAAATACATTTCACATTGGGCTTGACAAGGACTCAAAACATATATTTTATAGTAAGTCCATAGACTCTACAATGGAATCAATTAGCGCTCATTCATCAAAAGACGGCCATAAATGGCCATTATTCATCAATTACATTGAGATGTTAACAAATCTCATGAAACCACTATACTATAGCATTCCTCCAAAAATTAAAAATCTAAATATTAAAGATGCATTATCATTAAAAGAAATGTTTGGGCCAATAAAAAAATATGGCAGTAGGGGTTTAGTAGAATTATTAAGAGCTGCACCAATGATGATGCCCGAATTATTAGACGAATGGTTTGAATCAGAACTTATAAGGGGAAATCTATCTGCAAGAGGTGTAATGCACATAAACCAAGGACCTTTTGCTGCCGCAACTGTTCTGAATTTTCTACACCAACACATTAATTCAAAAGGTAATATATTTGCATCATTAAACATTGAAGGCGGAAATGAAACCTTTATAAATATGATTCAAGATGAGGCCATCAATAATGGAGTATCAATAAAATTAAATACAGAAATAAAAGAAATAAACCATGTTAAGGGAATATGTTGCGGGGTAACTACTGCAGAGGGCATGCACTATAAAGGTAAATCCATCATATCTAGCCTCGATTTGGATAATACATTTAACAAATTAATAGGTCCCACAAATCTTACACCTAATTTTAGAAGACAAATAAATAATGTTAAGTATCGAGGGAGTACAGCAAGAATGCATTTTGCGCTTAACGATTTACCTGAAATTCCCAATATAAAAACCAATGACATGGAAGCAATTCTATCTATTAGCCCATCAATCAATTACCTTGAAAAAGCACATGATGAAATTAAATATGGAAGTTATTCTCAAAATCCACATATGGACATAGCAATACCATCAATAATGAATCCTAGCCTTGCACCTACAGGAAAACATGTAATGTCTGCAACAGTACAACACATTCCTTACAAACTTAAGAATAAAGGTTGGACCAATGAAGTTAAAGATAAGATTTCAAAAAACATCATTCAAACCATAGAAAAATACATACCAAACTTTTCAACATATATTGAGAATTCTACTTTGATGACTCCACACGATTTTGAAGATTTAATAAAAATAAAAGAAGGCAGTTTCCATCATGGAGAACTAAGTCTAGATCAATTTTATTTTATGCGCCCTACAATGGAAACAGCTCAATACTCAACTCCTTTTAAAAATTTATTTTTATGCGGTTCTGGAACGCACCCAGGAGGTGGAATTCTTGGTGCAAATGCACATAATGCAGTAAAAAAGATCTTAAATTCATAAGTCATGAGTTTATTCTTAAAATATACAATATTAAATTAGATTTAAAATAACTATTATGAATAATACCAGCAAAAAAATCAATGAAATTCGTAAATGGATGAAAGAAAAAAAAATAGATGCATATGTCATCCCACATGATGATGAATATTTGTCAGAATATATTCCCCCAGAGAATGAGCGTTTAGCATGGGCTACAGGGTTTACTGGATCTGCAGGAACAGCCATAATAAGAAATGATGATGCGACTATTTTTGTTGATGGAAGATATACTGTACAAGTCAAACAACAAGTGAATGATACCATTTTTGATATTTGCCAATTAGCAGACATGCCAATAATAAAATGGATGAAAGAAAAATTAGACAATAAGACAATTTTAGGGTATGATCCACGTTTACATCGAGTTAATTGGATTAAAAGCATGAATAAATTATTAAAAAATCAAGTGAAATTCATGCCCATCGATGAAAATCCTATTGACATATATTGGAATGATAGACCGGATCCTCCCATTGAAAAAGCACTTCTTCTTGATTTAAAATATGCAGGAAAATCTAGTGTCAAAAAAAGACATGACATGGGGAAGATAATTGCAAGCAACAAATGTGATGCTGCATTCATTACTCGCTTAGATTCAATAGCTTGGTTATTAAATATTCGAGGATATGACGTACCGTGCAATCCTGTCCTTTTATCTCACGGCATCATACACGCTAATGGACACTTTGATTTATTCATTAATAAATCAAAAATACCTAGCGGTTTCGATGAGCATGTGGGTGAGAATGTAAGAGTTCATCACGAAAATGAAATACATTCCATATTAAGTAATTTATCTGGAAAAAAGATTCAATTGGACTTCAATGGAAGTAATGCTTGGGCATGTGAATTGATAATTAATGCAGGAGCAAATGTCATAAATAAAAATGACCCATGCACACTACCTAAAGCATGCAAAAATGAAACAGAAATACAAGGAATGAAAAATTGCCATGTGAGAGATGCAATTGCAGTTTGTAATTTTTTATCTTGGCTTGATGATAAAGTTGAATCAAATGAAATACTTGATGAAGGAATTTTATCAAACAAGCTTGATTCATTCAGAGAAAAGCTAGATAAATTCAAAGGAATAAGTTTTGGAACAATCTCTGCCGCAGGTAAAAATGCTGCAATGTGTCATTATAGTCATAAAAATCAAAAAAATCCAAGCAAATTAGAAATGAATTCCGTATATCTAGTTGACAGTGGAGGGCAGTATCTTGACGGAACTACTGATATAACTAGAACCATTGCAATTGGAACACCAACCGACTTCATGAAAGAAATGTTTACGCTAGTTTTAAAAGGACATATTTCCTTAGGTGCAGCCAAATTCCCTGAAGGAATAGCAGGACAGCACTTAGATACTCTAGCCAGACAATATCTATGGCACCATGGATATGATTTCGAGCATGGAACAGGACATGGTGTCGGATCATATTTAAATGTACATGAAGGGCCTCACAGCATAGGAAAAGGGGCAAATAATGTCCCATTACAACCTGGAATGGTTGTTTCAAATGAACCAGGCTATTATGAAGAAAACAGTTTTGGGATAAGATGTGAAAATTTAATCTTAGTTAAAAAAATAAAAAATGTAAATGGAAAAAATCTTTTAGGATTTGAAAATCTTACCTTCGTTCCATTCGATCAAAGATTAATCAAAAAGGAAATGCTTAGCCCAATGGATATTGATTGGATTAATGAATACCATGCATTTACATGGAAAAAAATAAGCCCACTTGTAGATACAAACGTTAGAAAGTGGCTTAAAATTGCTACACGAAAAATTTAATAATCAATCCATTAAAACTCCAGGAGATGGATGTACTAAATATGGTACTCCTCCCTGCCCTCTAATGGCATCCATTATTTTCTCTTTCTGTTCTATTCCATAAACAAACATGCATCCACCACCACCTGAACCTGTAATTTTCCCACCAAGCGCGCCTGCATCCATGGCAGCTTTCATCATATTTTCAATTTTTACTGTACTTATTTCCAATACATCTCTTAGCACCTTATGCTGATCATAAAGTAAATTCCCAAGTAATACATGGTCTAAAAATTTATCCTTTAACACAGCCAACCCTTTCCATAATAAATCACGATTATGAAAAGTACCTTCCATCAAAAAAACTTCATCATCATTTAAAAGCGGCTTAACTTGATCAAAAACACTATTTGACAAGTCAAAATCTAACAGATTAGTGGATATTTTATTTATTATATTTAAACGCAATTTTTTACATTTTGAAAGAATTTCCATAGTAGGTTTAGAGTCTAATGAATCAGCTAAAATAAAAAAGCCTAAAGAAGGATTTAATTTTTCAAAATAAATTTTTGGTTGACTATTTAAATAAATAAGCCCTCCTAAAGCTGAAGAATATTGATCCATCATACCTCCAGGCTCTTTAAAATTCAACACCTCTGCAGCATAAGCTAATTCTCCTATTTTTTCAATACTCCAATCTACACTTTGATCAGACATTTTGCTCAAAAAATAAATCCATCCAACCATGATGGATGAAGAACTTCCACAGCCCGCCTGCATTGGAATATTACTCTCTATGCTAACTTCAAATCCATTAGAAAATTCTAACCCTTCTTTAACACATGACACAACTCCGCTCTTAAAATAATCCCTCTTTTTATCATATTTCAAATCATCTAATGAAAAAGATTCAATCTCATCTAAATCTTTTTTATGAATAATTATTTTACGACTATTTATTTTTCTACCTATTATGGTTGAATGAAGTGAAATTGCCATCGATATTACAGGAAGGTTAAAATAATCTTGATGCTCACCAAACAAACAAATTCTACCAGGCGATTTAATACGTATCATTATATAGATTATTTTTTAGAAACTATAGCCAAAGTCAAACGACTAACACAAATCAAATCATTATCATCATTTGATATTTCAATTTTCCAAACTTGTATTTTTCTTCCAATTTTAATTGGTTTTGCTACGCCATGCACCCACCCTGAACTTACACTTTTAAGATGGTTGGCATTTATTTCAATGCCAACAACCATTTCCGCATTAGAATCCACATGCATATTACCGCCCATGCTTCCAAGAGTTTCTGCAAGAACAACAGATGCACCGCCATGCAATAACCCAAAAGGTTGTTTAGTACGATAATCCACTGGAATTTTTCCACAAACACTAGAATCAGAAAATTGAGTTATTTCCAAGCCAATCGAAGAGGCTAATGTGTTGTCTAAAGCTTGATTAATTAATGGCAGTGAATTTATTTTTTTTTCATCATCATCCATCATTATAACCTTACATTTTTAAATTGTTTAACTATTACGATTATTGATACTAAAGACACCATAAATAATAAAAAACTAGAAAATAAATATCCATAAATCAATTGACCAAAACCCAATAGGAACCCATATACCGCCATGCATCCAAAAACCATTAAAATCATCCCATTAATAATAGGCCATGGCTCATTTGATGTTTTTTCAGTTTGAAACTTTTTCCAACCAGGCCCACCAGGATTAACAATCCTTACAAAATTCCTTAATGTCTCTTCATTATCAGCAGGAGTAATAAAGGTTGCCAACATCCAAATAATACTCGTCAATAAAGAACCAATAACTATCTTTTCCCAACCTAAAAAATCCACATTAAAAAAATTAAAATATAATGCAATTAATAAGGAGCTTATCATTGCAACAATTTCTGTATATGCATTAATTCTCCACCAAAACCATCGTAATATGTAAATAAGGCCAGTACCAGATCCAATCATTAACAATAAATTAAACGCCTGCTCCGCATTCCTTAGTAACATTCCAAGAGTCGCCCCTAAAACCAAAGAAATAATCGTAAAGACCCTTCCCATTCTAACAAGCTCTACTTGACTTGCATCACGGTTAATAAATCTATGATAAAAATCATTCACAAGATAACTAGCACCTAAATTTAATTGTGTCGACATGGTACTCATGAATGCTGCTATCAATGAAGCTGCTACAAGACCCAATAGCCCTGAAGGCAACAAAGTCAGCATGGCAGGATACGCAATGTCATGCCCTAATTTATCATGAGAAAGATTTGGAAATGCCTCTTTCAAGTCATTCAATTCAGGAAAAATAATTAAAGATGATAAAGCAATAATTATCCATGGCCAAGGACGAATGGCATAATGAGCAATATTAAAAAGAAAAGTAGCTCCCATGGCATGTTTTTCATCTTTAGCAGAAAACATTCTTTGAGCAATATATCCTCCGCCTCCAGGTTCAGCTCCTGGATAATAAGTCGCCCACCACTGTACCGCGAGCGGAACCAATAAAATTGGAACCCACACATCTGGATTTGACATGTCAGGCAATAATGGTAACTTTTCTAAAATATTTGGATGAGAAATTAACTTTGATAACCCTCCAATCTCATCTAATCCCAAAACATATATGGTCGCCCAAATCGATCCAACCATGGCTAATGCAAACTGAATGAAATCTGTAATAATTATCGCTCTTAAACCTCCTAATGCGGAGTAACTTAATGTAATTGTACCTGCTAATAACAATGTTAACCATCCGGGCCAATCCAAAACAATTTCACCAAACTTTATGGCAGCCAAACTAACAGCGCCCATTACTAATACATTGAAAACCAATCCCAAATATAATGCACGAAATCCTCTTAAAAATGCAGCAGCTCTACCACTATATCTTAACTCATAAAATTCAATGTCCGTAAGGACTCCTGATCTTCGCCATAATCTAGCATAAACAAAAACTGTTAACATACCTGTTAAAAGAAAAGCCCACCATGCCCAATTTCCACTAACTCCTCTCTGTCTAACTAAATCAGTGACTAAATTTGGTGTGTCAGTTGAAAAAGTTGTAGCAACCATGGAAATGCCAAGAAGCCACCAAGGCATGTTTCTTCCAGCGAGAAAAAAAGATTTTGTATCATTTCCAGCCTGTTTAGATGTCCAAATGCCAATGACAAAAGAAATTAGAAAATAAACTGAAACAATTAACCAATCAAAAAAAGAAAGCAACATGCTAAAACTCTTTATTCAACCCAAAAATAGGTTTGTTCTTTTTCCATTTCCCCCTTGTAAAATCAGGAAATCTTATAGGTCTACTACCTTGTGCTATTGATTTTTCTGAAAGTGGACAAATAACAGACATACTAACCGCATCATAAACATCAATAGGGGGAGATATGTTTCTTTTAATTGATTCTATAAATGCTCTCATTATGAAAAAATCAATCCCACCATGTCCCGCACCTTTAGCATCGTTAGAAAATGCTTTCCAAAGCTCATGATCATATTCTTTTTGATATCTATCAAACGATTCCCATGAGTGAGGCTTAGGACTCATATTTTCCAAATATATGGAATCATTATCTCTCATCCATATACCATTGGTGCCTTGAACTCTAAAATTCAAACTATAGGGTCTAGGTGAACTTGTATCATGATTAAGCATTACAGTTTGACCATTAGCACATTTAATTACTGATGTAACAATATCACCTAATTTAAAATTAATTTTTGCATTAGGATGATTTTTTCCTCCTTTTTTTACAATATATCTATGCAAACCTCTAGCTTGAGTTGCAGTTGAAGTAATATGCATAAAACGATTACCTCTATTGATATCTAACATTGTACTAATAGGCCCCACACCATGTGTTGGATATAAATCACCATTCCGCTTAATTGAGTGCTCAGTCCTCCATTTAGCCTCACTATAACCTTTTTCACCAAATTCTACTCCACCACCATATGGTTGTGTTCCATCATTAAATTTAACATCTCTCAAATCATGCTGATAGCCTCCTTGAAGATGTAATAATTCTCCAAACATCCCTTTTCTTACCATATTTAATATTGCCATTACATCTCTACGATAACATACATTTTCCATTAACATGCAAAATTTGTCATTTTTCTCAGAAGCATTAACAATAGACCAGCAATCTTTAACTGTTAAAGCTGCTGGTACTTCACTACCTACATGCTTTCCTGCATTCATTGCAGAAATAGACATTTCTGCGTGCCACTCCCAAGGTGTTGCAATTATAACTCCATCAAGGTCATCTCTATTTAATAAATTACGAAAATCTTCATCCCCTTTATTATAAATAACAGGTTTATCTTTACCATTATTTTTTAAAATATCAAGAGCTATTTGAATCATGCCATTGTCTATATCGCATATTGCAGGTATTTTAACATCTGACCTTTTTGCAGCTAAATCCAGAAGCCACTGACCTCTAAGTCCAGTACCTATGAAACCAATTGCAATTTGTTTATTTTCATCTGATTTTGGAAATGCTATTTTTGGCATTAATAATGTTCCCATGCTAGCTAAGGTAGTAGTTTGAATGAATTTCTTTCTTTTCATGAAAGTTAAATCAAATATGAATTTATGTTAATAAAATAATTTATGAAACTTACCTGTCTTTGAAGTATATA
Source organism: Fidelibacterota bacterium (assembly GCA_036338305.1). Classification (GTDB taxonomy): domain Bacteria; phylum Fidelibacterota; class Marinisomatia; order SCGC-AAA003-L08; family D37C17; genus JAYZCM01. The sequence goes on along the minus strand of JAYZCM010000064.1, from coordinate 10,851 downwards.
AGAAATACTTTGATTAAAACATACTTTAAAAAATTAAACTTATTTTACTGTAAATTATAAATCTACTAATTATCATAATTTTTATTAAAATGGCAGATCAATCTCAACACATATGGTTTAATGGAAAAATTCTCCCTTGGGAAAAAGCAAAAATCCATGTCATGTCTCATGTTTTACATTATGGAAGTGGTGTTTTTGAAGGTATAAAATGCTATTTGACAGATAAAGGACCTGCTATTTTCAAGCTCCCAGAACATATTGATCGTTTATTTCTTTCAGCAATTAAATATAAAATGAAAATACCATTTACAAAGCAAGAACTCATGCAAGGATGTATTGACATGGTACATTTAAATAAATTTACTGAATGCTATATTAGGCCCATAGCATTCTATGGATATGATACTTTAGGAGTTCATCCAAAAAAATGTCCAGTGGAGGTTGCAATTGCCAGCTTTTATTGGGGAGCCTACTTAGGAGAAGAAGGGTTAAATAGTGGTGTAAACATCACCATCTCCCCTTGGAAAAAACTATCAAATGATTCTTTTCCACCATCAGCAAAAGCTTCAGGGCAATATATGAATTCCTTGCTAGCCGTACAAGATGCAAGAGAAAAGGGTTTCGATGAAGCATTATTAATCAATCATAATGGGTATATAGCAGAAGGCTCTGGACAAAATATCTTCATCATAAAAGATGGCATTATTTTTACGAATGATCAACAATCATCTATTCTAATGGGAATAACAAGAGAATGCATTATTAAAATCTGTAATGATTTAAACAAAAAGGTTGAAATAACCAATTTAACAAAAGATATGCTATTTAGTGCTGATGAAGCTTTTTTTACAGGTTCTGCCTCAGAAATAACACCTATTGCAACAGTTGACAAAAAACCAATAAATAATGGAAAACCAGGTGATATTACATTAGAATTAAAAAATATATATTCTAGGATCATTCATGGAAAAGAAACAAACTATTTGGATTGGCTAACTCTTGTCGATGCAAATATCCCTGAAAGTGAAACCTTATTGGAAAATCAGTAATAGAAGCATGTCATGCATCTATTACATTAGTTTTCCACATGTCAAAATCCATATCTCTAACTGGCATAACCATATTTGAAGGCACTGCCTTTAAAAAATTTTGAACGATGTCATAATTACTAACAACTTTTCCTATGATGATTATTGCAGGAGTAATTTTACCATATTCTGTAACTCCATTAATAATGTCATCTAAAGTTGATAAAATTATTTTTTGACTTTTTAATGTCACATTAATTACTATTGCAATGGGGGTAGTTCCATCCTTACCATTTTTAGTAAGCCCCATAGCAATTTCTTTCAACCTTCTTACCCCCATGTAAAAAACAAGTGTCGATTGCAATTTAGCTAGAGCCTCCCAATCTTGCTCAGTAGAAGTTTTACATTGATGACCTGTTATAAATAAAACGCTTGTTGCATCATCACGGTGTGTAAGAGGTATGCCAAAACCTGCTGCGGCTGCAATGCCTGCACTTATTCCTGGAATAACTTCAAAAGTAATTTTTTTCTCAGCAAGTGCCATTATTTCTTCTCCTCCCCGACCAAATATAAAAGGGTCCCCACCTTTTAATCTTACAACATTATTTCCCTTCAAAACTTCTTCTATCATTATTAAATGAATTGCATCTTGGCTTACAGAATGTTTGTTTTCCCTTTTCCCTACAAAAATTTTTTTTGCTTTAGAATTAATTTCAAAAACTAAATAAGGATGTATTAATGCATCATGTAAAATCACATCTGCTTTCTCAATAGCACGCAAACCCTTTGCCGTTATAAGTTCAGGATCACCAGGTCCTGCTCCCACTAAATAAACTTTACCCATTTTATTTTTATTAATAATTTTCTTTTTTAGAACACTTTTAACAATTTCTCCCATGATTTCTTTTTTTTCTGAATAAGTTTTTAATGTTCGAATAACTTTTTCTCTCTTTAAAGCCAATTCTTTTAATGATTTCCCCCAAGAGCCTTGAGAAATATTATTAAAATAATCCCTCAAATAAGTGGCAAAAGATGGACATTTTCCATTTGTTGAAATAGCAATTTTTAAATCACCCTCTGTATATACTGATCCCATGTAAAATGAACAAAGATCCGGCTGATCTACAACATTTACTGGAACTCCATGCTTATTCGCATCTTCAAATACTAATTCATTAATTATTTTGTCATCGGTTGCAGCAATTACTACTTTTTTACCTACGATATCTGATGACATATAATTTCTATTGTAAATATTAATAGGCAAAGAAATCAAATCATCCATTATTTTCGGAGATACAACCGTAATTTGCGCCTTTGCATCTAAAAGTTGCATTATTTTTTGAAATGCAATTTTCCCTCCACCAACAACCAAGCAAGGCTCATTATTTAATTTCATAAAAATTGGTAAGAGATCACTCATTTAATTTTCCCTTTTATTTCATTAATTGAAATGGTATCATTTCCATGCAAGCCACATTCTGTTTTACTTGTCCCTTTCCATCTACCAGAACGATCATCATCTCCAGGGCATACTGGACTAGTACAAGGTTTACAACCTATGCTAGGATAATTATTATCATGTAATGAATTATATGGAAGATCATGTTCTTTTATATACTCCCAAACCTCATCATGAGTCCAATTTATTAATGGATTAATTTTAATTACTTCAAAGCGTGATTCAAATTCAATCAAACTTGACTGCCGTCTAACATGTGTTTGTTTCTTACGAATACCTGTTATCCAAACATCATAGTTAGATAAAGCATCCTTTAGCGGTAACACTTTTCTAAGCTTACAACATGCATCTGGATCTTTTTCCCATAATTTTTCACCATATTCTTTAGATTGCACTTCTGGTGATAATTTCGTAGAAAATTTAATAAAATTAAAACCATACCTATCTTCAAGCTTATTCTTTAAATCCATAGTTTGATCAAACAGAAAATTTGTATCAATATAAAAAACAGAAACTTTTTTTGTCACCTTGAATAATAAATCTAAAAGTACTATCCCAGGAGGACCAAACCCCGTGCCCATAACTACTTTTTCATTAGGTAAATTATTCACGATCCATTTTAAAAGTTCTATTGGATTTTTTTTATATTTATTCTCTTTATTACTTTCTATATGTTTTATTGCATTTGTATTCATCACTCCCACTCCACATTCAATTTAATAAATTTATATTTGAAGTAAAATTTATGGAAAATGCCAACCGCTCATTTTCTTTTGATTCAGCATCAAACTCCCATGATTCATCTGAATATTTCACATGTAACATCTTACTAATCTTTTCTTTAAAAATATTTTGATTCTCCATGGTATTTTCTGCCAACCTTCTATCATTTACAATAAAACGAAATGAATTTTGACAAAACTCCAAATTTTCTTGAGTTAATAACTTCACTGCTTCTAAAGTAATTGAAAAAACTTCAAAAAAACGCTCAGAAAAACTTCCTTTTAAATCAATTTTTCTCATATACAATAACCCTGGAACCAAATTTTCTTGATCTAAACTAAAATATCCTTCATGTGCCATAAGCATGACACCTGGACCATCAAGCACATGAGAATAATCTGCTACATCAATTAATAAATGATCTGAAATGGATTTGTTTTGTATCCATTGATGAAACACAGGAATGCAATCTTTCGATGCAAATGACTTATCATTTTTTAGAAAAAATTTTATTCCAAATTTTTGCAAATCCATCTAATCAATCCTTTTACTTATTTACTTATGGTTTCCATATCTCTAAGTCGCGCATAACAAGCATGTGCGGCTTCTATAAATAGCTGACTTTCCTCTATTTGCTTATGAACTAAATCTTTTGAAAAAACTGAAGGAGGATTAATATTTCTATTAATTAAATACTTACCAAATTTGCCTTTGGCAAATCGATCGAAAAATATTTTTGTATCATAAAAATGTTTTTTAAAACTTGATACTATTTCATCTGAATCTGCGGGGACATCTTGTAATTCTTTTCTAAGAAGTGCACTTGCTCCACGCAACATTGCTTTGTAGGCCTTATCTTCTGCCAGCTTAAAATTACCTTCATCTAGTTCAACTTGGGCTTCAAAGCATATTCTTTCTGCAGATTGAAGCTCTACTTCTGTCAATGAAACCACCTCACCTGCACATTCACCAACCCCCATGTCACCAAGAGTAAAAACTCTAGGATCGCCCCAATCTGTATAAAAATCTGCATTTTCCAAATATGGCGGAATTTCAGTAAATTGATTAATTATTGATTTAATATCAATTTTTTTCATCTTTGAGTAAAATTCTTGAAAAGATTCAGTATTTTTTTTTCTATTTTCAACATAATATTCAGTTAATTTAATTACAACCTTTGGAATGTTTTTTGAAGGTATTGCACCCATTGCCAATCCAAACTCTCCTGCATTATCCGTCCATTTTCCACCTAAAACAACTTGAAAATGTGGTACCTTATACCCTTTAAATGTCCGACTATTACCATAAAACCCTAAATCTGCAATATGATGTTGACCGCACGAATTAAAACATCCACTTATTTTAATTCTTAAATCTTTGACAGCTTCATCTAACTCCACTTGTTTTGGAGTCAGCATTTCTCTAAGTTCACTAGCCAAACCTCTTGATGAAGCAATGCCTAACTTGCACGTATCTGTACCTGGACATGACGTAATATCTACAATTGTTCCTGCACCAGGTTCTGCCAAACCTATACTATTAAGTTCTTTAAATAAATCCATCAAATCATTATCACAAACCCAGCGCAATACAAGATTTTGCTCTACAGTTGTCCTTATGCTGTCACCAACATATCTTTCAGCAATTTCTGCCAATTTCCTCATTTGATGTGATGACATATCTCCAAGAGGAAGCATTACGCATACAACATTATAACCTTCTTGTCTCTGTGCCTGAACATTTCTAGACTTCCAAACATTAAAACCTATAGGAACTTCACTCTCTACTAACATTGTAGTTTCTTTTTTTGGTTTTTCACCCCAATTCCTTACATTATCAAGATAGGAGACCCAACCATGATCATAAGGCATTTTCTGTCTTTCTTCTTCGACTATTCTTGTAAATTCTTCTAAACCTAATTTAGCTACCAAGAATTTTACACGTGCCTTTGCTCTATTTTTCTTCTCTCCTAATCTTGCAAAAACTCTCCCTATTGCTTGCATGAGGGGTAAAATTTCTTCTTCTGGTAAAAAATCATACATGACTTTTGCTTTATGAGGAACAGCTCCAAGACCACCTCCTACATAAATTTCAAATCCATTTTTTCCATCTTTTATTTTAGCTATTGCTCCCAAATCATGCATGTTTACAATTCCACAAGCATGATCATTGCAACCTGAAAAAGCAATTTTAAATTTTCTGCCAAAATCTTGGCAATCAGGATGGTCCAGCATGAAAGATGCCATAGCGTCAGCATATGGAGAGACATCAAAGCTTTCATCATGACATACACCTGACAATGGACATGCAGTCACATTTCGAATGACATTTCCACAAGCTTCATGGGTTGTGATACCAACTGCTGCCAAACGTCGCATTATGGTCGGAGTATCATCTATGTGAATAAAATGATATTGAAAATCTTGCCTAGTCGTTACATGTAAAATTCCATCAGCATATTCTTCAGCCAAATCAGCAAGCACATGCATTTGTTTTACATTAATGCTACCAAAAGGAATTTTTATTCTAAGCATTCCAGGTGCATCCCAAACAGTCTCAGGACCTTTAAGTAAATCACCACTTGGATATTTTAGTTGCTTAGTCTCATGTCCATCATGACGCTGACCATTATCATACCTTTGCCCATAAACACCCTTACGCAAACGAGTTTCCGCAAAAAGCTGATCTTCTACTTTACCCATGCGTTTTAAACTAATTTGAGTTTCAAATACATCTATCTGCTCTTTTAAATCTAAAGCAATTTTATCTTCTAATAATTCTTTCCACTCTTTCATAGTACCCCTAAAAAAAAATCCCCTTCACCTGATCGGCAAAGGGGATTTTAAATTTTTAAATTAGATAATTATCCCATCACCGATAAGAAATTCGAACAACAACAACAAATATTGTTTATTTTTCTCATGGCAATTGATAATTCTTTCTTCATATATAATTAAATTATCATTAATAATCTGTTAAAAACAATTATTTTTTAAATGAAAATATTTTTTGTGATCAGCATCAAATAAAATCGCAACTTGCATTTAATATACAATTAGTCAATGAAACAACATCAATCACATTCCAACTACCATCTCCATCCATGTCTCCCGTACAGCCATTTTCAATTTCATTACAATTATATATCAAAATACAGTTTACCAACGCAATAACATCAATGACATTCCAAAAGCCATCAATATTTAAATCACCCAATTTATTACTACATTCTTCATGGTGGATTGAATCACAAGTCAACTCACTAATAAAAATATCCTCACTACAATCACCACACTCATTTATCAATGAATTACCATTACAAACTCCATGGCAATCTTCAATTGACAAACCATTACAAACACCTGTACAATCACAACCAATCGTATTATCGTTACAATGATAATTTCTAATGGAACAGGTGCCATCATCCCATACTGCCATAGCATCATAATTGCAAAATGACATATCCATGCATCCACCAATTGAGCTTCCACCTCTTCGTTCATACCCTCCTTGGAATTCACTCCAATAGTTCTGAGTGCTACCTTTTTCTTTAAGGTCTAAAACTAATAAATTACTACCTGATCCTACTAAAATCTCCAAATCAACATCACTATCTAAATCAATAATCATGGGTGATCCAGAAAATGGAAAATCATTATTTATTGGAAAATTATGATAAATAGTACCATCCACATGGAAAACATATATCATTCCATTATCTGTTGCAGCTATGATTTCAGGGGCATTATTTCCATCAATATCTGAAAAAACCACAGATCCAACAATATTTCCATTTATTTCCATTGGCCATCCTGATAGTGAATTACCATTCATGTCAATGGCATAAATCATATCATTAGAACCAAAGAATACGTACGTTGAGTCATTATAATTTAAAATAGAAGGAAAGGAGAGCACCTTGTCTCCAGTAGCAATAGAATAACGCAATGTACCATCTTCATTTATGGCATAAAAATTGTGATCATTCGAACCAACAAAAATTATTTTTTCACCATCTACTTGTTTTATAATTGGAGATGACTGAATTTTATCACCAACGTGATAAGGGAACCCAGGCGCAATGGAAGTATCATCATAAATGACATACAAATTATTGTCATCTGTACCAAAAATCAAATCATCTTTACCATTATCATTAAAATCATATAAAGTAATACCTGCCTTCACTTTCTCTCCTAGCGCAAAAGGAAAGCCCTCCATGGATGTACCATCATGATTTATAACAAAAATCTCATTACTATTTGAAGGAGATGAATATCCTCCAATAACAATTTCTAGTTTTTCATCATCATCTAAATTTCCTATAGAAGAAGTACCCATTAAATATTTATCAGCATCATAATCAAATTTTAAACCATTTTTATCAAAAGCATACATATGCTTGGATTTAGAAGTAATTACAAAATCTACCAAACCGTCAGAATCAATATCTGCTGCTGAAGCTGAACCCCAAATTTGACTATGCGTATTGTATGGAAAAGTATCATTTATAATCTCAACACCTTCTTTATCATAGATTCTAACAAAACCTAAATTATCACCCAAAATAATTTCCATGTCGCCATCATCATCCAAATCAATCACCAATGGTGATGAACGTAATTCTGAAGTAGAAATAGGAAATCCTTTCTGATTTATTGAAATATTTATTTTTTCATATGAATATGTTCGTTCATAATCATATACATCGCTATTAGCAGAAATTTCAAAATCAAACTCTAACTGGCCTAAGTCTATGTCGGATGAAATTGATATTTTATATTGATCCAAATTATTCAAAATAGAATCTCCAGACATGATGTTTCCATAATTACCCATCTCATCAAGTATGATAATATTTGAATTATTGGATGTTAATTTACCTGTAACATCCAAAGCGTCCGCCCATCCTTCAGAATTTTTTAAATAAATTGATAGATATCCAATTTCACCAGGATTTAATAAACCATCTCCATCTCCTACAATTTCAGTAAATGAATAATCACTAGCTTGCAGATTGGGAGAAAAACCCTGCGCTATCGCTTTATGCGCATCAACCATGCCTGTTCCAAGACAATAATCCCCTCCATATAACCCCTCATTATCATTACAATGTAAATAATCTGGATTAATTTCATATATGCTTGAATCAGCAGTTGCCTTTACCATTTCAATAATTTCTGTATTAGTCATTAAATCATGATAAGACCAGACAAGCCCAATTACACTAGCCGCATTAGGACTAGCCATTGAAGAACCATCCCATGACTGATACCCACCTTGCATAATTGTACTATAAATATTATCACCTGGTGCAGCTAAATCAACTGATTCATGGTAAGTAGCCCAACCGCCCCATACACCATTACATTGTAATGCGCAAACAGAAACTACATTTTCATGACTAGCAGGATAATGTAACTCATAAGATTCCGTATTCCCATCCTCATCACCGTTACCAGCAGCAGCAACTATGATTGCCCCATAACTAAAAGCTAGATCTAATAAGCCCTGTTCTGAATTTCCAATGCCATCTCTTCCCCAACTAGCATTAATGACCGTATTATAGCCATGTAAATAACCTGTATAGGCTGCATAAAATATTCCTTCATAGCCATTGTCAATCATAGGCTCATTAATATCTTCACCATCTTCTCTTGAAGCTTTTACACTCATGATTTTCAAGTCAAATGCTGTTGAAGACATTCCTATGCCATTATCAGTGGTAGCGCCCAAAATGCCAGCAACATGTGTTCCATGGGCCCAACCACCAGAATTCAAAATTCCATTTCCAGTATTTGGAAATGGATCATTATCTGGATTGCCTGATTCTCCAGAAGCATCCCATCCTAAAATATCATCTACGTATCCATTACCATCATTATCAATGCCATCAGTAAATGGTGATATTTCTGTCAATGCATCACGAAAATCATAATTTTCGCCCATTGAGTTTGTTTGATTTTGCATAAAATTCGCAATTTCAATAGCAGTCAAAACACCATCACCATCATCTAAATCTGGTAGTTCAAATAACCATTCAGGAATTTCTCCTTGATTGATCCAAATATTTCTAATTAAATCGGAATGAGTATAATCCACGCCAGTATCAACAGAAACTAATAATATTTTATCATTAGTTGGTAATTGGCCATTAATGATATCCCAATAATCCCAAGCCAAATTTGCATTAACTGATTCTAAACTACATTGATTACCATACGCTGGATCATTAGGTATATAAAAAAGAGAATGTTTATACTCATTTTCTGCATATAAAATAAATGAATGAGCATTCACCTTATTAATGACATTTAAAATATGACCATCTCTATCATCAGAAACGTAAGCCCTATATATTTTATTTAAAAATATGTCACCTATTTGATGACTATTATTGGCAGCTTTTAACCATCTCTCAACTTTAATTACATGATTATCATTAAGCAAAACATCTAATTCCTTTAACCCAACTTTTACTTCTGATCGGTTTAAAGAAATTTGTAAAGGTTGAAGTTGAGGCTTCAGACAAAATAAAAAAGTATTTGAAGATATTTCAGACCCAATGAGAACATTGAAAAAAACTAAAAAAGAAAGAAAGAAAGAAAATAATATTTTATTCATCTATGAAATTTAATAATCATATGAGACACATAATAAATAGAAGATAAAATTCTCATCATAAACACAGAAATTATGTAATTATCAAATTTACAAGTAATATGACATCTATAACATCAATGAGCCCATCCATATTAATATCAGCAGATAAAATAAACTGTTCAGATCCTAATATTATATTAATGGTAACTATAATGTCATTTACATTAATTACTTCATCTCCATTAACGTCTCCAATCAGCATATCCATGGAACTAAATTCATGCCATCCATGATTAGGATGAGATGCAGTTTTTCCAAAAATATTTTTAACTTCAAGATAATACTGAATTGATGCGCCAGAATTTATTGATGGAAGCATTCCTTTATAATGACTAGCTGAAATATTTAATAAGGGAACTTCACTAAAGGGGCCATCATTAGAAGCATATTTCCAATAAATAGAAGCAAATTCAAGTTCTAATTCTGGATTGCCATAATCTAGTACTTCTGCAATGATTTCTATTTCATTATTATTAATGACATCTTCATCTCTAATTGACTTGTGAGATATATGTATCATATTAGGATCAAATATGCCCATTGTTCTACAATGAAGAGCATCTTCAGCATACCATGGATTATTTGCAGCTCCGTCAACACCAATAATTTCATAACCTGGCATGGCTTCACGATATACATTTAAAGCCTCAATATCTTCAGAAATACCATATTGAGGTACTAAAACTTTATTATTTAATATTAATGAATTTGTATAAGCTGCAACAGGATTAGTTTCCCAAAATCCCCCATTTATTATTGGACAAAATATTCTATGTATTTTAAAAGGCCTACCATAGAAAGTATGTAGCTCATAAAAAGATTGTGCAAATTCTTCCATACATTCATATTCTGGGCTAGACTCTGATACCTGTTTTATGATTATCGTTTCTGAATTTACTAATTTAGCCAAACAATCAATATGTTGAATGCTCTCTACATTTGGATTATCAAGAATAACATAATCATCAATGC
>JAYZCM010000063.1:0-41175 GCA_036338305.1 Fidelibacterota bacterium | reverse complement strand
AACTGCCATTCCATCATAAGTGGAGAAAGCTTTCATGAAATCTCCATCTTTTGTTACATACATTCTAGCATCAGTCCAAACACCATCAATGTCAGTTGCAATTAGTTTGATTTTTTCTGCTTTTTTTGACAAATTAGACATTAAATTATTTTTTTAAAATTTTCCCTGTTTCAATAGATAATATACGAGGTAAATGTATTGCAATTTGCCTCCAGCTATTACCTTCATTATCGCTCATCCATAATGAACCTGATGTCGTACCAAAATAGATTCCTGCCTCTAGCATTGAGTCTGTATTTAAACTTTTACGGAGAACAGTTAGCCAAGCATTTCTCATTGGTAGTCCAATATCTTGCCTGAACCATGATTCGCCTCCATCTTTTGAACAATATATTGCAGGTTGCCCCTCCGGGCAAACTCTAGACCACATCTCTGTGCCATCAATAGGGAATACCCATATTGTGTTGGGATCATTTGGATGTATTGCAATTGGAAAGCCAATGTCGCCAATGTCTGAAGGCATATTATCTCCAATTCGTACCCATTTATTATTTGGTAAATCTAGTTTGTAGATACCGCAATGATTTTGTTGGTATAATCTATCTGGATTATATGGATGTGAAATGACACTATGAGGGTCATGGCCAAATTTTGAGTTTTTATTTTTCATGTAATCAGCATGGAGTCCATCATTAATTGGGGTCCACTTTTTTCCTGCATCCAAAGTTTGAAAAACGCCTCCATATGACATGCCAATATACATATGATTCTTGTTTGAAGAATTAATTATTATGGAATGTAGTTTTGATACTTTTGGATAACCATCATCACTTTTTTTTGTCCATGATTCCCAATTTTCATTATCATTGAATCCCGTAACAGCTTCCCAATTATTGCCTCCATCTTCAGAACGAAATAGACCTTGAGGTGAAGTCCCTGCATACCAACATTTTTTTTCTTCATCATGTCCAGGCATTAAGCAAAAAACATGATCAATTACTCTATTTAGTTTATTTTTTTTAAATTTTGGTTGTTTATTTGCAGGTTCCCATGATTTTCCAAAATTGGTCGACCGATATATTATATTGCCTGAAATTCTAGATTGGACTGATGCTAATAAAGTGTTATTATCTCTAGGGTCTAGGACTAAATGATGAACAGTGGCTCCCATAAAATGTGGGCCACTAACATCCCAATGACGCCTGTCTGCATCTGAAAAATATAAAAATGCGCCTTTGTCTGTAGAGACAAGAAGTATAATTTCACTTATTTCTTCCCTTACAAAAACTAGGGCAGGTTTTTCTTCTATCATAACCATTATTTTTTTTTCAATATGGATTTGACATAGTTTTCATGGAAAGAAGTATTTTCAATATTATTAATCATGAAAGAGATCTGCGATAATATTCGAATGGAGTTGCCAATCCATACCAGTCTGGAAAAACTTTTACTATTTCTGTATTATTTGGAAATCGATTTGCTATGCCTTGCTCAACATGCCCTGTTACATAATTGTATTTTTGTTTTTTTGCCCAATTAATATAGATTCTTTTTAATGTTTTACCATAACCTCCTTTGCCTCTGAATTTTGTATTGACAACAAAAGCATATGTATAAAGAGTATTTTGTTTACCTAGGTTTACATCAAAATGAGCCCAACTTTCTTGTTTAAAGTACTCAAGAGGGACGCCAATTATATAACCAATAATTTCACCTTTAAATCTTGCTATGAATGGTAAAGTCTCTGCATTAAAATATTTAGGAATATTTGTTTTAGTTAATAATGCTTGTTTTCCAAAACGATCTGCGAGACAATGTGAGATTTCTACTAATGAAGGGATATCATCTTTTCCGACTTTTTTTACTAATTCAATACGAAAGTTATAAGCACTAGCTGCAATGATTTTAACTTCTGATGCATCATCCATTTTAAGTAAAAGTTGTTCCATAAGAGAGAAAGTAATTTAATTCTTGAAATTATTTAAACCAAAGGTTAGAATTCAATTTTCTAAATTTTTATTAAAGGAAAAACCATCCTAAATTTCACACTATGTCATTATCGTTCAATAAGCAGTTAAAAGAAATTTGTAATAAGAAAAATAATCGTCTATGTATTGGTTTGGATATTGATCCAGATAAGTTTATTGATAATAGAAATATGTCAATTGATTCAATGGAACATTTTTTAAAAGAAGTTATAGATGGTACAATTGATTTTTGTCCTATTTATAAGCCTAATTTTGCTTTTTATGAAAGATTTGGCTCTAAGGGTTATGCTTTGTTAGAAAGAATTGTAGGTCATATTTCTGGAAAAGCAATTGTTATTGCAGATGCTAAAAGGGGTGACATTGGGAATACATCAAAACAATATGCATTTTCAATTTTTGAGAATATGGGGTGTGATGCAATTACTATTTCTCCTTATATGGGACGTGATGCAATAGATCCTTTTTTACATTATGATAATAAAGGTGTATTTATTTTGGCAATGACATCAAATAAAAGTGCAACTGAAATTCAAAATAATAAAAATGATGTTGAACCATTGTATGAAAGAATAATTAAGATTGCAAATGAATTAAATGTGAATGACAACATAGGCTTGGTTGTGGGGGCGACTAATACTGAAAAAATGAAAACAATTCGTAAATCTTCAAAAGATATGCCTTGGCTTATACCTGGCATCGGGGCGCAAGGAGGAGATCTTGAAAAATCTGTTTCAATTAGCAATCAAAATGGTATTGGAATCATCAATGTTTCTCGTGGAATTCTTTATGCTGGGAATGGTTCCATGGAAGATGTCATACAATCTGCAAAAAAATATACAGAAAAAATACGGAATATCACATGCAATCTGATGACTTGTTAAATCTTTTAAAAAAAACTGGTGCAATGTTGGAAGGACATTTTTTATTGACTTCAGGTAGGCATAGTGATGTTTACATAGAGAAGTTTAGAATATTAGAAAAACCATCTTCATTAAATAGAATATGTTATTCCATGGCAAATGTTGTTAAAAATGAGAAAATTGATGTTGTTTTAGGTGCTGCAATTGGAGGTATTTTAATTGCTGGAGGCGTTGGTCGTCATCTTGAAAAAAAACATATTTTTTCAGAACGAATTGATGGAAAAATGGAGTTACGTAGAGGTTTTTCAATTAATAAAAATGACCGAGTTTTGATTGTTGAGGACATTATTACCACCGGTGGATCTGTTATTGAATTAGTTAAATTAGTTGAACAGTTTAATGGAAAAATAGTTCATATAGTTAACTTGGTAGATAGAAGTGCTAATGGAATTGATTTTGGTTATCCATCAAAAGCAATTTTAAATCTTCCAAGTAAAAGTTGGGAACCAAATGATTGTCCATTATGTAAAAAAGATATTGCCATAACTCAAAGAGGTAGGACTGGAAAATAGAATGAATGGTTTAAAAAAAATAATTTCAATAATATTATTATCAATATTATTTAATCAAAATGAAAAAGATACTACAAATAAAATACCCATTATTGATTTTTCAAAAGGATTTAATATCCCTGGAATAATACCTGAGGAAATTCCAATGTTCAGTGGTGGATTGCCTTTGTTTCCAAAAGATATTGAAGCAATTAAGGAAAAAGCGAAATCGTTTATTCCCAAACCTATAACAAAGAAAGACATAATTGTTTTAGAGACAAATAGAGGAACTTTAAAACTGAAGTTTTTTTCTGACATTGCGCCAAAACATTGTTTAAATTTTAAAAAATTGGCAAATAGTGGATACTATGATGGTACTTCTTTTCATCGGATCATTCCAGGTTTCATGATTCAAGGTGGAGACATTAATTCTAGAGATAATGATCCAGATAATGATGGCATGGGTGGTCCTGGGTGGACAGTTGATGCAGAGTTTAGTGAGATTACACATAAAAGAGGTGTTTTGTCAATGGCTCGTTCTAGAGATCCTAACTCAGCAGGTAGCCAATTTTTTATTTGCGTTGCTGATTCTCCTCATTTAGATGGTAAGTATACTGTCTTTGGTGAAGTGATTGCAAATATTGAAGTAATCGATCATATTGTGAATACTCCAACAAATTATATTCAGGCAAAAAGAATGAGTAGAGCTTCTATCCCTGAAGGAGAAGATCCTGATGATTGGATTGTTTTAAAAGATTCTAAAACAGGAAAGAGGTTATATTCAAAAGTGCCAAAATATAAGAAAAAAGTAGATTATGAATATGAAATGAGAAAGAAAATAAGTAGTGACAAACCTGCATTGCCTTTGATAATTAAAAAGATAAGAGTAGGAAATGAAAATTAAATAGATGAAAAAAATGAATCGAATGCCAAAAATTCAAATTCTTACATTTATTTTATTTATGATAAATGTAATTTTTAGCCAAAAGGATATTGATGATGTAATAAAATATACATTGAAACTAGATAGATCAGTAGTTCATTCTGGAGAAGTAACTACTTTGATTGCTGATATTGATTTAAAGAAAGGTTATTACATATATTCAACTCATCCTGAAAAAAGTTTGAGCCCATCTTATGTTGAATGGGAAGATAGTAGTTATTTTGATTTGGTAGGTGTTTTAATGGAGCCTGATCCTAAAATTAAATATGATGCAAATTTTGACATGGAAATTGGATACCACACAAGTCAATTACAATTTAAACAAGATTTAAAGATTTCAAATGCTGTTACACCTGGAAAATATATACTTAAAGGAACTTTTATATATCAAGTATGTGATCCGGTAAAATGTATCCCTCATTGGGATGATTTTTCTTTGGATATAAATATCCATGATGGGATTGAGAGAGAAAAATATTTATTAACAATAAAAACTGAATTTGATGAGTTGAAGTTGGATGGAGATGGAAATGAACTTGATGAAGTAATAGAGGAAGGTTTATTTTCATTTATAATATTTGCTTTAGGAATGGGTTTTTTGGCATTATTGACTCCCTGTGTATTTCCCATGATTCCAATTACTGTTTCATTTTTTACCAAGATGGGTGAAAAGGAAAATTCTTCTCCGATCTTTTCTGCAATTATTTATACTATTGGAATAATTGTAATTTTTACTGGCTTAGGTCTAATATTGGCTTTGACATTAGGTGCAACAGGTGCAAATCAGATTGCATCTAATCCATGGGTTAATTTGTTCATTGCTGCACTATTTGTATATTTTGCATTTAGTTTATTTGGACAGTATGAAATTCAGCTTCCATCTGCTTTTAGACAATTTAGTGCCCAACAAGAAAATAGAGGTGGTATTCTAGGTATTTTATTCATGGCTCTTACATTTACACTTACTTCATTTACATGCACTGTCCAGTTTGTTGGTTTATTATTAGTTGCTGCTAGTCAAGGTGAATTCTTTTGGCCAATTATAGGTATGGTGACATTTTCTAGTGCATTTGCATCACCATTTTTTTTATTAGCACTCTTTCCTCAATATTTGGCAAAGTTACCTCAATCAGGTGGTTGGCTAAATTCTGTAAAAGTAGTTATGGGCTTTTTAGAGTTAGGTGCTGCAATGAAATTTTTAAGTAATGCAGATTTAGTATGGCAATGGGGAGTATTTACTAAACAGGTAGTATTATCAGTATGGATAGTGATTTCAATCATGATGGGATTATATTTATTAGGTAAAATAAAATTGCCTCATGATTCTGAACTTAAATTCATAAGCGTCCCTAGATTAACTTTGAGTATTATTTTTATTAGTTTTGGATTATACCTTTCTGCAGGATTATTTGGCAATTCAATTCATGGCTTAATTGATTCTTATTTGCCGCCAGAAATAAATACTATTGATTCCAATAATAAAAAATCAGTTAATATGATTCATTCTAATTGGATTAATGATTTTGAAGAAGGGTTATCATTGGCGAAAAATAGAAATAAACCTTTGTTTATTGATTTTACAGGCTATACTTGTACAAACTGCAGATGGATGGAAACAAATGTATTTGTAGATCCTAATGTAAAGGAATTATTTGATCAGTTTGTTTTGGTTAAATTGTTTACTGATGGGGGGCCGAAATATAGAGAGAATCAAAAAATGGAAGTTGAACGATTTGGTACTTCAGCCTTGCCATTTTATGTAGTTTTAAGCCCTGACAATGAAGAATTGGATCGATTTCATGGGATGGATCCTGATGTAGGAAAGTTTATTGCATTTTTAGAAAATGCACTTGATGTGTTTAAAAATAAAGGTACATGATTATGAATAATATTTTCATTAAGATTTTCATGGTAGTTTGTTCTTGTACAATTGGATATATAATTCTTTTTTCTCAAGATACATCATTAATTAATCCTAATCAAAAAGCAGCTATTAATAAAGTTTTGGAAGATATTAATAAAGCGCCTGATTTTACTTTAAAAGGAATAAATGATAGTACATTTACTTTAAGTGAATTAGAAGGAAAGGTTGTATTAATTAATTTTTGGGCAACGTGGTGCGGCCCTTGTAGAATGGAAATTCCTGAATTTAATGAATTATATGAAAATTATCATAAAAAAGGTTTTGAACTTCTTGGTATAAGTATTTCAGATACTAAAAAACAATTAAAGAATTATACTAATTCATATAAAGTGGAATATCCTTTATTGTATGGAAGTGCAAAAGACATAAATAAAATAACTAAAGATTATGGTGGTGTTTATGCAGTTCCATCATCCTTTTTAATTGGAAAAAATGGAAATATAATTTGGTCATATCCTGGTGCTATATTGAAGAACTATGATCCTCAAACTTTTGCAGATTTGATATATAAAATAGAGAAAGAATTAAAAATAGAAGAATAGTTTTGAGAATAGTCATATTATTTTTTTGTTTTTTTATTAGTTGTGTAAAACATTCTGAGCCTAATTGGTTTTTTAGTCAACCTCAAAGTGATGAATATTGGTTTGGTATTGGAATTGTAGAAAAAGATTCAAATGCTAATGAATGTAGAGAAGTCTCTAAAAATTTAGCTTTGTCTGAAATTTCATCACAAATCTCTGTTGACATATCTGGATCATTTGAACGGATGGTTGTGGAAAATAATTTATCTTTATCAGATGTTTCACAGTCTATTGTCAAAGTCCACATGGATAATAATCTTCCTAAAATAGAATATGTGGAATTTTATGATTCTAAAGATAAATGTGGCATGTTAGCACGTTTATCTCAGTCTGTATATTATGAATCACTTGCTTTACAAAGAGAAAATGCAATTCAAACTGCCATTGGATTATTAGAACAAGCCGAGTCTAAGTTTGATTTTCAAGTTTTTTCTCTTCTTAATGATGCAATGTCAGAGATAATGCCTTATATGGATGTACCTATTCAAGTAGAATATCCCGTTGGTTCAAAAACAGTGATTAATTTACCTAGTTATTTAAAAGTTTTGATAAACAAATACATAAATCGTTTAGATATTATTCCTAATGATAAAAAAATTGAAGTTAAAAAAGGATTTACAAATGATATTGAATTAATTATTAAAGTTATTGATAAACAAAATAATAATTTCATACAGGGTATTCCAGTGTCATGTAAAATTTATCAAGATTTATTTGAGGGTGTTTCTGATGAAAATGGGAAATGCTCTTTTTCGCTTCCTTTAATAATGGTTGATAATGTGATTCATCATGTTAATTATTTGATTGACAAAAATAGATTAATAAAAAAAATAGATTTTTTTGGGGATTTATCTGAAATTCAAAATCAAACAATGATAAAAATAAAACCACTATTGGTAAACATGAATATTATTGAAAATAATTTAGGTCAGTTATCTTTAAATCCATATGTTGAACCTGTTATTTCAGAGTTTTTTTCTGAAAATTTCTTGGCGCATTTTGTAGATAAGGAAAATGCAGATTTATTGATTAATGGTACTGTTAATACTAGATCCGTATCTGATGAACCTAACGAATATGGGATTTATCAGGTTTTTGCTGATTTGACTATTTCCATTTCATATGGTGAATCTAATAAAGAAATATTGAAAAAATCATTTAATAAAATTCAAGGTAGTGATTTTAATTCAAATCAAGAAGCAGCTAATCAGTCATTAAAAAAAATGTCTCATAAAATAAAAGAAGATTTTCTTCCAGAGATTTTACAGGGAATGTGATTGTGAGATTTATTATTAAACGGTTCATTTTTTTATGTTGTTTTTCAATTATTTATTGTCAATTATTGGATGTAGAAGTTACTCTAGATAAAAAAAAGTTAATTATTTTAACTAATGAAGATGAAAATAATGAGATTATGGATAGAATGTATGAAATAGCAAGTAGTAGTGCTACTCAATTACAAAGGTATGAGGTCATGGATAGAAGAATGTTAAAGAATGTTCTGAAAGAACAAAAATTACAACATTCTGGCGTCATGGATAATGATCAAGCTGTTGAGATAGGTAAGATTGCTACTGCCAATGAAGCGTTATTAATTAACATGCAAATTTTTGAGCAAAAGGGGATACCCCCTAAGAAAAAAGAAAATGATGAAGAAGAGCCTGGTGAAGTGGGTTTTGTTGGATGGATCATTAAAGAAGTAGTAAAAGCTGAAATTGCCAAGGCTACAGCAGATATTGAAATATATCCTAATAATATTCAAACAATTATTGAGTGTAAAGTTGTTTTAATAAATGTAGAAAATGGCAAATCTATAGATTCTTTTGATATTCATGCTGAATACGTTGGGGGAAATAAATCAAAATCATTAAGTAAGGCATTAAAAAAAGTTCAGTCTCACATGATTAATGAACTTAAGGGAATATATAAATTAAGCAGTGAAGTTTTAGAAGTTAGAGGTGATGAGCTTATATTGCTATTAGGTAAAAATATGGGGGTAAGATCTAATAGTATTTTTGAGATAATTAGTAGAGATGAAAGGAGAATGATACAAGATAGAATAATTACCATTCCAGGAAATAGTGTTGGCATTGCTAAAGTAGATTTAGTAAGTAGTGATGCAAACAAGGCAACTGTATTGAGACAATGGAATGACATAAAGCCTGGCTATCAGGCTCATGAAATTAATGGACAAATTTTTTCTGGAGGCATTGCTGGCCTTTATGGAAAAGATACTAACCATATGCGTTTACGATTTTTTGTTCAAATTAACCCCTTTAGAAAATTTGGTGGAGATGTTTATGGAGACATTGGATTAACTAAAGATACTAGAGATAGGAAGGATTTTCAATTTGGATTTGGAGGATCTTTTAATTTACGTTTATTGAAAAAGCCTTCATTTACTTTAGGACCAACCATAAGTATTCCAATTGATTTTCATACAAGAAGAGATGATGAGGATTCTGAAGGAAAATCTCATTGGGTTTTTTTACCAACCATAAGTCCTAGAGTGGGAATACAGACTGAAATGATGTTATCATCTAAAATGGATATTATAATTCGCTTAGAATATGTTTTATCAAGTGCAAGTTCAAAATATTGGACTTACTCTGAAAAACAAGAAAATAATGAAGGTGAAATTGAATCAACAACATGGAATGCAAATTGGAATCAAAATTTGGGAGTTATACCTGATATAAATTATGAAGGTTGGATTTTAAAATTAGGTTTTAGAAAAATTTCATTCCCAAGCTTTTCTTTTAATTATTAATAATAGAGAATGCCAAATAAAATAAAAAAGAAAAATGATGATGGGTTTCAAATTTATGGAATTAATGGATGTTATAATATAATTCAAGTAAAAAAAATTAATATTTTACGGATTGATATAATGGTGAATGGCATTGCTGAAAAAAAGAAATGGGTGATGAATTTAATTTCATCAAATAAATATCCCATACATAGAATTCCCAAGCCACAATTTTTAAAAAAACATGAAGGGAAGCGTACTCAAGGTATTGTCGTTTCATTTAAAGGTAAAATTTTAAAAGAAATTCCATCTTTTGAAAATGATAATCATAATAGTTGTTTATTGGTTATGGACAATTTAGAAGACCCTCAAAATATGGGGCAGATTGTTAGAACAGCTGAGTGCGCTGGCATTGATGGTATCATCATTCCAGAGCATGGAAGTGTGCAAGCTACTAATACGGTTCTTCAAGTAAGTCAGGGGGCATTTGTTCACATGCCATTTTACAAATGTGGCAATCTTCATCAGCAGTTGAGGCTCTTAAAGGATCAAGGTTTTTGGGCTATTGGCATGGAAAATAACATTAAGGCAAAGCATTGGTGTCAATTTGATTTTAAGAGAAAAATAGTTCTTGTAGTTGGCAGTGAAGGGAAGGGTATTCGTCCAATAATAATGAAGACATGTGACGAGTTGTTGACAATTCCAATGGCAGGTAAAATAAATTCATTAAATGTTTCTTCTGCAGTTAGTGCAATTTTATTTGAAAGGCATCGTCAGATGTTACAAGACCATACAAAGTAATATTAAATTAATTGTTGAATTTTATTTATTTTTCTATGCTCAAGGTATTATTTAAATCTATTTATGATAATTCGAATTCATGGTTGTAATTAGTTATCTCATAATTTTATTATTGGTTTTGATTTGTTTGGGATTAATTGAATCTTATTTTCATCGTTTGGCATTATCTCAATTGCCAATTCGAATCCATGTAAATGGTTCTAGAGGGAAATCAAGTGTTACTCGATTAATTGCTGCTGGACTTCGCTCTGGTGGAATAAGGACAATTGCCAAAACAACTGGAACTGCTCCTAGAGTTATTGATGAAAATGGTAAGGATAGGGTGATTCATAGATTGCGTTCTGCCTCTATTGGAGAGCAAGTGAAATTGCTTAGAAATTTTTCAAAGAAAAAAATAGAAGCTGTTGTTATTGAATGTATGGCAGTAAATCCTCAATATCAATGGATTTCAGAGCATGAAATGATTAAATCTACAATTAGTGTCATAACAAACGTTAGGCCAGATCACATAGATGAAATGGGGTTGACCTTGCAAGATAACGCAATGAGTTTGTCAAATACTATTCCCTTTAATGGTAAAATGGTTACCATTAAAGGAGATAGTAATCTAGATGGTAAAATAAATAAAGTTGATGTTGAAATGAATCAACTTTTTAAAAATGTGGCAAAAAAAAGAAATTCTATATTTTATGAATCAACGATAAAGGATATACCGGATGATGCGATGGGTAGATTTAAGTATCTTGAGCATATTGATAATGTTGCTATAGCTTTGAAAGTATGTGAACTTAATGGGGTAAATACAAAACAGGCTTTGGAGGGTATGGTTAATGCTCAACCTGATCCAGGTGCTACAATTATTTGGGCACTGAATTTTTCTAAAGTAAACATTTATTTTGTAAACTTGCTTGCAGCTAATGATCCGGAGTCAACTTTTAAAATCTATAATCAGTTAAAGTTGCGAATAAAAGATAATCCAGTATGTATTTTTTTAAATACTAGAAATGATAGACGCTATAGAACAAATCAATTATTAGATCTAGTTTTTAAAAATATTAAGCCTGATGCTTTAATGGTGAGAGGTGAAAATTTGCCAACTCAATTTAATGCTTATAAAAAGAAATTTTCTGATATGAAAATTACTGAATTGCCATATGATGTTAACATTGAAGATATGTTGAATGAATTTAAAAAAATAAATGGATATTATGTTATTGGGGTTGGGAATATGGTAGGTTGGGGAGAGACTTTCATGAAAGAATTAAAAAAATATAGAGCATGATAAGTGACCCTAGCATACATTTAGGTATTGGCATGGTACTTAGTCTTTTAGCGACAGAAACATTAGGTGTAACAGCTGGAGGGCTAATAGTACCGGGTTATATTGCATTAAATTTAGATGATCCCATTAAATTGATAATGACATTTTCTGTAAGCATCTTGACTTATTATATTGTAAGATTTTTAGGTAAGTATATTCTTATTTATGGAAAAAGAAGGCTTGTTTTTACATTGCTTTTAGGTTTTTTATTAGGCTATATCACTCATTATCTGTCTGATAATGCATTTTGGGATGAAAATTTTGTTGTTGTTGGTAATATCATACCAGGCCTTATAGCGAATTGGATGGATAGGCAAGGGGTGTTAAGAACAATGAGTATTGTTTTAATTATTTCAAGCATTACTCGTTTGATTATCATATCATTAGAAATATTTACATATTATGTTTAGACCGCAAATAGAAAAAACAAATGTATTATTAATATTGACATTTTTCTCTCTTTCATTGGTTTATTTTGTTCAATTTAATACCATATTTGTTGAAAAAATAGGCATAGAAGAGAAAAAGAAATCTACACAAATAATGGAAATGGCATTATCTACTTTAAAAAAAGAAGTAAAAAGTAGATATGAAGCTCCAATATTAAAAGACATAGATCCTAATTTAACGGGTCTTATTTTTACAAGGCCAAATAGCCCCATGGTAACTTATTCTGGAGATTTAGAATCTAAGCAAACTGTACTTAAGCCTAATTTTGCAGCCTTGATGGTTGATCTTTTCATGAAAGCAGGATTAGAAAGAAAAGATACTATTGCAGTTGGAATGACGGGTTCAATGCCAGGTGCAAATATAGCTCTATATGCTGCTTGTAAGGCAATGGATATTATTCCAATCGTCATATCATCAGTTGGTGCATCGCAATATGGTGCAACTGATTCAAATTTCACATGGCTTGATATGGAAAAAATACTTTTTGATAAAAAAATCATTTCACATAAAAGCATAGCTGCTTCTTTGGGGGGGAAGGGTGATTCATATAAGAAGAATGAGGTTTCTGGCACGATTTATGGTGGTAAAGATGGTAGGAGGTTAGCAAAAAAAGCTGTTTTAAGAAATGGATTTATTTCAGAAATAAAAGGCATGAAAGCTAGAAAAGAGAAGTTTAAAGAATCTATTAATGGTGATTTAAATAAATATGCAGCCTATGTTAACATAGGAGGAGGAGTATCAAGTATAAGTATTGGACGTAAATTTGTAGATAAAAATGTATTATTGATGAACATTGATAAAATACCAAAATTAATAAAAAATGAAAATGGACAGGATTTAATTGAATATGGTGGTCAGAAAGGCGTAACTGGAAAAGGTCTTCTTTTTTATTCTGAAAGGTTTTCTAATTGGGCCTTGCTTGCTTTATTGTTATCATTTGGGTCAGTAGTGATTGTTGGAATTAAAAGTTATCGTCAAATTAATAAACACATGAATTCATATGAAGCTGAATCAATATTATAAGCTAATCATATTATTTTTTAATATTGTAGTCATTTTTGGTGAGTCTTATGAGCCGATTGATGTTGAAGAAAACATTACATTGGTTATTAATAATAAAAAATTAATATATAATAAGCTTGATGATAATGGATTGAAATATGTTCATTTGGGATCAGAAAAAAAAATTGGTGATTCTATTAGAGTTGCCATTTATTCTAGAGTAGTAATGCCTCCTGATTATAAAAAAAATAAGAAATTTGGTTTTTCCATTCATTTGAATGATGATCTTCCCTTTGAATTAACATATAAAAAAGGTAATACTAATACTATAAGCATAGAAAGGCCTGGTTGGACATATTCACAATCTGGTGTTTGGTTTTTATACTTGCCTGTAAAAGAAGATGGACATGAATTGACAATAATGCCATTAAATAAAAAACAAAAAATTTACATTAGAATTAAAGGTAATGTAATTAAGAAGAAAGGAAAGTTTGCAAAAGTAATAAAATCTGTGAATGAAGAAGAAAAAATAAAAATTAAAACAATTAGCAATAATGACAATAAAATAGTAACTACTTCATGGTATTCTTTGAAAACTGATAAGCAATTTCAAATTAAAGGGCCCACTAAATTAAGAGTTTTTTCAAGAATTATCATGGGAGATGAATTCATGGATGATTATTTTATTTATGTTAAGGAAGATGGATTTGATCTTGGTACCTATTATTTTACTTCTGACAAGTCTGATCAGTCATTTGTCATTAAGTCTGATGCTCCTGTTAGCAAATGGAAAAGCATGTGGCTTTCAGTTCCTAAGGGCACTCATGATTATGTTTTTATTTTACCTGATATGATTGAAAATAATAATGAAGTATTAATTAGGATAAAAGAGTGGAAAAAAGATTAATTTCAATTATCATTGTTTCTCTTTCTCTATTATTTTCTCAAGGATTAGTTGATCGTTTTAAGGTTCCCGTAAGCATTAAAACAAAAATTGGTTTTGGTTATGATAGTAATTTCCTACGTTTATCTAATAGAGATATAGAAAGTGGTAATGCATATGATTATGGAATTATTTCAACAGTAGATAGTCCCATAATAAAACCAACTGTAAAATTAATTTATAGTCCTATTCTATTTGAAAATCATTTGACTAATTTAATTTCTTCATTTTCTTATAGTTATTATAATGCCGCTAAAGAAAAATCTTATATGACTTCAAATTTTTCTTTGGAATATAAACTTAAACCATATTCATGGATCAAATTGGGATTTCGTGACATTCCAAGATTTTATCTTAGAAATTTTATTGATAGAGATATCTCATTAATTGATTATCAAGAGTGTACTTTTTCAAGCCAAAAATTCTTTATTAGTTATTCATTTCCATTTAAATGGTTAAAAAAAACTTGGATTAAAACTCAATATATCAGAGAAAATGAATTTTATAATTCCAATTTTACTGAATTTGATTTAAGTAAACATATCTTTCAGCTTGAATTAAATCATAGAATGAAAAGTAATAATGACATTAAAATTTTAATTGCTAATGGGCAGGCAAAGAATTTTAATTATGATACTGGATTGATTTCGACGGAAATCAATCGTTCTTATGTCTTTGATAATATTCGATTATCTTATTATTTAAAAAGCCATGGTTTTCAGAAAATTAATAAATTTGTATTTTCAAATTTTGTCCAACAAAGATATTATGATCTTTTTTCTGAATATCAAGTTGTGGATGATTGGAAATATTATTTGGAAGGGAAAACTGATGTGATAATAGATTGGAATTTTTTTAATGAGATAGGTATTAAAACGATTTATCAATATAGGTGGAGAGATGCTAAAAGTAATGTTTTTGGAGATTTTGATTGGGTGGAAGATGTCAAGCAATATGGAAAACATGAGATTTGGTTAGAACTTTCGTTTAAATTCATAACAGATATTTTATATTAAGGGAAATATGAAAAATATAATAATTATAATTTGTTTGGCATTATTAATTACTAGCTGTAGAATGCCATCAGACCCTCATGGTGAAATAAAAATTATTAATCGTGTTGACATAATTGATACTGGTGGGAATTGTCTTGATGTTGATGTTGATATAATGGATAGTACAATAGTAGTAGCTGCAAATTATAATGGATATTTCATATATAAAATTAATTCGGCCAATGGCATTATTAAAGGAATACAGCCAGATAAAACCATTCATGTTAGTCCTGATGATATGTTTGAATCCCAAGGTGATAACAGAGCGCAGACAGTAGATCTATCAATAAATCATGACATTGCTTTCATTATGGATCAATATGATCATATTTGGTTATATAAATATGGTGAGAATGCTTCCCAATATTTAGATAATTTTTTAGATGAAAGTAATTGTTATAGCGGTACGTGGCTAGATGTTGCAATAGATGATCAATTAGATAAAATTGGAGTTTTTTCACTAATCAAACATAATGCTGCAGAAGAAAGTGGAGCAAGTTACCTAGAATATTCTACTTCATTGGTTTGGTCAAATTTAGAATCAATTGATTATCAATCAACAAGCTTTGATGGTGACGAGCCTGATTGTGAATATATTATGAATCAAGGCGTTATTGCCAATAAGGTTTTTTTCGATAGTGGTTTATTGTCTCTTTCTTATGGGGAATTAGGTGTGAGAGTACTTAAGCAAACTGATTTAGACATTTGTTTGGTAGGTTCTGACATTGTTGATTTTGAAGATGAAGATTATAAAAGTTATGATGATTTTTGCGTAGAAAATCATATGATTTTATCTGAAGTTGATTATAAGAATTGTTGTGAAGTTGCTGCTTGTCCAGGAGGTGTAGGGCAATGCCCTTGGCTGTCTGAAGAAGGTCTTGGGGGAGTGTTTTCTTCTGCGGGTGGCATGATACCTAAAATTTATGCAGAATTTGATACAAATGGAGAAGTAGATGCGATTTTTTCTTCTTCCAATATTATTTTTTCAGGTTTATCAAATAGTAATGGTTGCGTTATGACTGTTTTAGATGAGAATGGGATGATAACAAATTCTATTAAATTTGCAGAAGGATATTCAATAAAAGGAATACATCAAGATTTGGGGTTATTAGTTTTAGCGGCGGGGCATGATGGAGTCCTAATATATGGTTGGGATCAAAATAGCGTTTCATTTCGTGGAAGAATTAAAACATCATATGCAAATTCAGTAAAAATCGTTAAAAAAAATATATTCATTGCAACTGAAGATGGTTTGGAAATCATACAAATAGATTAAATCATATCATTTACAATTAGTTACAATTTGATAAGATCGTATTTTAGGAAAATTGTATTTAATTGTTTAGTTTTGTCTATTCATTTTAAATAAATATTTTTATAGTAAAATTGGAGAAATAATTTATGAAACATTTAATTTGCTTCATTATTTTCTTAAGTATTAGTCATACTCAATTTGATTGGCAAGAAGGTGGTGCGCCAATAAGGCAAGGATTGCATATCGAATGGCAGAGAACTGGAGATGCTAATTCTGATGGGACCATGATTTATGCTTGGTCTGATTGTAGGAATGGCATTCGAGATATCATTGCACAAAAAATTGATAAAGATGGAAATAATATGTGGGGAGAAAATGGTGTTGTTTTAGTCACTGCAAATGGCAGACAGGAAGATCCTCAATTAGTAATTGATGGTAATGGTGGTGCGTATGTCATATGGATGGACTATCGTAATGAATCAGATTCAGAAGGTGATGTTTATGCTCAACATATAAATTCTGAAGGAGTTATTCAATGGGGTACTGAAGGGATTGCATTGGTAAATAAAGCTGGAAAGCAAGCTTCACCTAACATATGCAGCGATGGATTTGGAGGGGCTTTTGTGATTTGGAAGGATAATTCTGAAAGTTCTTATGGTGATATTTATGGTACCCATCTTTCAGCTAGTGGTGTTTTAGAGTCTGGAATTGGAATTCCAATCATTACATTTCAATCATATCGTTCAAGTCCTAGTTTAAATACTGGAGGAGGAGGTTCTGCCGTTATGATTTGGAGTGATGATAGAGGTGATGATTTAGACTTATATGCCCAAAGAATAATTTTAAATGGTAGTACCATTTCTACAGAGTGGGGTGTTGGAGGAAAACTTGTTTGTAATGCCAATGGAAATCAAAGTTCACCAAGAGTTTCTCAATATGAAGGAGAGGAGACAATAATTACGTGGGAAGATGAGAGAGATGGTGTAACAGATGCATATTATCAAATTTTAGATGTTAATGGAAATGAGAAATTACAATCTAATGGAGCAGTTGTGTGTTCTGGGAATTGGGAAGTCATAAAGCCCAGAGTTAAAGCTGAAAATTCCATTGCTTATATTGTTTGGGAAGATAGACGGAATGATTGGACTTCGGATATTTATGCTCAAAAAATTAATTCTTCTGGTGATGTAGAATGGGGTAATGGGTTAGCCATTGCGGTTGCTTCTGGAAGTCAAACAGAGCCTAGATTAACTTCGGATGGTAGTGGTGGTGTTTACTTCGTTTGGGAAGATCAAAGGAATTCTTCATCTTCAGGTATTGACATTTATGCTCAACATATCAATGCAAATGATGTGATGAATCATTCTGAAAATGGATTGCTTATTTGTGATGCTGATAATTTGCAATTCAATCCACTTGTTAGAAATGATGGTGAACAAGGTGCCATTATAATTTGGGGAGATCAAAGAACAGGGGGGAGCTACAGTATTAATGTACAACACATTGCACCTTCAGGTTTAACCTTGCAGGAAAATGGTAAGGAGAGTTTTTTTGGTATTGCTACTGATGCAGCTAATGAACCATATGAACATGGCATACTTTATTTAGGTGATAATTCATCTTTGATTTATTGGCAAGATAATCGCGGTGGAGATTCTAAAATATATGGTTCAATGATGACATCTTCTTTTGATGTAGATAGTGAGATTTTTTCAAATGGTGACATTAATGGGATTCCTCTTACTGATTTAGAATTAACACAAGAGAAACCTTATGCAATTTTAACAGGTGATAAGATATTTTTAAGTTTTAAAGTGGAAGAATCTCCTAATGAAAATTTATATTTTCAATTTTTAGATACTCAAGATTTATCCATGGTAGGAAATTCTTCGCCTATTTCGGATCCATCTACATCTAAGCAAGGGTTTGACATGACCTATGGTAATGATGGTTTTATATATTATGTTTTTTCTGAAGAATATGATATTACTGTAAATAAAATTTCAACTTCAGGCTTTCAAGAATGGTCTGTTTCAGCTGTTCAGAATTCTGCTGATGATATCATAAAGTCTATTTATCCCTTACCAGGTTCTGGATGTATCATAATTTATGAATCTCAAAGTTTTTTTACCGGTAGTCAGCTTTATGCCTTGCGGATTGATGGAGATGGTAATTCACAAGCAGAATCGCCAATCATATTAAGTAGTTTGAATGGAGATCAATATTTTGAATCAAGTATAATGGTGAATGATGGTTTATTCATCTCTTTTAAAGATAATAGTTCAGGTAATTATGATTTATATGGTCAATATGTATCATTTGATGGAAATTTAAATTTTGGAGATATGGGGCTTGAAATTTCAATTGAATCTAATGATCAAGAGGGTTCTGCGATAGCATATGATGACATTTTACATGAACTTTTATGTTGTTATGAATCTTCTATTGGCTCTGAAACTAATATCCTTTGTAATGAAATAGAATTATCGAGTGGGGCTGTCAGTTCAGAAATAATAATTAGTTCAAATGCATATAATCAAGAAAACCCTAGTGTGATTTGGTCTGGGGAAAGTTATTTGATTTCATGGGAAGATTCAAGGAATACAGAAGCTTCTTCGGATCTTGATATTTATTTTCAAGAATTTGTTGATGGCAGTATTACATTTTCTGATGGAGGATATCCTTTATGTGATTATCCCATGAAACAGGAGAGGCCTTTGATATCTCAATATGATTCAGATTCTTTTGTTGTTATTTGGGAAGATTATAGAAGTACAGGGAAAGAATTTTGTGCCAATTTATATGGTCAGTCGTTTTCAATTTCATCTGCTTGTGCTAGTTTAGGTGATATGAATGGTGATGATGGTTGGAATGTTCTAGATATTGTTGCTTTGGCGAATTGTGTTCTTGCTAGTAATTGCGGTGATGTAGATAATGGATGCGCAGGTGACATGAATGATGATGGCGGTTGGAATGTTCTAGATATTGTTGCTTTGGCTAATTGTGTTCTTGCTAGTAATTGTAGTGGACTTTAATATTATTTAATTTGTGCAAATTCTTTACATGGTAGATTTGGTTCCATGATTGGAATGTTTTTTTTATCCTTAGTATTTTCAATTGCTTTTTGTAATAGTAATTATTTTTCTTATGAGAAAATAGATAGTACGCTACATGCTTGGAGTAATGAATTTGGTTTAAATTCACACCCTAGCAATGATTATCAAAATTTTGGCATCATATATAATCTAGATACTTTAGGCTATTCTTCAAGAGATTCACTTCCTATTTTTGGTGTAAAATTATCTGCAAATGCTAATACAGAGGAAGCTGAGCCAAAGGTGTTGATTGTAGGGCAATCTCATGCTGAAGAAATTTATGGAGTGGAAATTGCAATGGAAATAATCAATCAATTTT
Organism: Fidelibacterota bacterium; assembly: GCA_036338305.1. Taxonomy (GTDB): domain Bacteria; phylum Fidelibacterota; class Marinisomatia; order SCGC-AAA003-L08; family D37C17; genus JAYZCM01. The sequence continues at coordinate 21,338 of JAYZCM010000063.1, read as the reverse complement.
TACATCCTCAAGATTATCCTCAAAATCGTCCTAAACTTCAAAGAGGCTTATATTATACTGAATTATGGATAATTCCTACAATAAACCCTGAGGGTTTAAGGGTTGTCTATGGTTATGAAGATGAAGGTGGAAATGCAATTAAAGATGCTACATATAGAAAAAATAAAACTGATGTCTTTCATCATGGTAGTACATTTAATGGTTTAGAAGATGTATTTGATTATTTGCCTGGAGTAGGGCAAGACATAGACGGCGTTGACTTAAATAGAAATTTTGATTTCAATTGGAGCTTTGGAGATTCATTGTTAGTTCCTGGCTTTTCTTGTAATGCTGGATATAATGATGATTTTGATTATTATAGAGGTTTGCATCCTAATTCTGAATCAGAAGTACAATTGATCATGGATTTTGTTCGTGAAAAAAACTTTTTATTGTCAATTGCATATCATAGCTCTAGATCTGGCTGTATCGATAGATATGTTATTTATCCTTGGGCCTGGAAAGATAAAGATGGAGAAGAGAATAGACAGTATGCTCCTGGTTTTTCAGTCATTGAAAAGTTAGGGATGGAGATCGCAGAGATTTCTGGCATGGATATTGGACAAAATTATGGTCATACAGGAAGTAGTTTTAGAAAAGGAAATTTCCATGATTGGTTATATAGGGAAACTGGTTGTATTCAATATTTGATCGAAGTGGGCTATACTCCAGATTATGATTATGGTGGTGATTATTTGATTGAATCTGATTATTTGGATGAAGTTTTAGAATCTAATATTAATGCATTTTTTCATTTGTTAATGAGGTCTGCTGGGCAAAATGAAATAAATGCTTTAGGTGAATCAACTGATGGCAATCAGATCGTTGGAATTATTTCTGATGCATATTCAAATGAACCAATTTCAAATGCTTATGTTGAAATATTAGAATTAGATCAAGGGGCTATTTTGTATCCACGGAAAGCCAATAAGTCTGGATATTTTTGTAGAATTTTACATCCAAATGATGGATGCACAGTCATTGCATCTGCATATGGATATGAATCTGATACAGTTAATGTAGAACATAGTTCTTCAGGTCCAACAGAACAAAATTTTTCACTAACTCCCTCGGATAGATATGATATTTCTTTTGATGTAGCCTCTTTCAATAATTCAATTGTTAATTCTAGACTTCTTTTTAAAGGGAGTCTTAAAACAGATTCCATCTTTTTCCCTCAAAATCAAAGTATTAATTTGCCTGTTGATAATTATGAAGTAATAATAAGTTCTGAAGGTTATATGCCTCAAGTGTTTGAATTTGATTTACATGGAGATATGCATTTTTCCATGATAGCTCTATATGAAAAAGTAGTTCATAAAAAGAATGATATTAACTTGATTGATGATTTGGATTCTCTTTTGTTTTCATTGGATGGTATGGAAGCAGGTGATAGTCTAATGGTTTTTTTAGATTTTAAATATGAATTAGAATTGGATTATGATTATTTTAGAGGATATTATTATAATTTAGATGATTCAATTAATTTTATGGAATTGACTGGATATAATTATGAAAACCATGAAAGTTTTATTCCATTTACATTGCCACAAAATCATTCTAATGGTTTTTTAGGTTTTATTTTAGAGCTTGATGATAAAATTAATTATCGTGGGGTTGGAATTAATGAAATAAAAATAATTGGATCTGTTAATTGTAGTGGCTTGATTGGTGACATGGATGATGATGGCAGTTGGAATGTCCTGGACGTGGTTGCTTTGGCGAATTGCATATTAGGAGCTAATTGTAATGTTGTTGAAAATGGTTGTGCTGGGGATATGAATGCGGATGGTGGTTGGAATGTAATAGATGTCGTAGCATTGACGAATTGTATTTTAAATGATGATTGTCCATGATATTTTTGTTAATTTTATTGATTATAATCAAAGTAGTTATGGTTATGATTAATATTATTTTATTATCATATTTATTATAATAAATGGAATTTGAAAAAAAATTATGAAGAAATTTTTCACACTATCCTTATTTATGGTTGCTGTATCTAATTTATTTGCAGATCTTCTACCTTTGACAGATAGGTATTTCCAAATTGAAGACATTGGCAACGATTATGGTAGAGGTATATTCATGATTGTTTTGGCAGATGCGAGTTTGGAAAATATTCTTAGGGATGAGTCGACTGGTGATTTTATTGCATTTAAAAAATCACAAGGTTATGACGTAGAAATTGTTATTTTTGGGGATATTGGTGGCACTTCAGAAAATTTAAAGTCATATTTGCAGTATTTTAGTTCTAATAACCCATTATTAGAATATGTTTTATTAGTGGGAGATGTTAATGGAAGTTATTCAATACCTCCACATACCATTCCATCTTATAATGAAAGTGAGCTTGATGTGACAGATTATCCTTATACTTTCTTTACCAATGATCCGTTGAATGCTGAATTTATAATAGGGCGATGGCCAATTAGAACTCAAGATGATTTGAAAAAAATAAAGAAAAGGTCCATTCAATATGTGAAAATGGATTATATCCAAAATTATTCATTTTTGAATAATGCATTATTGGTTGCTGGTAATTTTAGTGATGCAGATTCATTAAGTTGGCCAGTTACTCCTGTTTGGACATCTAAATGGCTAATGGATGAATTAAGTGTTTATGGTTTTAATCAAGTAGATACTGCTTTTTTTCATTTGCAAAATCAACAGGCAGAAAATCCATTGATTAGGTCTTCATGGAATAATGGTGTGGGAATTGTTAATTATAGAGGATGGGGAGATGCAAATGGTTGGCATAAACCTTATTTCCATAGAGAAAATATTGATCCTGGATTAAATAATGGATGGTATTTGCCAATAGTAATGAGTTTTGTTTGTAATACTGGAGATTTTGGTAATGATTATGGTGGTGTTGGACTTGATAAATCATTTGGTGAAGTTCTGATTACAGGAGGAAGTATTAATAATCCCAAAGGTGCTGCTGCCATGATTGGGCCTTCTGATTTGGATACTGATACTAGATTTAATAATGTGTTATGTGCGGTTCTTTGGGATGAGCTGCTAGAAGGTAGAATTCCAGAAATTGGTCCTGCATTGCATGCAGGTAAAAAAGCATTGCTTAAGGAATTTGGTGATTTAGAGGTTAATGGTACAAATATTGTTAATTTTTATCATCACGTATATAGCGTCATAGGGGATCCTAGTTTGCCTGTATGGCTTGGAATCCCAAAAGAATTAAAAACTGATTTAAATAGTCTTGATTTAACAGCCTCACATTTATCAACCATAGTTATGGACAAATTTTCAAATGAACCAATAATGGACGTAGTAGGCGTGCTTTTACATGAGGGTGAGATTATTGCCAAAGGTTTGTCAAATCAATTAGGAGAATTGGATATGGATTTTGAAGGAATTCCTGAAAATTCTCAAATAGATTTTTATTTGAATAAATCTCAATATCATCAAAAAAAGATAAATTTATATTTTTCATCAGATGATGGGAGTGTACTTGTAAATCATCATTATGAAATTCCAAGTAATGATCACGAATATGTGTATACGATGACTGTAGGTGATTTAACTGTTGGTGGTAATTCTGGTTTATGGAATGAATTAGTAGGTATATCTTGTCCTGATTTGGATGTTCCAGGTGATCATTGTGATTCAAATACAGATAAAGAAGGAATTAATCTAAATTTGACTGATGATAGTTTAACACGAATTCCTATTGGATTTGATTTTCAATACTATGGCCATACTTTTGACTCCTTAACTATATGCTCAAACGGATGGGCTTCATTCATGCCATGTTTACAGAATGATCCAAGTAAATCTTGTAATGAAATTAGTTATTTTTATAATAATTCCATTACTCATCCTCTTGGAGCATATGGATTACTTGCGCCATTTTTTGATGATTTAGATGATAATTTAGGTGCAGAAGATTTTAATGTGTTTTATGCTACTGGTACGGATTCTTTAATTGTTCAGTGGGATCGTTTGGCTAATGGACAAACGGATGAAAATTGCCCTGACTGTGTTAAGGAAACATTTCAATTATTATTAGATGGAACAATTATTTCTCCTTCTGGTGATGGGCAAATAGTTTTTAAGTATTTGGAAATTCATGATATTGATGATCATGGTTCTACCATAGGAATTGAGTCACCAGATAAAAATTCTGGCATTGAGTTTTTATTTAATTATGATTATTCAGATACTTCTTTTGATTTACAAGATATGATGCAAATTACTTTTACATCTGACATGAGTTATGTTCCGGGATGCATGGATTTAAATGCAATAAATTTTAATCCTAATGCTTCAGTTGATGACGGTACTTGTGAATTTGAAGAATGTCTTGGCTTGATAGGGGATTTAAGTGGAGATGGTAGTTGGAATGTTATTGATGTGATAGCTCTTGTTAATTGCGTTCTTCAAGCTAATTGTGATGAAACTGGCAATGGATGTGTGAAAGATATTAATAATGATGATGATTGGAATGTCATGGATGTAGTTGAATTAGTGAATTGCATATTAAATTCAAATTGTTGATTATATTATTTATAAATTAATTAGATGTCTATGGATTCAAATAAATTTCAATTTCCACTTGATGCAAATTACGTAAAAAATAAATTAGAAGAATTAGAAATTGATTTACGATCTGTCAGTATTAGAGAATTAAATAGACTTGTTGATGATCTATCAAACTATTTTAATGTTGAATTTTTAAGATTTGAGTTTGGAATTCCTGGATTAAGCCCAAATGCAATTGGCATAAATGAAGAAATACGAATCCTTAAAGATGAGTCGAGCTCCATTGGTAGATATCCACCTTTTGATGGAATTGTAAGGTTAAAGAATGCTACGTCAGATTTTATAAAAAAATTCCTTAATGTTACTGTTGATCCTAGTTGTTGTATTCCAACGGTTGGTGCCATGCATGGTGGGTTTATTTGTCAATCAATAGCTGGTAGAATAAGAAAAGAGTCTAGTAAGATTTTATATTTAGATCCAGGCTTTCCTGTTAATAAATTGCAAACAAAGTTTTTAGGTCTCCAAAGTGCGTCTATTGATTTATATGATAATAGAGGGGAGAAGTTGTTAGAATCCATAGAAAAACAATTTTTAAGTGGAGGGGTTGGTGGGCTGTTATGGTCAAGTCCTAATAATCCAGCCTGGGTTTGTTTGAAGGAGGAAGAATTAGAAGGAATTGGAAAACTATTATCGAAATATGATGTCTTGGGAATAGAAGATGCAGCTTATTTGGGTATGGACTTTAGAAAAGATTATAGTTGCCCTGATTCACCTCCATTTATTCCTAGTATTGCAAATTATACTGAAAATTATTTTTTAATCATTTCAAGTTCTAAAATTTTTAGTTATGCTGGTCAGCGTATCGCCATGACCATCATATCTCCATCGCTCATGGAAAAACGTTATGAAAATTTACACCATTATTTTGATACTAAGCGTGTGGGGCATGCTTTTGTTCATGGCGGGATTTACCCAACTACTGCTGGTGTTTCAAGGACAGCGCAAAATGCATTGGCGGCATTATTTGAATCTGCAAATAGTGGAGATTATGTTTTTTTAAATGAAGTAAGAATTTATGCTGAAAGGGCTAGGGTCATTAAAGAAATTTTCTTGTCAAATGATTTTCAATTAGTATATGATCATGACATGGGTGAGCCGATTGGGGATGGTTTTTATTTTACAGTCTCAAAAGATGGCATGTCAGGTGATGATTTATTATTTTTAATGTTATGCCACGGTATGGCTGGGATCTCTTTAAATACCACGGGTTCAAAGAAAGAAGGTATTCGAATATGTGTATCATTGATTCGCGATGATCAGATCAATGGGCTTAGAGATAGATTGGCCCAATTAAACGCTTCTGTAGAAACAGACCGTTAAATTTATTTTTAAGAATAATACGATTTATCTTTAATAAATTAAAATAAATAAATAAATACTTAAATTATTATTGTATTTAATATTTATTCATAATAATTTTAATTATGCCTTCCGTGTCTGAATTCGTTGAAAATGATGTCATTAAGTTAGATCAAGTTGATCGTGAAATATTAAGTTTACTTCAAATTGATGGACGTTCAAGTGCAAGTAATATTGCAGATAAAATTGGTATGTCTGTACCTGCCGTAGCAGATAGAATTAAGAAATTAAATGATTCTGGTGTGATTCAAGGTTTTACTACTCTTTTAGATCATAGAAAAGTTGGCTTGGATGTTACTGCATTCATTACATTGATTTCGGAATCATCTAAAAATTATGGTGATGTTGCTAAAGAAGCAAATAAAAATTCTGAAATAATGGAGTGTTTTACTACGACTGGAAATGGTTCGCACATATTGTTGGCAGTTACAAAAAATACTCATAGTTTGGAGCGATTATTGAGAACCATACAAGGGTGGCCAGGTGTTAAGCGTACTGAAACTCAAATGATACTATCATCTTATAAGAGTACAAAACCTCTTAAACTATAAAAACTAAATTAATTAGAAACTAAAAAAAGGAGATTGTAAATGGGAAGAATAAAAGCAGAATATATTTGGATGGATGGTCATAAGCCAACTTCTAAGTTACGTTCAAAAACTAAAGTTCTTGAAGGTCCAATTAAAAAAGTTTCAGAATTGCCTGAGTGGGGTTTTGATGGTTCAAGTACTTTGCAAGCAGAAGGCAATGATAGTGATTGTGCTTTAATGCCTGTTTATTTTGTTCCTGATCCTATTAGAGGAGGTGATAACGTTTTAGTTATGTGTGAAGTAAATAATGCAGATGGAACTCCTCATGTGACAAACACACGTGCGCATTTGAGAAAAGTTGCTGAAAAATATGAAAATGAGGAAGCTTGGTTTGGTATTGAGCAAGAGTATACATTTTTTCAGGGGCGTAATCCTTTAGGTTGGCCTCAAGGTGGCTATCCGGCTCCTCAAGGACCTTTTTATTGTGGCGTAGGTGCTGATGAAGTGTTTGGTAGAGAAATTGTGGAAGATCATATGGATGCTTGTATGAATGCAGGAATAATGATTTCTGGAATTAATGCAGAAGTCATGCCTGGTCAATGGGAATATCAGGTTGGACCTCTAGGACCATTGGCAGTGTCAGATGAATTATGGATTTCACGCTGGATATTATATAGGTTAGGAGAAGAGTATGGTGTGAATGCTACTTTACATCCAAAGCCAGTAAAAGGTGATTGGAATGGTGCTGGAGCACATACAAATTTCAGTACAAAAGCGATGCGGGAGACTGGAGGGCTTAAAGTTATAGAAGATGCATGCGAAAAATTAAAGAAAGCGCATAAACGTCATATTGGTATTTATGGTGCACATAATGAGGAGAGATTGACAGGTCTTCATGAAACTTGTAGTATCCATGAATTCAGATATGGAGTAAGTGATAGAGGTGCATCCATAAGAATTCCGATGGCAACTGCAAAGGATGGAAAAGGTTATTTGGAAGATCGTAGGCCGTCAGCAAATATGGACCCATATCAAGTATGTGCAGCATTAATTACAACTTGTTGTGGAAAAGGATCTACTAATAATGAAGATAAAATGGAGGAAGTAGAGTCTACTAATTAATATTTGTTAGGCTTGAAAAACTCTGTTCTTAATATATGTAAAAATCCCAGGTTTTATTATCTGGGATTTTTACATTATATATAATAATTTTTTCTAATTATAATTAAAGTATTATTTTATACTAAATTCATTTAAGCAATTTAGGAGATATGAAATTACTATTGATTTACTAGTTTTGTTATTTGTGATTATTATGATGGTAATATTTTTTAGTTTTGAAATTTTACCATTAGAAGTTACTGCATTAGGAGGAGTAGGGTTACTTCTTTTATTCAATGTTTTAAGCTGGCAAGAGTCAATTAGTGGTTTTAGCAATCCTGCTGTAATAACCATAGGTGCTATTTTCATAATGAGTCGTGCTTTGGTTAAAACTGGTTTTTTAGAATATTTTGTTGATAATTTGGTAAGGGTAGGTGGTAAATGGAAATGGTTAACATTATTTATTTTCTTATTTTCTACTTCTATAATTTCAGGATTTATTAATAATACTGCAGCTGTTGCCATTTTCATACCATTAGCCATTGATTTATGTCAACGGTTTCATATTAGTCCTACTAAAATATTATTGCCTCTTTCTTATAGTGCAATTTTTGGTGGAACTCTAACATTAATTGGTACGTCTACTAATTTAGTAGTTAGCTCTACCATGGTAGAATTAAACCAAACATCTATTTATGAAAATTTCAATTTAGAACCTTTTTCAATGTTTGAATTTACAAAACTTGGTTTAATTTTTTTATGCATAGGCACTTTGTATAATATGATCATAGCAAGGTGGTTTATGCCTTCGCGTTCTATTATCTCTTCACTTACACGAAAATATCATTTAGGGAGTTTTTTGACTGAGTATAAAATTGGGTCTGAGTCTCCATTGATTGGCAATACTTATAAAGATTTGAATATATCTAAAAAATATAAACTTCAAGTATATAAAGTCATAAGAGAATCAAAAAATTTGCGTTTTAATTTGCAAAATATTATTCTTTTAGAAGGTGATATTTTATTGATTCATATTGATTTAAAGGAAATGCTGCGATTTAAAGATGAAATGAAAATGTTATTGTTGTCTGATGTAAAAATGAATCAGCAAGAATTATCTGGAAAAAATCATGTGATTGTTGAAGCTATAATATCTCAGCAATCATCTCTTATTGGAAAAACATTAAAAGAATTTGATTTTAGAAATCGTTTTGAATCTTTTGTTTTAGCCATTAAAAGGCAGCAAGAATTATTACGAGAAAAAGTTGCTCATATTCGTTTGAAATTTTCAGATACATTATTAGTCATGGTTCCAAAAGAACGTTTAGAATTAATGAGGCAGAGTAATGATTTAATTGTTTTGGAAGAATTAGATATCCATTTAAGATATGAAAGATATTGGTGGCTTTCAATAATTGTAATTCCAATTGTCATGTTGCTTGCAGCCTTTAATGTGATGCCTATTGTTAAAGGTGCAATTTTAGGGGCAATTATATTATTGGTATTACGTTCCATATCAATTCAAGATGCATATGAATCAATAAGTTGGTCAGTTATTTTTCTTATTGCTTCTTTAATACCTTTAGGCGTTGCCATTCAAAAAACTGAATTAGACAAAGACTTAGGGAATTTGATTATTATTTTAGGTTCTTTGTTTAGTGAGGCTGGTATTGTAAGCCCAATTGTCATATTAACCATTTTATATGGTTTTTCTTTTATGTTTTCTGCTTTTATGTCAAATGCAGCTGTGGCAATTATTTTAACTCCCATAGGAGTAATGCTGGCAGCAATGGTAAATGTTGATCCTAGGCCTTTTTTAATTGCAATTTGTTTTGGGGCATCTTGTAGTTTTATTACTCCAATGGGATATCAAACTAATATGATGGTTTATGGCCCAGGTCAATATAAATTAAAAGATTTTTTTCAAATGGGAATACCTCTTACCATTTTATTTTGGATTACAGCAGTTTATTTTATTCCAATCTTTTGGCCTTTTCATCCATAATGTTTTATAAAAATAATTTTTCATATATATTATTTTTATTTCTAGACCTTTTGTTTTGTCAAAATTTTAATTATGATAATGATGATTGGTATATCCTTACTCAGCCTGGTGTGATAAATTCTATTGCAGAAGACAATTATAATGTTTATTTCGTAGCTGAAAATGGTATTTATACATATAATAAGATGACAGAAGATATTAAATATGATTATGCATTTTCAATTCAATCTAATTTTAACAAAATAAGATATATGATGTATGATGAGTTTCGTGATTATTATTGGATTGTTCATTCAAGTGGTGTGAGCTTTAAGTCATCAGTAAGCTCCATTTGGAGAGATATGTCATTTTCTAATTCGGGTATTTTCAATGTATATCAAATTGATGATTTAGGTTATTCACCTGAATATATATGGATTCGTTCAATGGATGCATTATATCCATTTGATCCATTTACAGCTCAATTTATAAAATTAGAAGAAGCTTCTAGAGAAGTTGACATGATTAATTGGGGGCACTCTAAACATGGTGTTTCAGGAGAAGATATTAATATTTCTTCTTTTTTAATTGAAGGAGAATGGTTTGTTGGGATTAATAGAATATATTCAAATCAAAAGGACATGGAATTGCATCCTAATTTATTAATGGAAGATAAAGAAGGTAATTTATGGTTTGGAACTGATGAAGGTTATTTATTAAAAGGATGGCGTCATTCTAATCGTTTGGAACTAATTAGAATTGGTTTGCCATTTAAAAATGTTACCATATCTTTTTTAGATAGCGATGGCGATTGGTGGTTTTCAGATAGTCAATTTAAGAGGACTGGTGAACTTCTAAATTCTAAAAATAATAATGATCCTTTCATTGCTAGTTGGAAAGAGTCTGATAATTATTGGACATTTTATGATGGAAAAAAATCCCATGTCATTCAAAATATGGATGTAAATTCAATTAATAGAAATGGAAGCATAATGTATTTTGGTACTATGTCTGGATTATTATATTTAGATTTATATGATAATGTTTGGAATATTATTAGTACTTCAAATGGATTGAATGATTTTGCTATTTGGGATATGATAGAATATGATAATTCAATGTATGTTGCCACAACAAATGGTATTAATGAAATTTCATTGATAAATCATTCAGTAATACCTGATAGACAAAAACAGTTTGATTTTTTATTGCGTGTTCCTGTATATGATTTAATTGCAGATTCAAATTATTTTTATTTAGCAACTGACCTTGGTCTATTTGAAATGAATTGGGAGATTGGAAAACCTCAACTCATAACAGAAAAAATATTTAAAAAAATAAAATTATATGATGGTGAAATGTTTGGTTTAGATGATCATTTATGGTCAATTGATATTCATGGAAATAAAGAAAAAAAAATGGTTTCAAATATTCATGATTTTGATATTTGCAATTCTCATATTTGGGTTAGCGAAAGAAATAAAGCAAGAATCATACAATTGAATACTAATTTTGAAATGGATTATGATTATCTAGATGGAATACCTGGTAATAAAATATTTGGAATTGAATGTGATGAAGAATGGGTATGGTTTTTGACAAATGATGGAGTTGCGTTTTATAAGTGGGGGAATTATCATCAAGAGAATTAATTTGATATTAATAATTATTTTTTCAATATTTTCATGTACTGGTTCTAGAGAAAAAATAACTGTTAGAAATGATAGGCCTAAAACTGAAATTAAAATATATAAACAACATTGGAATTTGACGCAGGATTTAATGAATTTATTCATACACGTGGAGTTGCCAATTAATCGTTTTGTATTTACAAAAGCATTAGATCATTTTTATAGTAATTTAGTTGTTACGATGACATTGATAGATATGGATCATGATACTCAAATATTTCGTGATTCGTGGAATGAAAAAATAATACAAACATTTTATGAAGATACTCGAAATGTTAATAATTATTTTTCAATGGAAAAGAATATTGAGCTAACTCCTGGTAAATATAAATTATTTATTAATGTTCAAGATGGAGATAGTCGAAAAAATTGGAGAATAAATGAAGAATTACATTTGAAGAAAATTGATTCATTAGGCCCAATCTTACCTTTTGTAGATACTGAGAGTGGTGAAAAAAAAATTGCCATGAATATAATGAATGACATGGATACTCTTTGGTTTAGAAGTCAAATTATAATTCATGATGATTCCTTGAAAGAAGTTGATTATAGTATTAAAAATAAAAATAAAGAGGTAGGCTCTGGGCAAATTAGTTTACAATCAAATAGCATTAATGATATTTATTTATTACCGATTCCCTTTACATCTAAGACAAGTGGCTGGCACGACATAGATATAACATATAAAAACAATACTTCTTCTATTTCAATTTATTTTGCATATTCAATCGGTGATTATTGGACAGATGATTTAAATGAAATAGTTGGTGTTATGAGTTATTTATTCCCTCAAGATTTTAAAAATAAAAAAATAAAAAATGTGAATGAGAAAGATAAATGGAAATTAATAGATTCATATTGGAAAAAAATAGATCCTACTCCAAACACCATCGATAATGAACTTTTAATTCAGATAAATAAAAGGGTTGAATTTGTAAATGATAATTATTCTATTTTGATGTCTGGCTGGAAAACAGATCGTGGAAAAATTCATATAATTCATGGCCCACCATATAATCGTGAATCATATAAGGATGAAATGGGAAATAGCTATCAAAAATGGATTTATCAAAATGGAAAGCAATTCATTTTCATTAATAGAAATATTTCAGGTGATTATTCTTTATATAGAGAATTTCATTAATAGTTATAATGGATTCAAATAGATATATTGATACTCCATTTTCTTATTCGCAGTTAAGTACCTTTAAGGCATGCTCTCAAAAGTTTAAGCTTACTTATTTGGATGGAATTCGTAAGCCGCATGAAAGTATTGAAGCTTTTGTGGGTAAAAGAGTTCATTCAGTTTTAGAATGGATATATTCAAAAGGTAATTCAAATAATACATATATGACTTTTGATAGAATTTGTAAAGAATATGATAATATATGGAGAAATGAATGGCATGGTAAAATATTTATTGTTGCACCCTTAAAGAATTCTGATTATTATTATTCAATGGGAAAAAAATGTCTATCTAATTATTATAAAAATTATGGTCCAAAATTCAATCAACCTGTAATTGGTACTGAAGTTGACCTCTCATTTTTTTTGGGTAATTATTCTTTTCGTGGAGTGATAGATCGGTTAGATGAGTTATCTCCTGGTAAATTCATGATACATGATTATAAAACTACTAAAAATGAAAAAACTAAAAGACAGGCAATTAGTGACATCCAATTAGGGTTGTATCATATGGCAATAGAACAAAATTATGAAAATGTTAAGGAAATATCTTTAAAATGGCATTTTCTTAGGAAAGGAACAGAAGTTATTATAACACATGATCAAGATGGATTGAAAAAAATAAAGAAAAAAATTAATAAAATCATTGATAAAATAATTGTTTCTTTAGATAATATGGATAATTTTCATCCAAAAGAAACAATGCTTTGTAATTGGTGTTATTTATGGGAAGAGTGCCCTGCAAAAATCATCGCTAATCCAGTTAGGAGCGCTGATTAGTTTATTACATCTTTGTATTCATTAATGATTCAAATTTCTTATCGTATTTAATTACCATCTTTCTCCAATCATATTTAGTTGCAATTTCTCTCAAATCATTATCTTTTTCATGATTGAATTCTATAATTAACTTTTCTAATTTACAAATAAGTTGATCGGTAGTATCATAGAAATAATTATAATTTTTTTCATTATTGAATAATTCAGGATATGATAGTTTTTCTGGCAATAGAGGAGTGGTATTGCAATATATCGCTTCCATCACGCTTATTCCAAAATTTTCTTGATTTGAAGTGATAGGGACAATATGGGCTTTCCATAGCCATTTTGCATATTCACTAAAAGACTCAACATGGCCAAATTGAATGATATGTTTTTTTAGGTCATTTTTTGCATTATTAAAAGTTGGATTTTGCTTTTTGAAATCCTGACCTATTATTATAAGTTTAAAATCAATATTTTTATTAGAAATGATTTTTAAAACTTTAAAAAATAATTCAGGGTTTTTATCATACTCCCAGCGATGATTCCATAGAATTAATGGCTGTTTTGATTTTTCATCTATTTTATTGAAATCATCAAATTTCTTCAAATTCAACCCTAGATGTAAAACAGAGCTTTTTAATTGTATTTTATCAATATTATGCATTTCATTATAATCAGGATATTGATTTAAAAAAATTCTTAAACCATGGAAAAAAGAATTTAAATGGAATTTAGAGTTGAATATTATTTCATCTGCAGTTAATGCTGAAGTATAATTTATAAAGCCATAATGCTGGTCTCTTTTTAATTTAATATCTGGGTCATTATCTGACCAAGGGTAAGTAATTTGATTTTCATGGAAATACAATACTATTTTTACATTTGATTTTATTAATGATTTAAAAACGGGCAAATTCAGCATGTCAGTTGCCAATATAATGTCAGGTTTAAAGTTTAGCTTTGTATATTTTTTGGCTAAAGTAATTGCACCTCCATGCATCCTCCATTTCCAAAATCTTCCCGGTAAGCTTAATATCTGAACTTCATGCTTGCTATGAAGCTTAAAACCTTCTGCCCAATCTTTGTGGGAGCCTGTTAAAAAGGGCTCTATTATTAATATTTTCATTTATTTATTTAATATTTGTTAGTAAAAAAAATAAATCAATTATTTCTCTAAATCTAAAATAAAACTTAAATTTCAAGTCTTTCACTATTTGTAAAATAATAATTTAATTATGGCAAAAATAAAAACTAAAACAAAAAAAGATTCAAAAAACTCTTTAAAATCATTAAAGGAAAAAATCAAATCATTAGAAAATGATTTATTAAAAGAATCAGAAGAGGTAAAGCGTGTATCAGAGAAAAATATAAGATTACTTGCTGAATTTGATAATTATAAACGAAGAACTCAGAAGGAAAGAAGTGATTTGCTTAAGTATGAGGGGCAGTCTTTGGCAAAATCATTATTGCCCATATTAGATGATTTAAATAGAACATTAGAGATTGATGAGAAGACAGAATCCAATGCAATCATGAAAGGCATTAATCTCATAGTCACTAAATTAGATAAAATTTTAGTTGATTTGGGAATAGAAGCCTTTGATTCTATTGGAGAAAAGTTTAATCCTGATCGTCACGAAGCGTTGATGAGTGAAAAATCAAAAGAAAAAGAAAATGTTATTATTAAGGAATTTGAAAAAGGCTATGTATATAATGATAAAATTTTACGACATGCAAAAGTTGTAGTGAGTAAGAAATAATGCAAGATTATTATCAAACATTAGGGGTTAATAAAAATGCAACTCAAAAAGAAATAAAAAGTGCTTATAGAAAAGTTGCAATGAAATACCATCCAGATAAAAATCCTGGAGATGGCAAGGCAGAAGAAAAATTTAAAGAAGCTGCTGAAGCTTATTCAATATTAGGTGATGAAGAAAAACGTGCTAGATTTGATCAATTTGGTCATGCTGGAGTGAATAATGAAGGCTTTGGTGGTTTTTCATCCAATATGGATATGAATGATATTTTTGATCATTTTGGTGATATTTTTTCATCTTCAGGTTTTGGTGATATTTTTGGTAGAAGTGGTAGGCAAAACTCTGGAATACAAAGAGGATCTGATTTAAAGATTACAATTTCATTATCTTTGGAAGAAATTTTTAGTGGCATAACTAAGACTGTAAAAATAAAACGTTTTAATGCTTGTGAACCATGTAAAGGAGAAGGGGCTGAATTAGGTTCAACTCCAGAGCATTGCCCTGCATGTCAAGGCAGTGGAGAGATTCGTCAAATTCAACGTTCTTTATTAGGCCAGATTGTAAATGTCCAACCTTGCCATCGATGTAAGGGGAGAGGTAAAATAATCTCTAATCCATGTAGAAAATGTAATGGTCAAGGAATTACAAAACAAACGGCAACTGTTGACATAGAAGTGCCGAAAGGTGTTTCGTCAGGTAACTATATGACTCAAAGAGGTGAAGGGAATTATCCCGCAAATGGAGGTGAACCTGGGAATTTAATAGTATACTTTGATGAAAAAAATCATAATTTATTTGTTAGAGATGGAGTAGATGTCTTGTTGAGTTGTTGGCTACAATATCCACAAGCTGTTTTTGGTACATCAATTGAAGTGCCAACATTATCAGGTAAAGTAAAATTAAAAATTCCAGCAGGAATAAAAAGTGGACAAATACTGCGTTTGAGAGCAAAGGGAATGCCAGAATTAAATAGAAATTATTTTGGTGATCAATTAGTGAAAATAAATATAGAAACTCCAAAGAAAATATCAAAAAAAACCAAATTAATATTAGAAGATTTATCAGAGGAATTAAATGAAATGGTAAATTTTGAAAAAATTCAATAAATAATTTGATTTAATTAAAGGGATAATAAAATGCATGATCAACAATATGAACGCAAGATAAGTTTATTAGATTGGGGTATAATTATATCTTCATTACTTCTTTTGTTGACAATTTTTCTGCCTCAAGCTATTTGGGTAGAAGAGGAGACATTTAAAAAAGAAGGTCGTAAAAGAATGTCAGACATAGCAAATGCAGAAGATTTTTATTATGAAATGACAGGTAGTTATACATTAAATGGTGAACATCTTTTTGATCTAGTTGAAGCTGCAATGGATTCATTGATTGCAGATAGTTTATATGTTGGAAGTCAAATAATAAATTTACAGGATGGCTCTTATCCAGTGAATCTTGAAAGGGGTTTTGAAATACGAGTTGATACAACATTTAGTGACCCAACTGATTTATATGTTAGTTATAGTGATACAGTTTATAAGGTTGGAATGAAAAACTTGCAGTCAGGGGGAGAAGACACAATATTTGTAAATGTAAAAGATTTACTAAGTTACAAATTGGATGAAAATTTCATGCAAATTATTTCTAGTGATATTGTTGTGCGTTCTGAAAAAAAACTTGATTATTTAAGAAAAAAGTATCATTTAGATGATAGTTTTTTATATTGTCCTGTAACTAAAAATCCATATGTTCTTGAAATTGATTCTACAGATGGGGATGCTATTTTTCAAGTAACGTCTCCTTTACATTTATTAGAAAAACCATATAAAGAATCACGTTATATATTTTTTAGTTTTGAAGCTGGTGATCATGGGTTTATTCGTGGTGGACAAAAAAGTTGGGCTGAATAAACAGAGATGATTGCAATTTCACAATCTGCTGATAAATTTTATTATTTGAATTGGATTCCATCAGAAAGTGGCTTGGTTGTTACTGATTATGGTGATATTAAGAGCAAAGGTTTTGATTTATTAGAAGATGAGCATGCTTTTAATGAAGTATTAGGTCAAATAATAAAAAATATTAATGTAGATGAGCGTATTTTATCATTAAGCTTAGATAAAAATAATTTTATTTTTTCTTCAATTTATATTGATAAAAATGATTCTGATTTGTTTGATTGGTATAAAATGCAAATGAAAGACTCTTTTCTTAATGAAAAAATGGATTATTATTATTATCCTTTTGCAAAGAACTCTGTAAAGATATTAAGTATTTCAATTCCAAAATCAATACGCGCAACCATTAAACAGAACATGGAATCTTTACACGCATGTTTAAATAATTTAAGTACAGGTATTTTTTCAGCAGAAAATGGTGCGAGAGCATGGTTTAATGCTGATCAATTGAAAAATTATGTAATTTGGAAATTTGGAAATAATAAACAAGATGAAATATTATTAATTAATGGTAATGAATTATCTAGTTATTTATCTATTTCTCGATCAAATGGTAAAGTGAATATTAATTGGCAATTAGGAGAGGATGAAGAAAAAACAATTTTATGTGATTATATTGAAGATTTAATGAGTAAGGGGAAAATAAAGAAGTCGCCATTTGAAAAAATATATGTATATAGTTGTGATGGTAAAGTTGAAGATATTAAAAAATTTCAAAAAAAAGATGAAAAAAAGATAGTTTTATTAAATCCATTTTCTGTTTTAAATATGATCCAAGCTAATAAGGTTAACCTTTATGATACATTACCTTTTGCAGAAACGGGAAATGCATTTAGGGGAATAGATGTTTGATATCAATTTTATTTCTAAGCCTGGAATAAAAAATACAAAATCTGATGAGACGTGGTCTTTTTTAAAAGAAAAGATAATGTCATCAGGAGATAAAGAAAATAAAAGTTTATTAAAAAAAACATCCTTATTTGATAATGAAGTATGGAAGAATTATATGCTGGTTGTACTAGGTATTTGCTTAGTCTTTATTATGTCTATTATGAATACTCATTCTGTTGATTATGATTCTGAAAAAATTTTAAATCAAGTATTAGATTTAATGATTAATAGTGATTATTCAGATGAATTTAATTTAAAAAAAATAGAATTTAATCAAAATCAAATTCTCTTGCTTATTGAATTAGCGAATTTTTCTACCATTCATGGAATGCAAAATCTATATGATTCAAATGAAAAAACATCTTATGAAATTTATAATAAGGATTCAATAAATTATTTAAATATATTATTTCCATGGAATGTATATGCGGAAGGTAGTAATTTTGAAAATGTAAAATCCATAATGGATAAAATTATTTTTTCTAAAGAGATTGCCATGGAAGAATCAGATGAAATGATTTATTTCCATGCAAAATTATCTGATATTGTGACTTTATTATTAAATATGACAGATGATAATCAAATACAAAAATTTAGTTTTTCAATTTCTCATGATCAATTAAATGATTATAAGATGGTGTTGTATTCTAATTTGTAATGACAGCAATAATTGCAGGTGAATACAAAGGGAAAAAATTATATAAGTATAATGATATTAGTGTTAGACCTACTCAAGCTAAAGTACGAAAATCTATTTTCCAAATATTGGAACCTTTTGATGGCTTTGATATTTTGGATTTATATGCAGGAGTTGGAACATTAGGATTAGAAGCATTAAGTCGCGGTGCAAATAAAGTGGTTTTTGTTGAAAAGGATAGGCAGGTATTTAAAGTATTAAAAAAGAATTCATTATTATTTGATGATAAAAACATAATTTTATCATCAAATAATGTATCTCATTTTTTATCAAAAAAGAATAATGAAAAATTTGATATTATTTTTGCGGATCCTCCTTATCAGTCATCAGATTTTTTAAATTTATTAAATGGAGTTCAGCCTTTATTAAAGCCAAATGGTATTTTTTGCATGGAGATGAAGAAGCAAAATCTAGAAAATATAGATGCACGAATTAAATATTATGGTAATACCCAAGTAATTTTTTGGAAAAAAAATGTATGAAAATAGCTATTTATCCTGGGACATTTGATCCAATTACAAATGGTCATTTAGACATTGTAAGGCGTGGTGTGAAATTATTTGATAAAATAATAATTTCTATTGCAATTTCATCTAAAAAAAATAGTTTATTTACTGTAAATGAAAGGATTCAGCTTATTGAGGAGTCCATTTCGTCCCTGCCCTCTGTAGAAGTTGATTCATTTTATGGACTTATGGTTGAGCATGCAAAAAAACATTCAGCAGTTGCAGCCATTAGAGGCTTAAGAGTGTTGTCAGATTTTGAATTTGAATTTAAGATGGCATTAATGAATCGCAGTTTAAATGATGATATTAGTACAGTGTTTTTGATGCCTCATTCAAAATATACTCATATTAGTTCATCAATGGTAAGAGAGGTTGCATCTTTAGGTGGTGATGTTAGTGAATATGTGCCTTGCCATGTGAATGATGCATTGAAGAGGAAATATGAATAAATTTCAAACAAGAATTATTGATATGGCAAAGAAGACAAATTCAAAAATCATTATTCCTGAAAAAAGTGATAATCGAGTGCAAAAAGCTATTGTTGAATTGAAAGGTATGGGGTTTGACATAATTAATATTGATGACTATCAACATAAGATGGAATATTATGTTGAGTATATTCATAATCTTTCATTTACTAAAAATTGGCCAAGTTCACAACTAGAAGAATATTTGTCTGATGCATTGCATTTTTCTATGGTAATGGTTGCTTGTGGTGATGCTGATGGCGTAATTGCTGGTGCAGTTACTTCTAGTAGTGAAGTTATACGTTCTGCAATTAGATTAATTGGAATCAGTAATGAGTCTAAGTGGGTTTCAAGTATTTTCTTCTTAATTTCACCATGTGGTAATCATGCATATACTTTTGCTGATTGTGCAGTTATTCCTGAACCAGACCCTCAGCAATTAGCCGTAATTGGAAATGACTCTGCAAATTTTCATGAATTATTATCAGGAGAAGATGCGCGAGTTGCTTTTTTATCATTTTCAACCAAAGGTAGTGCAAAACATTATAGAGTTGAAAAAGTTTTAAAAGCTATTTCAATATTTGAAAAGAAATATCCCAATATTGTATATGATGGTGAATTACAATTAGATGCTGCAATAGTTCCAGAAATTAGTAAAATAAAGGCGCCAAATTCACCAGTTGGTGGTATGGCAAATGTTTTAATTTTTCCTAATCTTGATGCTGGTAATATTGCATATAAAATTACTGAAAAATTAGGAAATTTTTCTGCATGGGGACCTTTGCTACAAGGATTAAAAAAACCAATACATGATTTATCAAGAGGATGCTCTGTAGATGACATAATTAATGTTGCGGCCATAACATCAATGCAGAAAGGTTGCCATGCCTACATATAATTATTATTGTAATAATTGTGAGTCTTATTTCTCTTATTTTCAAAAAATGAGTGAAGCTTCTAAAAAGGAATGTGAAGATTGTGGAGGTAAAATTGAACGAATTATAACAGGTGGGGCAGGCCTCATTTTTAAAGGATCAGGTTTTTATCTTACAGATTATAAGAAAAAGAGTAATAATGGTAACAAAAATCAAGATAAAAAATTGAAAAAGGATACCCCTATTTCAAAAAATAGTAAAACAAATAAAATCAAATCAAAGAAAGTTAATGAAAAATGAAAAAAGTGATTATTCCAAAGGGTGGAAAAAAAATTACAATGAGCGAAGGGAAATTATGTGTTCCAGAAAATCCAATTATTCCATTTATTGAAGGAGATGGCATTGGGCCAGATATATGGAGTGCAGCATCAAGAGTCATTGATGCTGCTGTTAAAAAATCTTATGATGGGAAAAAACAAATACATTGGATGGAAGTTTATGCTGGAGAAAAAGCAAATGATGTTTATGGTAAAGATACTTGGCTTCCTCAAGAAACGCTTGATTTTTTAAATGAATATTTAATAGCAATTAAAGGCCCATTGACAACTCCTGTTGGAGGAGGTATTAGGTCAATAAATGTTGCTCTTAGGCAGGAATTAGATTTATATGTTTGCCTTAGGCCTGTTAGATGGTATGAGGGTGTGCCTTCTCCCGTTAAAGATCCATCAAAAATAAATATGGCTATTTTTCGGGAAAATACTGAAGACATATATGCTGGAATTGAATTTGAAGCAGGATCAGAAGATGCTACCCGTTTTCTTGATCTTATGAAAAATCATTTTAATCATCGATTTGGAAAAATTCGTTTTCCTAAAACAGTTGGACTTGGCATTAAACCTGTATCAAAGGAAGGAACTCAGCGATTAGTATGGGATGCTATTCAATATGCAGTTCGTAATAAGCATAAATC
>JAYZCM010000062.1:0-19254 GCA_036338305.1 Fidelibacterota bacterium | reverse complement strand
TTTTTCTTACTGTATCAACATCCATTCTTAAAATTTTAATGTTTGGAAATATATTGCCAATTATTTTTTCAACCTTTTGAGTACCTGTACCTTTAAACTCCATAGCGTCATTATTACAATGGCTACATAAAATATTTATTTTATTTATTTTTTCACAATAATGACAATGCATATAATTGTCTGTTTTATGATAAGTCATGGCAACAGCACAATTTTTACAGGTGCTTATTTTTCCACAATTATTACACTGTTGTATTGATGAATATCCGCGTCTGTTTTGTAATAAAATAATTTGCTCTGATTTATTTAAACAATCATCTATTGCATTAATTAGTTGTTTGCTAATAATGGATGATTTTTCATTTTGTTTTTTCATGTCTACCAATTCTATTTTTGGATAAACGGATTCACCGTAACGCTTGGATAATTTTAATAAAATGTATTTTTTTTGCAAACTATTATAATAACTTTCCAAACTAGGAGTAGCACTAGCAAGCAAGATTATGGAATGTGAATATTTTGCACGGACAATCGCAACATCTCGCGCATTATATCTTGGGTTAGGATTTTCTTGTTTAAAAGATGATTCTTGTTCTTCATCTACAATAATTAATCCTAAATTTTTTATTGGTGCAAAAATTGCACTTCTTGCTCCAATAATTATTGGATATTCACCGCTATTTATTTTTTTCCAGCTCCACCCTTTTTCTGCTTTTGTCATTTGACTGTGCCATAATGCTATTTTATTACCAAATGCAGAATAAAATCTTTGTGTTATTTGTGGTGTTAAAGCAATTTCGGGCACTAAAACTAACACAGAGTTTCCCTGTTTTATAATAGTTTGAGCTAATTTCATGTAAATTTCTGTTTTTCCTGAACCAGTAACGCCATGAATTAAGAAGGGTTTTTTTTCTTTTTTAAATTTAATTATTTCATTAAATATTTTTTTTTGCTCTTTAGATAAAACAATATTTTTTATTTTATTTGGATTAATATTATTATAAGGATTTGTGATTTTAGGTTGAAGAAAAATTTTAATAAATCCATTTTCTTCAAGTTTTTTACAAATTGAATAAGGGGATGAAACTATATCTTTTAGTTTTTTAATTTTTATTAATTTATTATTAAATAGATATGATAATACTTTTTGATGGGCTGGTTTCTTATGATCATTTTCTAAAAACTTCTTTTCTCCTTTTTTTGTTATAAGAGCGTATTTGATGGTTTGTGGAGAATATTGGTTTAATATAGTATTTGGTATTGCAGCTTTTAATACTTTACCAATGGGAACAACATAATATTTTGATAACCATTTTATTGTTTCCCAAAGTTCATTTGGTAAATGATAAGATTTATCATGAATGGAGTGGATCGGTAAAATTTTTCCAGAAAAAAGTGGCTTTTTATTTATGTCAATTATAAAGCCAGATTGCAATTTATTTTTTATGGGTGCATTAATACAAACCCCCAAAGAAATTTTTTTAATTAATCCTTTAGGGACAGAATATGTAAATGAATTGAAACTAGAAATTGGAAAACTAACTTGAACATACATATGATTAATTTAAATAGGCCTTAAAGATTAATCAAGCTTTCCAAAATAATATTTAATTAAAATTATTTTTCTGCTGAAACTTTTATTTTTATTTTTGCCTCTAATTCTGGGCCAAGCCTAACAAAAACAACAAATTTACCTAAACTTTTTATAGGATCTGGTATTTCTATTTCTTTTTTATCAACGGTAAATCCTTGTTCTGCAATAGCTTCTGAAATCATTTGTGAGGTGACTGATCCAAATAATTTTTCATCTTCTCCTGCTTTCAATTCAAATTTTAATGATAGTTTGTTTAATTGTTTATTTAATGCTTCTAAATTTTGGCGATTTTTAGCTTCTTGTATCTCACGATTTTTAATTTCCTTTTGAATTGCAAGTATATTCTTTTTTGTAGCATTTTTAGCAAAGCCATTAGGAATAAGATAATTTCTAGCATACCCATCCTTAACACTTACTACGTCCCCTTCTTCTCCTACATTTTCTAAAGATTTATTTAATATTATTTCCATGATAGTATTCTCCTATAAATTTCTTGGATCTACAGAATAAGGCAATAGTGCTATATTACGAGCTTGCTTAATTGCCTTTCCAAGATAACGCTGATGTTTTGAACATACTCCTGTTACATGCCCAGGAATTATTTTACCTTGTTCTGTTATGAATTTTCTTAAAATTTTAATTTCCTTGTAATTAATTTTTTGATCTTTATTTTCACAAAATGTACAAACCCTTCTATTGCTTACTAAAGCCATTACTATTCCTCCACACTTTCTTCAGATATTTTTTCATTTTCACTTGTTTTTTCAACCTCTAAATCAGATTTTTCTTCCGTATTTTCAGATTCATCAGATTCCATTTGTTTTTCAGATGATTTATTTTCTTCAGGAGTAAGAGTTTCTCTTGATTGCCCGGCAATTTGGTCATCTAAATTAATAGTTTGATCTGAGATGTCAGATTTAGCAATTATGGTTGTTAAATAAGAAAGAACATTGGAATTATGTTCTAAGCTCATCTCTATTTTTTTCACACAATCTCCTTGACCAGAAAATTGCAATTTAACATAAGTACCGAACTTTTGTTTTTCGATTAAATAAGCTAATCTTTTTTTCCCCCAAAGATCTATTGATAACATAGAAGCTTTTTCTTTTTTTAAATTTTCTTCAATGGATAAGATTATGTCTTTTAACCTACCAGCCTCTAATGCTGGATGTATAATTAATAATGTTTCATAATAATTCATTAAATTCTCCTCTTATTAAAATAAAAATGGTGCAATTACTAATGAGACAACAGACATTAGTTTAATTAAAATGTTTAATGATGGACCGGATGTGTCTTTGAAAGGATCTCCCACCGTATCACCCACAACAGCAGCTTTATGTGGATCTGAGCCTTTACCAAATTTTTCTCCATTAATTTCTATTCCTTCTTCAATCATTTTTTTTGCATTATCCCATGCGCCTCCAGCATTAGATTGGAAAATCGCCATCAATACTCCACATACAGTTACTCCTGCCAATAATCCTCCTAGCGTTTCAGGCCCAGCAAAGTAACCCACAACAACAGGTGTTAAAACTGCTAGTAGTCCAGGCATTATCATTTCCTTAATAGCAGCTTGTGTTGAAATTTCAACACACTTGTCATGTTCGGCTTTATCTAATCCATTTTCATAGATTTTTTTATCTGAATCAGACCACGTAGATTCTTCTCCTTTGTTGAGCACTGCTAAAGCAGATTTTAATTCAGGTATGTCTCTAAATTGACGGCGAACCTCTTCAATCATAGACATGGCTGCACGACCCACTGATCCCATTGCCATTGATGAAAATACAAAAGGCAACATACCTCCAACAAACAATCCTCCCATTACCCACGGGTTAGTAATATCAATTAAAAGTTCATAATCAGGATTAATAACTTTTTGTTTTGCTACTACTACGGACCTAAATGATGCAAATAATGCCAGTGTTGTTAATGCTGCAGAACCAATGGCAAATCCTTTACCAATTGCTGCAGTAGTGTTTCCTACGGCATCTAATTTATCTGTTCTTTCTCTAACTTCTGGTGCTAACTCAGCCATTTCTGCTATACCTCCTGCATTATCAGATATAGGACCATAGGCATCAACAGCCAATTGTATACCAGTATTAGCTAGCATTCCCAATGCAGCCATTGCAATACCATATAATCCTGCACATGAATATGCTCCAATAATTGCAAAAGCTATAATTAATGTTGGAATGGCAGTGGATTGCATGCCAACACCAAGTCCTGCGATAATATTTGTTGCGGCTCCAGTTATAGATTGATTAGAAACGGATTTTACAGGCCCTGTTCCTGTACCAGTATAATGTTCTGTAATTAATCCTATGCCTAGTCCTGAGGCTAATCCAATTAAGGTAGCATAAAAAATGCCCATTGCATTGTCTGCTGGTATGAATGTAGTAATTAAAAAATACATTACAACCACCATAATGGCAGAAGATCCAAACTCTCCAATATTTAGTGCTTTTTGTGGACTTCCACCTTCTTTGACTGAAACCATAAAAGTGCCAATAATTGAAACAATTATACCAGAACCAGCTACATATAATGGTAGCATAACATATTCCATGCCCAATGCTAAACCTAAAACCATAGAACCAATAATAGCCCCAACATATGATTCAAAAAGATCTGCTCCCATCCCCGCCACATCTCCTACATTATCTCCTACATTATCAGCAATTGTAGCAGGATTTAATGGATGGTCTTCAGGAATGCCGGCCTCAACTTTTCCGACAAGGTCTGCACCAACATCAGCAGCTTTAGTATATATTCCTCCGCCAACCCTTGCAAAGAGTGCAATAGAAGAAGCTCCTAATGAAAAACCGGTAAGCGCTTGGATTAATTTTGCTGTATCATCAAATAAATTTAGATTATTATAAATAACAAAAAGGCTAGTTACACCTAAAACACCTAGTCCTACAACACTTAAACCCATTACTGATCCTCCAGTAAAAGCAACATTAAGAGCTTTTGCTAATCCAGATTGTGCTGCATTCGTAGTTCGATTATTTGCTTTAGTTGCTACTCTCATTCCTAAAAAGCCAGCTAATCCTGAAGCTAAAGCGCCAACCAAAAAAGATAAAGAAACTAATATAGAATCTCCTTGACTATCCGCCGCAAATGCTAATAAAACAGCAATTATAATTACAAAAATACTTAAAACTTTATATTCAGCCTTTAAAAAGGCCATAGCCCCATCTGCTATACTAGCACCTATTTTTTTCATTCTTTCAGAGCCCTGATCTTGATGATTAATCCAATTAGTTTTCCAAAATGCATATAGCATGGCAATAATTCCAGCACCTATTACATAATAAAGGTTAGTCATTTTTTCCTTTCGTTAACTTATTATTAAATTCATTCATTGTTTCATTAATATCATGAGACAGGTAATACTCAATACCCTCACATGTTGTTTGTATTATTGTTTTTATGATATTATCATTTTCTTTTTTAAAAGGTGATAATACATATTTTTCTGAAGGAATATTAATATTTCCTTCAGAAATTCCAATGCGAAGTCTGCAAATTTTTTCAGACTTCATATGATAAATTATTGATTCTAACCCTCGATGCCCGCCAGTACCGCCATCTGGCTTGAACTTCAATCTCCCCAAAGGTAAATCAATATCATCATAAATTATTAACAGATTATTTAAAGAGTTATCATAATATTTAAAATATTCTGCAATCGCCAAACCACTATTGTTCATATATGATGTTGGTTTTATACAAACAACGTCATGAGATTTTGCAATCAGATAATCTCCTTTACCTGCTTTAAATGTCAAAGATCTTTTTTGAGCAAATTCATCTATAATCCAGTATCCAAAATTATGTTTTGTATTTGCATATTTCCTGCCAGGGTTTCCTAATCCTACCAGGATGTTCATTATTCAGAATCAGAATTTTCTTCAGAAGCAGAGTCATCTTGAGAAGTATCGCCACCTTCTTTTTGATCTGTACTACTTTCTCCATCATCGCCCTCACCTTCAATAAATTCTTCATCTTCATCTGTTTCAATTGTAGGCTCAACCTCTTTCATGGGCTGAGTTACTGACACAATTACCGCATCTTCTGGGGTTACCAATGTAAATTTATCTTCTAATTTAATGTCACTAGCATTTAATGAACTACCCATGGCAAGTTCACTGATATCTAATTCTACCAAATCTGGAATATCTCCAGGTAGACATTGAATTTCAAGTTCATTTAATGGTTGATTTAAAATTCCACCTTCATCTTTAACCCCCATAGCATCTCCAATTAGCTCTATTGTAACTTTGATGTTTATTGCTTGATCCATTCTAACACCATATAAATCTATATGAATAACTTCATCAGTAACCGGATGATATTGAACTGATTTAAATAAAACATTTTGTTTTTTATCACCTACTGCAATGTTAAAAATTCTTGCACCAGATTTTAATGCAAGATTAAAATCATGTTTAGCAATTATGATTGGAATGCTTTCACCAGATCCTCCAGAATAATAAATTCCAGGAATATTCCCATCTTTCCGCATTTTTTTTAATTCTTTTTTGGAAGTTTGTTCTCTTTTATTAATTTCAATTTTATGTTCATTTGCCATATTTAACTCCTGGTATTAATTAAATCCTTTAAAAAGTGAACTTAAAGACGCCCCTTCTACTATTCGCTTCATAGATTCTCCAAATACTTCAGCAATTGAAACGACTTCAAGTTTATCAATTATTTTATTTTTTGGTATATCAATTGTATTACAAACAATCACTTTTGAAATAGGCGCTTCTTGTAAGCGGGCAATTGCTTTTCCTGATAAAACCGGATGAGTAGCAATTGCAGTAACAGATAGTGCACCCTCTTTTTCTGCGGTAAATGCTGCATTACATAATGTGCCTGCAGTATCAATCATGTCATCAATAATAAGTACATGTTTATTTTTTAGATCACCAACAAGATTAACTACTTCAACTTGATTTTTTGCAGGCCTACGTTTATCAATTAATGCAAAACTTAAATTTAATTTTTTTGCATACGATTGACTCATATTAGCTGAACCAACATCTGGAGCCAATACTACTCCTGTTTCTAAATTTAAATTCATTGATTTTAATCTATCCAATAATACTATTCTTGAATATAGATGATCAAAAGGCACATTGACAAAACCTTGAATTTGAGGAGAATGTAAATCCATTGTTATGATTCTATTTACCCCTACGGCAGTTATTAAATCAAGCATAAGTCTTGCAGAAATAGGAACACGAGGTTGATCTTTTCTATCCTGCCTTCCATAGCCTAAATATGGTATGACTGCAATCACATTTTTAGCAGATGCCCTTCTTGCAGCATCTAGCATAAGAAGTAATTCCATTATGTTATCTGTTGGTGGATTGGTGGATTGAATGATAAATACATCTTCATTGCGGATATTTTCTTCAAATGCAACCCAGATTTCACCATCACTAAATTCTTGAATATCAATTTTACCCAGAGGAATCTCTAGGTAGTTAGATACTCCCTGAGCTAACTCAGGATTAGATCTGCCTGTAAAAACTTTCATAATGCTGGGGGACAGGGAGTCGAACCCCGATCCCATGGACCAAAACCATGTGTCCTACCATTGAACGATCCCCCAATTTAATTTTTTATAAATCACCATCAAAATTGATGGATAAATTTCATGAATGAAAAACTGGAGAGGCTAAAAATGTTTGTTGGTTGGAAAATTCTTTTTGTGCTTTTTGTGCACAATTCAGATTATCAAATACACCAAACATAGCCGAGCCACTACCCGACAGACCAGAATAAAGAGCCCCTAAATCATAAAGGTTTTTTTTAATTTTTCTGATCTCTGGATATGTTTTTCCGATCATATTTTCAAAATCATTTTCAAATAACTGCCAGTTGACTAGCTTTGAAACGGGCGGAAATTTAGAATGATCATGATTAGTATCCAAAGATTTATTTAATTTAGCATATGCTGTGGTTGTAGATATGTGTATTGGTGGAACTACTAAAAGAAAACATAAATCATTTAACACATCTATTTTTTGTGGTGATAATTTTTCTCCTAAGCCTTCTACCATCTGTACACCGCCTTCAATGAAAAATGGTATGTCTGCCCCTAAAGATAATCCTAATTCCATTAATTTTTTATTTGTAAAATTTAAATCCCATAATTTATTTAATATTTTCAATGTAGTCGCAGCATTGCTGCTACCACCACCTAAGCCGGATCCAATTGGAATATTTTTTTTTATTTTAATTAAATATTCAGAGTGATGAAAACGTAAATGAGAATACATTAGCTTATATGCTTTTGTGATTAAATTTTTTTCATTTAATGGGAACTGAGAAAGGAAATTACCTTCTGCTAAAAGTTTATGATTTGTATTAGGAATAAAATGGAGTTCATCTGATAAATTTATTTCTATAAAAAGAGATTGAATATTGTGGTAGTTGTCTGGGCGTTTATTTAATACTTTTAAACCTAAATTAATTTTAGCATTAGATGGAATTGATTGTAATTCTTGCATGAAAATTTTTTAGCTAAAATTATTTTTTTTCCAATTATCTCTAAGTCCTACAGAACGATTAAAAATCATTTTTTTTTCGGATGAATCTTTATCTAAGCAGAAATAGCCATTTCGTAAAAATTGAAAATTTTCATTTAATTTAGCCTTTATTAAACTTTTTTCTAATTTACAATTATTTAGAATAGTCATAGAGTTAGGATTTATGTTATTCATAAAATCATCTCCATCCGATTCAGGCGATTCATTAATGAATAGGTGATCATATAATCTTATTTCGGCTTCAATGTTATGTGTTGCAGATACCCAATGTAAAGTTCCACGAACTTTTCTTCCATCATCTGACCAGCCACCTTTTGTTTTTGGATCATAGGTGCAATAAATTTCTAGAATATTTCCATTGTCATCTAATTTGTAATCATGACATGTAACATAATAAGCATGTTTTAATCGAACTTCTTTATCAGGACTTAAACGAAAATATTTTTTTGTAGGTTCAACCATAAAATCTGAACGTTCAATATATAGTTCTTTTGTAAAAATAATTTCACGATGACCATCAGATTTATTTTCAGGATTATTTTCAGCCTTGAGAAATTCTGTTTTCTTTTCAGGAAAATTAGATATGATTAATTTTATTGGATCTAAAACACCCATAACTCTTTTTGCCTTTTTATTTAAATCTTCTTTAAGGCAATGTTCAAGTAAGGCAATGTCTATTACGCCATCTCGTTTTGCAACCCCAATTTTATCTGAAAAAATTCTAATGGATTCTGGAGTGTATCCACGACGCCTAAAACCTGATATGGTAGGCATGCGAGGATCATCCCAGCCCTGAACATTTCCTTTATCTACAAGCAATTTTAATTTTCTTTTACTCATCACCGTATAATTAAGATTTAATCGTGCAAATTCTATTTGTTGAGGATGATAAACATTCAATTGATTTAAAAACCAATCATATAATGGTCTGTGGTCTTCAAATTCTAATGTACAAATTGAATGAGTTATTTTTTCAATGGAATCTTCAAGTCCGTGTGCCCAATCATACATGGGATAAATACACCATTTATTGCCAGTTCTATGATGGTTTGCATGAATGATTCTATAAATTATGGGATCTCGCATATTTAAATTAGGATGAGACATGTCAATTTTAGCACGTAGTACTTTTGCTCCATCATTAAATTCCCCATTTTTCATCTTTGTAAATAATTCTATATTTTCATCAATGGTACGATTTCTAAAGGGACTATCTTTTCCAGGCTCTTTTAATGTGCCGCGATTATTACGTATTTCATCTGGAGTTTGATCATCTACATATGCTTTATTATTTTGAATTAGATTAATTGCATAATCATAAAATTGTTGAAAATAATCTGAGGCATAAAAAATATTATTTGAACAATCAAATCCTAACCATTTAACATCTTCAATAATGGAGTCAACGTATTCAACATCTTCTTTTGTTGGATTTGTATCATCAAATCTGAGATTGCATTGTCCATTTTTATAAAATTTGGCAATTCCAAAATTTAAACAAATGGATTTTGCATGTCCTATATGCAAATAACCATTTGGCTCTGGTGGAAATCTTGTATGTATGCGACCATCATTTTTTCCTAATTTTAAATCATTATCTATGATTTCTGTAATGAAGTTGGTATTTTTTTCTTTATTAGCCATTAACTACTTTTAATAATCTATTAATGATTTCATTCTTTTCAAGTATTGAATAAATAATGGGTATGTCTGGGCCGTCCGGTTTACCATATAATGCTATCCGTAAAGGATGAAATAAGTCTTTTCCTTTTAAGTTTAATTTTTCTCCTGATTCCATTGCAATTTGTTTAAATCTATTTGCATCACAATTTGGCTCATTTTTTAATGTACTTAAAATCATTTTTAACAATTTTTGAGATATATGGTTATTTATAATTTTTAATTGTTCTGGCGAAAAACTAATTTCTTCATAAAACATTTTTGCCTCAACAGGCATTTCTTCTAATGTATGTACTCTTTGTCTAACATAATTAATAATTGATAAAAATTTCTTATCATTTGAAATATCAATATTTTTATTTATAAAGAAAGATTTTGCCAATTTAGCAATTTCATTAACATCTTTATTTTTTAAATAATAACTATTTATCCATTTTAGTTTTTTAATGTCAAAAATTGCCCCAGATTTTTGAATGTTTTTTATTGAGAATTCTTTTGTTAATTCATCTAATGTAAAAAATTCTTTTTCATTTTTTGGATTCCAGCCCAATAATACTACAAAATTTATAATTGCCTCAGGAAGAAATCCTTTTTTTAAATAATCTTCTACTGCAACATCTCCCTGCCTTTTGGATAATTTAGATCTATCTTTATTTAATAATAATGGAAGATGAATGAATTTTGGCAAATCCCAATCAAAAAAATCATATAAAATAATATGTTTAGGTGTAGAGGGAAGCCATTCTTCTCCACGCATTACATGTGTTATTTTCATAAGGTGATCATCTATTACGTTTGCAAAGTGATATGTAGGATAACCATCTGATTTGATTATTATTTGGTCATCAATCTCCTCTGAATTAATTGAAATTTTATCACGCACCATATCATAAAAGAAAATTTGTTTATTTGATGGGATTTTCATTCTAATTACATGTGTTTCATTTGCCATTTTTTCGTCAATTATTTTTGAATCTATTTTTAAGCAATGACGATCATATTTAATGGTTTGCTTATTATTGGCTTGCTTTTCTCTTTTTTTAGCTAGAGTTTCTGTAGAACAAAAGCAAGGATATGCATTTCCGCTTTTTAATAATTGCTGCACATGTTTTTTATATATGTCTAATCTATTTGATTGAAAATAAGGATTGTCTTTATTATGAGTTTGATTGGGACCCTCATCAAATTTTAATTTCATATGATCAAATGTGGAAAGTAAATTTTCAACTGCATTTTCAACCTTCCTTGTTTGATCAGTATCTTCAATTCGTAAAACTATTTTTCCATTTACCTTTTTAGAATAAAGATAATTATATAATGCGGTTCTTAATCCTCCGATATGTAGTTGGCCCGTTGGGCTAGGCGCGAATCTAACTTTAGCTTCCATTGTCTTTTGAAATCATTACAATTGATGTAGCTGCAATTCCCTCTTTCATTCCTATGAAGCCTAAATTATCAGTTGTTGTTGCTTTTATTGAAACATCATTAATTGACATGGAAAATATTTCAGAGATATTTTTTTTCATTTTTTTTATATGACAATGGATTTGAGGTTCTTGTAATATGATTGTTGAATCTATATTGGAAATTTTATAGCCTTTTTCATTTATTAATATACATGTTTCAGCCATAAAATGTTTGCTGTTCATATTTTTCCATTTTTTATCTGACGATGGAAAATATTGGCCAATGTCACCTAATGCCATTGCGCCCAAACAGGCATCAACAATGGCATGATATAAAACGTCACCATCACTATGTCCAATTGATCCCTTATCACTAGGAATTAAAACCCCTCCAATTATAAGAGGGGTTCCACTATCTAATTTATGAATATCAATTCCCTGTCCAATTCTATTATTCATAATATGATTATATGATAATCATTGAGTCACCATATGAATGAAATCTATATTTTTTCTTAATGGCTTCTTCATATGCATGTAATATGAAATCTTTTTTTGCAAATGCTGCCGTCAACATCATCAATGTAGATTGAGGTTGGTGTAGATTTGTTATGAATTTATCACACATTTTAAAATCATAAGGAGGATAAATGAATTTATCTGTCCATCCTTTTCTTGCAGTAATTTGAAATCCAGAGACAACAACAGTTTCTAATGTTCTAACAGTTGAAGTGCCAACAACTCCTATTGATTTTTTATGACCCCTTGCTTTATTAATTATATCAGCAGTTTCTTGAGGAACTTGAAAAAATTCTGAATCCATTTGATGTCGAGTAAGATCTTCAACCATAATTGGTCTAAATGTACCAAGCCCTATGTGTAGTGTAATAAAAGCTAATTGTACGCCTTTTTTTTCCATTTTGGATAGGAGTGTATTGCTAAAGTGAATACCTGCTGTTGGCGCTGCAACAGAGCCTCTTTCAGAAGCATAAACAGTTTGATAATAAGTTTTATCTGATGGTTTTGATTTTCTATCAATATAAGGTGGAAGTGGAGAGTGTCCTGCTTTTTCTATAAATGGATATAATGATTCTTGATCATATTCAAAACGCAATACTCTTCCACCGGATACAGTATTATCAATCACGTCACAGGAAATTTCTTTACTAAACCATAATTTGTTTCCAATTCGAACTTTCCTTGCTGGCTTAACCATGGCTTCCCACAGATCGTCTGCTAATTCTCTTAGCAAAAAAACTTCAACTTGTGATTCTGATTTATCTTTATTTGCATATAATCTCGCTGGGTAAACACGAGTATTATTCATTACCAGCACATCACCTTTATTAAAATAATCAACTATATCTGTAAATTTTCGATGTTCAACGGTTTGCTCTTTTCTATTTAACACCATTAATTTACATTGATCTCTTTTTTTCAAAGGATCTTGAGCAATTAATTTTTCAGGTACTTCTAAATCAAATTCAGATAAACGAGGGGGCTTTTCTACAGAACCAAAAAACATGTATTTTCCTTCCTATTAAAAAATTTTAAATTGATTGTCTTTATCGGGCTTTTCTACATCTAGATATCTAAATGTCTTTTCCAATGCTTTTCTTCCTCTGGAAGTTCGTTGAATAAATCCTTCTTTTATCAAATAGGGCTCATATACTTCTTCAATCGTGCGTGCATCTTCAGAAATTGCTACTCCGAGTGATTCTAGCCCAACAGGACCTCCATTAAATTTTTCAACTAATGCTTGTAAAATCCTACGATCCATATCATCTAAACCAAAAGCATCAATACCTAATCTGTTTAGTGAATTTTTTGCTACTTCAATATCAATTATCCCATTAGATTTTATTTGTGCAAAATCTCTAGCTCTTCTAAGAATTCTGTTGGCAATTCTAGGTGTACCTCTACTTCTTCTTGCTATTTCAATTGCACCTTCTTTATTGATTTTTATTTCTAGAATTCCAGCAGATCTCATTATTATTTTCATTAAGTCTTTTTCATCATAAAAATCCAATCGTAATACCACACCAAATCTATCTCGCATTGGAGAAGTTAAATTTCCTAGTCTTGTTGTTGCGCCAACCAAGGTGAATGGGTTTAGGTTTAGTTGAACACTTCTAGCACTAGGCCCTTTATCTAGCATTATATCAATTGTAAAATCTTCCATTGCAGAATATAAATATTCTTCCACTACGCTTGATAAACGATGAATTTCATCAATAAATAGAACATCTTGCATTGCAAGATTAGTTAAAATTCCAGCCAAATCACCAGGCCTGTCTAATACTGGTCCTGAGGACACCTTAATATTGACATTCATTTCCTTGGATATGATTCCAGCTAAAGTGGTTTTTCCCAAACCTGGAGGACCAAACAATAGCACATGATCCAATGCTTCATTGCGTTGCATAGCTGCTTCAATATATACTTTTAAATTTTCAACAGTTTCTTTTTGTCCAACAAATTCATCAAATTTACTTGGGCGTAAAGATTTTTCAAGAGCTATGTCTTCTTCAAATTTATCAGGAGAAGTAACTTGATCAGGATTATTATAAGATTCTATCATAAATAAAGAATATTAATTTACAAAAAAATTGGCGCGAGGTAAAGGGGGGAATTTTTTAATTAAATTTTAACATGTTTCGTTTGTGTTTTCAAAACATATGAAATTATTTTTTCAGCTATACGATCTTTTCGATCTTTTTTTAATTCTTGTTTGTTGCCTTGTTTGTCAAAAATTATAACTCTGTTTGTAGATGATTCAAATCCAGCCCCTTTTTCATTGGCATAGTTTAATATAATGTAATCTGCCTTTTTGTCATTTAATTTTCTTAAGGCTTCTTTTTCTCCATTATGAGTTTCTAAGGCAAATGCAATTATTATTGCTTTGGATTTTCCATGAATGGATTTCAATATATCAGGTGCAGGTTTTAATTTTATGATCAAATCGTTTGAGGAACGTTTAATTTTTTTATTTGATGTTTGCAAAGGTAAAAAATCTGCAATGGCCGCGGACATAAACACATAGTCCATTTTTTTTATATTGGAATTTACAGCTTCATTCATTTCCTTGACATTTTCAATTGTAATTAATTCAATACCAGGAATAGGAGATAAATTTACTGGACCAGAAATTAAAATGACTTCTGCCCCCATGTCTTTTGCTTTTGAAGCTAAGGCGTAACCCATTTTTCCGCTTGATTTATTTGAAATGAATCTAACAGGATCAATAGATTCTCTTGTTGGGCCTGCGGTTATGAGTACTTTTTTCCCCTCTAATGGAGTAGGCATTTCAAATAGAGAACGAATTCCATTCATGATTTTTTTTATATCAGGTAATCGCCCTTCTCCTTCATGTAAGCTTGCAAGTAATCCTTCTTCCGGATTTAATACGTATTTGCCTCGTTCTTTTAGTTTTTCAATAGCCTCTTGGGTAGCGGGGTTTTGCCACATTCTGAAATTCATTGCTGGGGCAAATAATGTAGGCTGCTCACATATGGATAAGGTAGTAGAAATAATTTCGTCAGCGACTCCATTTGCAGCTTTACATATAATATTTGCAGTAGCAGGCAATACAATTATGGCATCTAATTCAATCGCATTTTGTATGTGCTCCAATCCTGCTTTTGGAGTGTTTGGAAATAATTTTGTTAGCACCTCTGATCCTGATAATGCTGCGAATGTAGCCTTTCCAATGAATTTTTGAGCAGATTCACTCATCATTACTTGAACATTTGCACCCTCTTTTCTAAGCAAGCGTATAATTTCACATGCTTTATATGCAGCGATTGATCCAGTGACCATGATTAAAATATTTTTATTTTTCATTTTTTATGCAGACCATTAATCCATCTCTAATAGGTATTAACATATTAAAAACACGCTTATCATTTTGTATGAAATCTCCGGTTTTTCGTAAAATTTTTGCATCATCAGTCTCGGGATTGATGACGCTTCCACTCCATAGCATATTATCTAATATGATGATTCCACCATCTCTTATTAACATAACACATCTTTTGTAATATTCTAGATAATTAATTTTATCAGCGTCTATGAATGCCAAATCAAATGATTTTGCTTTCATTTGCTCCAAACTACTTAATGCAGGTCCAAGATGTATGTTTATTTTATGCCCATCATGTGACTTATTAAAAAAAGATTGAGCTGTTTTAGCATGCTTTTCCATGATTTCACAAGTGTGTATCATCCCATCTTTAGGAAGTGCTTCTGCCATTTTAAGCGCGCTAAACCCTGTAAACATTCCGATTTCTAAAACATTTTTTGCTTGAATTGATTTAATCATGATTTGAAGAAAGTTACCAACCAATTGTCCACTTATCATTTGAGGTATTTCTTCATTATTCCAAGTATGTTTTTCTAATTCATCAAGAATTGTTGAATTTATTGCTGAATGATTATTGCAGTAATCTTGTATGATTTGTTGATTTTTATTTAATTCTAGCATTATAATTCATTTTTTTGATTTAATATTAATAATTCATCAAAACCCCCGATTGGTTTATCATTAATAATGATTTGTGGAATTGTATATCCTCCAGTTAATTCCATTAATTTTTCTCTGCTAATCCCTTCTTTGTCTATATTAATTGTTTCATATGACAACCCTTTGTCATCCAGCAGTTTTTTTGCTGCAATGCATGAACCTCACCAATCTCCAGAATAAATTTTTATCATTTTAATAGTTTATTTAGACTTAGTAATTTAAGGCATTATGAATAGTAAATAGAAAATCAAAACAAAGGAGCAAAAATTGTTGAAAATTGGAGATAAGGCGCCAGATTTTACATTACCTGATGCAGATGAAAATATTATTTCTTTAAATGATTTATTGGGAAAAAAAATGATATTATGGTTTTTCCCTCGAGCTAGTACTCCCGGCTGAATGATGGAAGGAAATGGATTCAGGTCTGAATTCAAAAAATTTCAAGCAAAAAACATTCAAATAATAGGATGCTCTGCAGATTCTCCAAAAAAACAAAAAAAATTTTGTGAGAAACAAGGGTTTCAATATCCTTTGTTATGTGATGAATCTCATGATATGTTAAAATCATATGGAGTATGGGGTAAGAAAAAATTCATGGGAAAAGAATATATGGGAATAACCCGTTTGACATATGTAATTGATGAAAAAGGAATAATAGAAAAAGTATATGAAAAGGTAAAGCCCTTATCTCATGCTAATGATATTTTAAAAGATTTAAGTTAAACATAATGAATTCTTTTCATAAAACAGCTGAAACATTACGTCAAGGCTCAAAGACTTTGTCACAAAGATATTATGTGAATGATGCTATTTTAAAAAAAGAAATGACTAATATTTTTCATGGTGGTTGGATTTGTTGTGGGCGGATTCAAGACATTCCAAATATAGGGGATTTCAAGCTTTTAAATCTTGATAATGAAAGTATTATTATTCTAAGACATGACAAAAATAAATTTATTGCTTTTTATAATATTTGTCGTCATAGGGGAACAAGGATTTGCATTGATGAATGTGGTAATTTTTCAAAAACCATTCAATGCCCATACCATGGCTGGACTTATGGTTTAAATGGGAATTTACATGTTGCTCCCAATATGGATGCCGTGGAAGACTTTGTAAAAGAGGATTTTTCTTTACATAGAGTTCAATTAGCTGAGTGGAATGGGTTTATTTTTATTAATTTATCTGAATCTTCTAGTGATTTTTTATTTGAATTTTCCTCTTTGATACATTTATTTGATGATTGGGAAATGAAAAATTTGTTAACATTGGAAAGTAAAACTTATGATGTTAATTGTAATTGGAAATTAATTATTCAAAATTATTCTGAATGTTATCATTGTCCATTAATTCATCCATCATTAGCCAAAATAACTCCATATTTAGGAGGAAGGAATGATATGGTTTCTGGCCCATTTTTAGGAGGGTTTATGGAAATGAAAAATGATAGCATTACAAAGAATGGCAATTTATGTGCACCAACTTTAGGAAAATTATCCAAGGAAAAATTAAATCGTGTTTATTATTATTCTATTTTCCCCAATTTATTATTAAGCTTACATCCAGATTATATTATGTATCATCTTGTATGGCCTATGGGAGTAAATAAGTGTAAAATTTCTTGTAGTTGGTTATTTTCAAATAAATTGCTTGAAGAATCAAATCATAATCCAAAAAATGCGATAGATTTTTGGGATAAAACCAATTTAGAGGATTGGAAAATTTGTGAACAATCCCAATTAGGAATTAATTCAACAAAATATATGCCAGGACCATATTCAGGACAAGAGAGTCTTCTTGCAGCATATGATGAATATTATTTAAGGATGTTGAAAGAAAATTAAGATATGGATAATTTTTTTTGAATGATTTCAACTACATTTTCAGCATTCAATCTTTCTTGTTTCATTGAATCTCTATCTCGAATTGTAACTGTTCCGTCTTCTTTTGTTTGGCCATCTATCGTAATGCAATAGGGTGTTCCAGCCTCATCATGTCTTCTATATCTTTTTCCAATTGAGTGCTGTTCATCATAACGAGCATTAATACCGGCCTTGAAAAATTTAGATACTATGTCTCTGGCAATTTCTGGTAAACCTTCTTTCTTAACTAGAGGTAAAACAGCGGTTTTTATGGGGGCAATTTTAGGATGAAATTTCATGACAACTCGAGAACTTTCACTTCCATCAGAATTAGGGACTTTTTCTTCATGATATGCATCCAATAAATATACTAATAATCCTCGAGTAGCTCCTGCTGCAGGCTCAATGACATAAGGAGTATATCGCCATCCATTTTTACCTGTTTCTGGGTCTGTTTTTTGTTGATCAAAATAACTTAATTTAGAGCCTGAATGTTCTTCATGTTTTTTTAGATCATAATCGGTTCTGCTAGCAACACCTTCAAGCTCATCATATCCCCAAGGATATTCATATTCAATATCATAACATGCATCTGCATAATGAGCAAGTTCATCTTTTTCATGTAGACGGTATCTAAATTTATTTGGATTATTTGCTAAACTTTGCCACCAATTCATTCTAGCATCTCTCCAATATTCCAACCACTTTTTTTGTGTGCCCGGTTCAACAAAAAATTCCATTTCCATCTGTTCAAATTCACAAGATCTGAAAATAAAATGTTCAACTGTTATTTCATTTCTAAAGCTTTTACCCATTTGAGCTATTCCAAAAGGAATTTTCATGCTCATTGATTGTTGACAATTTTGAAATTGAACGAACATGGCTTGAGCAGTTTCTGGTCTAAGATAAACAGCAGATTTTTTTATTATTTCATCTATTCCTGAACGAATTTCTTTTTCATTCATTTTTTCATTTTTATTAATAAATGAAGAAATTTCATTCAATACATCGACAGGTCCAATTTGGCTTCTAAACATAAGATTAAACTGTCTTTCTTCGCTTAAAAATGGACTACCAAAAGTAGGGCCCACATATCCTCGAAAAGGGAAAGTCTCTACTGGTTTATTTGAATCATCAGTGAAAAAGCCGAAAGAATCACTATTTATAACCTTTAATCCCTCTAGTTTTTTTCCACTTCTTTTTAATTCTATATTAAATCTTTTTTTAATAATTTCTTGAAAGGATTTTGCTTGGCCTTTATCCATGCAAACAATTGGGAGCTCATCTCCTGATTTTGGCCTAGGAGCCTTATCAGCTCTAAAACGTTCTTTGCTTATTAAGCAATCTACTAAAGGATCTGAAAAGCCTGCTAAATGACCAGAAGCATGCCACACCTTTGAGTGCATAATTATAGATGCATCAATTCCAATTATGTTTTCTCTTTCATGAACCATTGATTTCCACCATTCATTCATTATGTTCCTTTTTAATTCAACTCCTAAAGGTCCATAATCATAAGCAGATTTCAATCCACCATATATTTCACTACTTTGAAAAATAAATCCACGCTGTTTGGATAAAGAAATTATTTTATCCATTAATGTATGTTGTTGATTTT
>JAYZCM010000061.1:0-5715 GCA_036338305.1 Fidelibacterota bacterium | reverse complement strand
ATTTTTTAAATATGTATTATTATTTATTACAAATGGTACATCTTCAGGATTTTGACTTTTAGATAAAGAGGGCTGAGCTGGATATATCTGTGAGTTAATATTATAATCACTAAGTATATAATCTTTATATTCTGATGTAACTATTTCAATTCTAGGATTTGCATCTTGTGGAATTTCAATAAGATTATGAATTTCAGGTAATTCTGGATCACCTTCATGCTTAGATAAATGATAATTAGTTAAATTTAATCTAGAAAATTCTCCTTCGCTTGTTATTATAGAAAAAGCAGTTATATCGCCAGTTTTTATATTAACTTTTAAAATTTCTTGATTAATTTGTTCTAATTCAAAATTAGTATTAGAATTATTTACATTGATGATTTGATTGGAAAATATAAATCCTATCATAATGCAAATTGAAAACATAAATTTTTGTAGCATAATTTTCTCCCTAGAAATTAAATAAAATTCTTTACAAAATTATCATTTTAATTTCATTCATTCAATTAAATGATTGTTACAGAATGAAACAAAAAATTTGTGGAGGCGGCGGGAATCGAACCCGCGTCCGAATATAGCGCTCAGAAAGCATCTACATGTTTAGGCTGTTCTCAAATTCTTGTCCAATGTTTATGGACAGCCACAGTCACATTAGACCAGCCTGATCCCAAAAGGGTTTTTAACTAAATATACTAGGCGTATATTTAGTCTAGTCTACATTTATGATGCCTCATTTAACTAGTGGTAGACACACCTGTTAAGAGACAGCTACCGTCAATTAAGCGGCAGCAGCGTAGCCGTAATCGGCATTTAAGGTTTTTCCCGGATGATTAAGGAGGTTACCAGAAACCCTCCACATGCAGCTAAAAGACCGTATATACCCGTCGAAACCAAGACGCCCCCAAACATTTCAAAAAACTTAATGTTAAATTTAATTAAAATTAATAATTTATCTTAATTCTTTCATTTTTTGGTGTTTGAATGAAAAAATAGAATTAAGATGTGTAAATTACATTAGATGGTAGTTAAAAAATTCAATATTCATAATTTATTATTATTTGTTTCAATTATTTCCATTGGCTTTAGTCAGTTTTTAGAAGCTAATGTAGAAATTGACATGAGAAGGCTTAGTGAAAGTGAACGTCAGTTGTTATATACTTTAGACAAAGATTTAAGTGAATATTTTATTAATAATCAATTTTCTTCTGATGCTTCTGATTTTGAAATGATTATTGATTTTCGTTTGGTTTTAGAATCTATTTCTACAAGCGGTAGTCAAACTACTATTAATGCTCAAGCTATCTTGACAAATAAATTAGATCAAAATTTTTATGCCAAAGGCATTCAATTTCCTTATAATAAAGGTCAAAAAATAATACAGGATTCCATCTTTGACCCTCTTGCAATATTTTTGGATTATTATGCCTTTATGTTTTTGGCTGCAGAGTTAGATACCTGGGAATACATGGGAGGAACATCTTATTATTCTAAAGCCATTGAAAAAGCAGACATAGGAAAAGATTCAAATTTTTCTCGAGGATGGGAAGATAGATGGAAAAAGGCAAGAAAGATTAAAAATAATCAATATTTACGAACTATGCGTTTTAATTATTTTTTGGCACAAGATGAGTTGATTAAAGAAAAAATTAATTATGAATTAGTATATGAATCAA
Source organism: Fidelibacterota bacterium (assembly GCA_036338305.1). Taxonomy (GTDB): domain Bacteria; phylum Fidelibacterota; class Marinisomatia; order SCGC-AAA003-L08; family D37C17; genus JAYZCM01. Next base: position 4,042 of record JAYZCM010000061.1, on the reverse strand, counting down.
TGTTGATATTTTATGAAAATTTAAAATCCATCGATGAAAAATTAGGAAGCAATAAAGAAACTTTGAAATTTTTAAATGCTTATCATTTAAGTATTGCAGAACTATTATCTGTTCTCGAAATAAATAATGGTTTAAAATTACTTATGCATTATGATGATGAACATAAAAAAATATATGAATCTTATTTGATCAATTGATTTATAATCTAAAATTTTCCACTTATATTCTCATGTTTTTTTTATTATTGTCATTTCCATTTGGGAATGATGATAAATCATCAAAAGAAATTCAACAAGATATTAATATCAGAAATCGTGAATTAAATACTTTAAGAAATGAAATAAAAAACATCGAAGAACGATTGATTGATAAAAATAAAGAAGCAACTCAAAATACTGAAATTTTAATTGATTTGACAAATAAAATTTCATTAACTGAAAAACTTATTCGCTCTTTAGGAAGAGAAGAAAAAAACATATCTAATATCATACAGAATATAGATTTTCAAATTGATGAATTAGAAAAACATTTAATTGAATTGAAAAATAAATTAATTAAACGTCTACAATATCTTTATATACATGGTAGACAAGGTGCTTTGGAAACAATTTTATCTTCTAGCAATTGGAATAGTGCAATTTATAAAATAAAATATTTAGATATCTTATCTAAGCATGAACAAAAATTACGCAAAGAAATGAATGAAACATTACATTCATTAGAATTAAAAAAAACAAAGCGTAAAAATGAATTAAATCAAAAAAATAATTTATTAAAAGAAAAAAAGAAAGAAAGTAACAAATTAGAGGATGATAAAAAAAATCGTAATAAAATTTTAAATGCAATAAAGATAGAAAAGAATAAATTAGAAAAAAATCGTCAAGAAAAGGCGCAATTAGTTGTAGAAATGGAAAAATTAATTAAAAAATTATATTCTGATAAAAATGCCATGAAAAAGAGAGAAGAAGAATTGGCAAGAATTAGATCCATGCAAAAACTTTCTACAACAGGAAATTTTGAAAAAATGAAAGGTAAATTGCCATGGCCAATTCAAGGAAGGATAATAAGTAATTTTGGTATTATAAAAAATCAAGAAACTGGAACTGTTACTGAGAATGTTGGGATAGACATAAAAGCATCAAGTGGTTCTAAGGTGAAATCAGTATTGGATGGAGTAGTAAGTACAATTACATTTATAAGAGGACATGGAAATATTGTAATCATTGATCATGGTGGAGGATTTAGTACTGTTTATGCTCATATTGATAAAATAAATGTAATTGAAAATGAATATGTTCAAATTGGAGATGAATTTGCAGTAGTTGCATCTCCAAATTCGGGTGGTACTGCAAAATTGCATTTTGAAGTTTGGGGGAATCAAAAAAAATTAAATCCAGTTAAATGGTTAGTTGCTAAATGATATTTTCTGAATTAATTATTAATGATAAAAATTGGCAGCATTTATGTAATGCATGTGATAATGATAGATTGCCCCATGCATTACTTTTCCATGGAGACGAAGGAATGGGTAAAGAAGCCCATGCATTAGAATTGGCTGCGTTATTAAGTTGTGAAAATATAAAAAATGGAGATTCTTGTGGAAATTGTTCTTCATGTAATAAAATTAGAACATTTAAACATGAAAACATTAAACTCATAATGCCTTTTCCTAGAGGTAGTATATCATCTTCAAAAGATTCACCGCTTAAAGCATTTAAAAATGAAAAAGCATTTCAAGATTATTTGACTTTATTAAATAAAAAAAGTGATGATCCATATTTTCCAATGAGAATTTCAGGTGCAAATACAATTTTAATTAATTCAATTCGAGATTTAAAGCGTGAGGTATTAAAAAGTACAGTTAATGATGCATGGAAAATAATTTTAATATTTCAGGCAGAAAAATTATGTGTACCCAGTCCTGCAGCAGGGCATGCATTATTGAAAATTTTAGAAGAACCTCCAGATAAAACAATATTTATATTAGTTTCTTCAAATATGAATCTTATTATAGATACAATTCGATCACGTTGTCAATCCATGTTTTTCCCTCCGATTTCTGATCAAGTAATAAAACAAAAACTTATTTCCATGGGGCAAGATTCAGAACAAGCTACTATAATTTCTAAAATTTCTAATGGTAATATTTCATTGAGCAAAGAGCTTGCAGATAATTATTTGGAATTAATAAAAAAAATGTATGTATTGTTAAATTCATTTTTTACTAGAGAATTTTTAATATGGGAAAAATCTATTGATATAATAATTAGATTAAAACGAAAAGACATATATTTATTAGATCAACTTTTTAATATATTAATTCTATTTTTCAGAGATTTACATTATTATGCTAGTACAAGCGATCAAGATGAAATTATTCATTCCAATCTTATTGAAAAAATAATGAATTTATGTAAAAAATATTCTCAAGCTAATTGGAGTATATGTATAGATCACATAGAAAATGCGAGAGATTATATTCTTAGAAATGGTAATATTTCATTAATGGCAATAAATATGATAATTGATATTCAACAATCCATAAATGGCAAGAATGAAGAAAAATTTAAATTATCAGATTGGATTTCCATATAAAAAAAGCGATTAAGAAATAATCGCTTTTTATTTTTTATCATAAAAGAATTTTACCAATCATCATCATCTTCTTCATCTAGATATTCAGCTTGTTCTGCAAGCCAAGCTAAATATTCAGCTTCAGTTTCTATAGTAACATATCCTTTCATTCTATAATGAGAATTACCGCAAAGTTGGGCACATGCAATTTCATACCCCATTCCTTCTCTTTTTGAACCTTTTAATTTTTCTAAGAAATCTTTGGAAGTCATTGTTGGAGTGAAAAAGAAAGGTATTGTCATTCCCGGTATGGCATCTTGTTTAATTCTCATTTCAGGAATTCCAAAGCTATGAATCACATCTTTTGAGCTTAAATGAATCATCACCTGTTTGTCAACGGGTAAATGCATTTGATTTATACTGACAATGTCATCAGCACCATAGGTTGAATTTCTATCTAAACCAATAGGGTTAGATTCTTCATCTACCAAATCAATATTACTTTCTCCAAATTTTCCATCTGGACCAGGATAATGAATATTCCACGCAAATTGTTGAGCAATTACTCTTACATGGAGTGACTCATTATTTTTTGGTAAATCAGTTTTTAATTGTGCATATAAAGGGATTGATAATCCAATTAATAAAAATGCTTCAAATACTATTACTCCGTATTCTGCATATTGAGAATAGTGAGATTTTACTCCTATATAATCTGCATTAGGATTTCTTTTAGAATTGAATTTATAAATTACAATTATAAGATAGATTCCCCAACCAGCAAATAATAAAAACATTAACCAATGTACCCAGCCTATCATGTGATCAATTTCTAATCCATGGCTTGCTGCATTCATGGGCAAGCCTAAATGATCACTTAAACTACCTAAATTTTCGATAATTGAAATTGTATTAATGGGATGATGATCTTCTCCCTTATGTGATGATCCATGTTTTTCTGAAGAAAAACATATGGTTAACAATAAACATATGGATATTAATAATCTAAATTTCATTATGTGAATTACCTTTATCTGTGATTTTTATTTTTTTTGTTCTTATTGCCATGGAAATGATTGAATATAAAATAATCATTAATATGAAAATAATGAAGCCCATTAATGTTAAAACACCCTTATTCATGCCATGGCTTAATGGTGAGTCTGGATTTCCGTAGCAAACAGCACAAGGGTAAGCAAGATTTATTAAACAAAGTATTAATGATATGAGCTTAATTTTATGCATTTAATTTTGAGATTTCTTTCATGAACCATTTTCCATATATTAAAATGCTTATGCATAAAAAAAGTCCAATGATAAAATAAATTAAATATTGCGCATCACCATTCATGGACCATTTGTCATAACACCAATAACTAAAGAATATTGAAAAAAGAGAGCTGATAAGTAAAAAAATTAAATGAAAAGATTTTAAAGACATTTATTAATGATTTCCCATGTTATTAAT
>JAYZCM010000060.1:0-9462 GCA_036338305.1 Fidelibacterota bacterium | reverse complement strand
TGTAAAAAATAAAACAACAGTAAGTAAATTAAAAAAATGGAATGGCATTAAAAATGCAAATAAGATAAAACCTGGTAAAAAATTGATTATATATAAATAGTCTTTTAAAATCACAAAATTATCTCTAATATTTGGCTTAATATTTATATGGAATTTATTAGATGACAAAACTAGATTTAATTAATGAATCTGCAAAAATTACAGGCTTATCAAAAGTTGAAACTGAATTAGTACTAGATTCGATATTAAATACAATTAAGTTGTCTCTATCTGAAGGAAAAAGAATTGATATAAGAGGTTTTGGTAGTTTTGCTACGAAAGTAAAAGAAGCTCGAGAAGCAAGAAATCCAGCTACAAATGAAAAATTGTTTTTGGATAAAAGGTATGTACCAATATTTAAGGTGTCAAAATTATTAAAAGAATTTGTAAATAGCGAAATGAAAGATAATATATAGGAGCATTTATTTATGCCATGCGGTAAAAAAAGAAAAAAGAAAAAAATGAACACTCATAAACGTAAAAAACGTTTAAGAGCTAATAGACATAAAAAGAAAAAATAGATAGATTTAAATTTTAATTGTTTGTTAAAAGAAAGTTTTCACTGCCGTCATTAGCAGTTATATTATTGACGGCAGTTTCATTATATGCAACCATTAACTAATCAAGCTATACTATCTGTTTCTCAAATTAATAATCAAGTAAAATTTTCATTACATGAAAATTTTTCAAATGTATGGATTAAAGGAGAAGTTGCTTCTTTAAAAACATATCCCTCAGGGCATACATATCTAACGTTAAAAGATGAATCCTCTGAAATTTCTGCAGTAATTTTCAACCAATTTGCAAGTAAGATCAATAAAATGCCGTCAATAGGTTTAGAGGTGATAGTAATGGGTGTATTATCAATTTATGAACCTCGTGGACAATTTCAATTACAGATTAAAAGTTTACATTTGACTGGTGATGGTGAACTATGGCTTGCGTATGAAGAATTGAAAAAAAAATTAGAATTAGAAGGTATGTTTTCAATTGATAGGAAAAAGGAACTTCCTAAATTTCCTAAAAAAATTGGAATTATTACTAGTTCTGAAGGTGCTGCGTTAAGAGATATATTACAGGTCATAGAAAGACGCTCACCTCATTTGGTTTGCCATCTATTTTCTGTGTCTGTTCAAGGTGAAAAATCAGCTAAAGAAATAGCTGATGCCATAGAAATCATGAATTCTTTACATGAAGTTGATTTATTGATTGTTGGTAGAGGAGGAGGGTCAATGGAAGATTTATGGAGTTTTAATGAGGAAGTAGTTGTTAGAGCAATTTTTAATTCAAAATTACCTATTATTTCTGCTGTTGGACATGAAACAGATACTACTTTATCAGATTATGCCGCAGATTTAAGGGCTCCAACTCCTTCCGCGGCTGCAGAATTGGCATCAGTGAGTAAAAATGAATTACTACAAACATTAGATTATTTTCAAGATAGATTAATGGCATGTGTAAAAGTTAGTATTCTGAAAAAAATTGAAAAAATAAATATTCTTGAAAAAAGGCATGCTTTTTATAATCCTACTTCCATTTTGGAAACATGGAGAAATAGATTGTTGGCAAATTATAATTTAATGATGCATATTGTGGAAAGGAAATTAATTGATAAGATAAATACTTTTGATTTAATAAAGGATAAGTTGAATTTGTTAAATCCACAAGCACAATTAAAAAGAGGTTATGCCTTAGCCATGAATAAAGAAGATAAAGTTATTTATGATATTATGGATGTTGGAGTGAATGATGAAATTAAATTAAAATTAGCTAATGGTCAATTAATGGCAAAAGTTTTAAAAAAAGGTAGTGATAATGAAAAATAATGAAACATTTGAAGATACATTGAAAGAGTTAGAGCTTGTTGTAGAGAAATTAGAGTCTGGTTCATTAAAGTTGGATGAAATGATAAAGCTTTTTGAAAAAGGTGTTAATTTGACAAAGTCCTGTCAAATTCAATTAAAAGATGCAGAAGATAAGGTTAAAACAATTACAAAAGATGGTGATGCTTATATTAAAAAATCTGGAGTTCATTCTTCATGATAATTGGGTGTACTGGAAATTATAGAAAAGCTGATTTTTTTTCTATTTTAGATAAGATATATAATTATTTGTCAGATAAAGAAATTGAGTTTTTAATTTCTAATGATTTATTAAAAAGTGATGAAAAATTAAATCATGAAAAATATAATCTCATTGAGTTTGATGAATTAGCAATGAAATCAGATCTTTTATTGGCTATTGGCGGGGATGGAACTATGTTGTCTACTGTAAGACGGTTGGGTGAAAAACAAAAGCCAATAATGGGTATACATATTGGAGGTTTAGGTTTTTTAAGTGGATGTATGGAAAATAATTTGGAAAGTAGTATGGATGATATAATTAATCATAGATATGAAATTTCCGAAAGAATGCTTTTAGAAGTAAAATTTAGTGATAGTGAAAATAGACAGAATTTATTTGCTTTAAATGATATTGTAGTAGATCATGGCCCCTCTGCTAGAATATTAAAAACTGAAGTACTCGTATCCGGTAATTATCTTAATACGTATGAAGGTGATGGACTCATAATTTCTTCGCCTACAGGTAGTACGGCATATTCATTATCTGCAGGAGGCCCTATTATTTATCCAGACATGGACATAATTACAGTGACCCCTATTTGTTCACATAGTTTATCTGCTCGCCCAATTGTATTACGAGGAAGTGAAAACATTGAATTGAAGTTTCCTGATTCTAGTGAAAATTTTTCTTTATCTGTAGATGGGCAGGTCCGTTTTGAAATAAATAAAGATACTAATGTTATCATTGCGAAAACAAAATATAATGCCAAATTAATAAATTTATTAAATTCAAGTTATTTTGATACTTTAAGAACTAAAATGGGTTGGTCTGGAAATATTAGGTAAAAATATGAGAAAATTGAAATATTGTTTTTCAATTTTATTATTAGTGGGCTGTCAAACATCAGTTGAAAAATCTTTTCATGATTTAAATGAGGCATTTACTGCTTGGTATTATAAATTTCATCCTGTAGAATCCACAAGGTATGGAATGACAGATAAGAATGGATTTTTCATGTCAATTAATATTGAACAAAATGAAGAATATATTGCAGATATTTCTCGATTCATAATAGAGCTTTCACAAATAGACCCTACCAAATTATCATCAAGTGATAGAGTTGATTATGAAATATTAGCATCGAAACTAGAAGAGATGAAATATTTCATGTTAGAGATACGTCCATGGGAATGGAACCCCTCTTGGATCTTAAGGGAAATATATGATGGACTTTTTCTTATTAGTGAAAGTCAAGATATTGAAATGGAACATAGAGTTGACATTGTGAAAAAAAGATTAAACTTAATACCGGAAATATTGAAAGAATCAAAATTGCTTATAAGTTCATATTCTAAATTACATTTTGAATATGGAGAGTTGATAATAGATGATGTAATAAGATTGCTTGATGATCTTCCATTAAAATTAAATTCAGATAACATGACGTTAGACGAAATTGACTTGTCGATCATTCAATCTAAAGCAGCTTTGCTTGATTATGGGGAATGGTTGAAAGAAAAAAACATGAATCTTTCAATATTTAACTTTTCTAGTGATTTGAATTTAATGAATGCATTTCCAATTTTCATTGGTAATAAATATCTTGCTAAAAATGTTTATAGATTAGCTAATAAAAAAATAAATCCAATTCAAAATGAGTTATTTAAAAAAACATTACCAATATATTTAATGGAAAATGATGAACCTGTTTGGCTTGATCGGGATGATACCTTAGAAGTGATTCATTGGACAATTGATCATATTAATAATAAACCAGAAAATCAAGTTTCACATTCAGGTATCTTAACTTATTTTTATGAATCAATTTCTGCAATTGAGAAATTTATTTATTCTAAGAACGTTATGGATATAAATACTAGAAAAAGAATTAAATTGGTTTATTTTCCAAGATATTTTTATTCAAGTAGGAACGCAGAAATTTTTGGGGAGCATCCTCATAAAATAAATTCGGAAATCATTTATTACATAAACAGCGATAATGAAAAAAATGATTTATTTCCATTAATAAAACAAGAAATTGATTTATTAAATGCAAAAAATATTAATCCAGGGAAAACAATTCAAATTGCTCATTCACAAAAAAATGCATTTTCTGCTAGATATATGTTTCCAGATTTAATTAATCAAAAAGGATGGGAACATTATTCAGTTAGAATGTTGTTAGAGCAAGGATATGCAAGTGATGATGAAACATATGAAATATTATTACTTAAAGATGAATTGAAAACTATATGCATGGGGTATGTTGAAGGCCAATATTATTCAGGTAAAATAAATAAAAAACAAGCAATTTCACTTTTAAGGAGTGAAGCATTTTTGTCATATAAGGAAGCTACAGGTTTAATTGATGAAATTGAAAAGGAATTATTTTCTGGCACATATTCATTCATAGGAATGGTTGAGATGGAATCTTTACATAGAGAGTATAAGCAGAAAATGAAAGCAAATTATAATGTGCATGATTTTCATGAAGCATTTTTAAAACATGGTGCCATTCCATTCAATTATTTGAAGAAAGAGATTTTATCTCCGTAAATTATTCATTATGATTCTATCACTTTCAGACTTTAAAAAAGAATTTCATTATTGGGATGCAATAGCTTCAATGGTAGATCAAAGTATTGATATTGCCCTTAATTTATCGCAAAGTGGACATCCTGGTGGTTCTCGTTCTAAAATGCCAATATTAATTTCTACATTATTATCGGGTGTCATGCGTTGGGATATTAGAAATCCTGGTAAAACATTTGGAGATCGTTTTGTTTTAGTCGCAGGCCATACTAACCCTGTAGTTTATGCGACTCTTGCTGTATTCAATGAAGCATTAAAAAGAAAATTCATTGAGACAGGGAATGAAAAATATCTTAATCCAATGGGAGAAGATTTTACTTTATTGCCTGAAGATCTATTGACTCTTAGAAGACGTGATGGTTTGTCAGGGCATGCTGAAATGGAAGGTAAGACGTTATTTTTTAAATATAATACTGGCCCTTCTGGACATGGATCTGCTCCGGCTGTAGGTCAAGCCTTTGCCCTGAAACATGTGGGAGCTGAGGATGTGAAAGTTTTTGCATTTGAAGGTGAGGGTGGACTTACTACGGGAATCTCTCATGAAGCTCGCATTTCTGCATATGGAATGGGCGTTGGTAATCTTATCTATGTAGTAGATTGGAATGATTATGGGATTGATTCTAGGCCTTTTAGTGAAATAAAACATGGCACTCCCAAAGATTGGTTTGAGCCATATGGTTGGAAAGTTGAAGGAACTGAAAATGGAGAAGATTGGGAGAGCATTTTAAAAGCTTATGAAGGATTATTTGATTCTACTAATAATGATCAGCCAAAAGCACTATGGGTTAAAACTAGAAAAGGGAGAGGATATCTAAAATATGATGAAGCAAGTCACGGCTCTCCTCATAAACGAAACTCAAAAGAATTTTGGGATATTCGTAGACAATTTTCAGATGAATATGGTGTTGAGTTTAAATACATGGATATGCTTGCTTCTGATTCATTTGAAGAAAATAAAAAACAAATGTCATCTACATTAGATTCTGTATTGTCATTGTTTGATAAAGTGCCTGGTTTGACTGATTTTTTGGCAAATAGATTATTAGATATTGCAGATTCCATACCTAAACATGAGGAAATAGTAAATACTTTTAAGCAGAACCCAATGTTAGATCCTGCTATTTATGATTTTAAAAATTATCCAAGAAAACTTTATAAGAAATCAGGTGAAAAGGCTCCTAATAGAGAAGCGTTTGGGAAATTTGGTTCTTGGTTGAATAGCCATGTAAGAAAAACACATGGAAGGCCAATGGCTTTTGTGGCTTCTGCTGATTTAGCTGGTTCTACGAATATTGCAGGCTTTAGTAAGGACTTTGAAGGTGAAAAAGATTTTGGCATGTATCATCGTAAAAATAATAAGGGAGGCATACTTGTTCCTCAAGGCATTACAGAATTTGCCAATGCTGGAATCATGACGGGAATTAGTTCTGTAAATTTTGATTCTTCACCTTATGATAGTCATTCTGGCTTCATTACAGCATGTAGTACATATGGATCTTTTTCATATTTAAAATATGGCGCTTATCGTTTATATAGTCAGATAGCTCAAGATTCACAATTGAAAGTGGGTAAGACTATTTGGGTTGCGGGTCATTCTGGTCCTGAGACAGCAGAAGATTTTAGAACACATTTTGGTATTTTTGCACCAGGAGTAACGCAGCTTTTTCCTGAAGGACATATTATCAATTTGCATCCTTGGGAATATAATGAAGTACCTGTAATGCTTGGAGCTGCTTTGAAAACGGATGTACCCATATTGGCATTACATTTAACGCGCCCACCAGTTGAAATTCCAGATAGAGAAAAACTTGGCATGGAAAGTCATTTTGAAGCTGCTCGTGGTGCTTATTTAATTAAGGATTATGATGAAGATCGTCAAAAAGAAGGTATTATACTCGTAAGAGGCACAAGCGTGATTAGTGAACTTTGTAAAATATTACCACAAATTGTAGAAAATGGTCCCAATGTAAAAATAGTTGCAGCGTTGTCTTGGGGGTTATTTGACATGCAAGAGGATGAATATAAGCAAAATCTTATTGGTGAAGATGAATGGCTGGATTGCATGGTGATTACCAACACGTCCATTAGGAACATGGGGCATTGGGTTAAGCATTCATTGGTAGAAGAATATTCCATTTCAGCAGATTGGGATGATAAATGGCGACATGGTGGTAATTTGGAAGAAGTAATAGAAGAAGCTCATTTGTCATCAGATTGGCAAATGAAAGGAATAGAGAGGTTTGCATGTGATAGGGGGAAAAGGATTAATAGACTTAAAGGAAGCATCCCTATTGAATTATTAGAAAAAATGGGTATGAAATAAGATGAGCTTTGCAAAACGTTTGGATAAATTAGGTACGGAGACGGCTTTCGCAGTTTCTCTAGATGCTGCAGAGTTTGCAGCCAATGGAAATGCCGTATATCCTTTTCATTTGGGAGACATTGATCTTCCTACGCCACAAAACATCATGGATGCGGCTTTAAAGGCAATGAGAGATGGGAAAACGGGATATAATCCTGCAGCAGGATTACCTGAGATGAGAAGTATCATTGCTGATGTAGTTGGTAGAGAAAGAGGGCTTGATTTAGTTGCAGATAATGTAGTCATTCAGCCTGGTGGTAAACCGGTAATACCAAAATTCATACAAGCTTTGATGAACCCTGGCGATGGTGTTTTATATCCTAATCCTGGTTATCCCATTTATGAAAGTCAAATTCAATTTCATGGTGGAAAGGCCATGCCTTATGGTTTCATTCCTACTGATGATGGATTCCAAATTGATAGAGAAGGCATAGAAGATTCAATTGATGATAATACTCGTTTGTTAATTTATAATAATTATCAAAATCCCATGGGTTGTGAATCAAGTTTGGAAGAAATGGAATGGATGGCAACATTAGCTCAAAAGCATGACCTTCATGTTTTAAGTGATGAAGCTTATTATAATATTCGTTATGCAGGAACTTCTAAAAGCATTGCTTCACTTCCAGGAATGTTGGAAAGGACGGTGATCCTTTATACATTTTCAAAAACATATGCAATGACAGGGTGGAGGCTTGGTGCTGCTGTTGGGCCTTCCAAACTCATGAAAGTATTTTCAAAATTAGCTGTAAATGATGAATCCTGTACAAATAATTTTATTCAATATGGTGGAATGGAGGCGCTCATTGGTAGGCAGGATGGAGCTAAAAATATTTTAGCTGAATTAAAGAGGCGTAGAGATTGTTTGGCTCGTCATCTTGAAGGTATTCCGGGCATTACATTTAATGTACCCGATTCAACTTTTTATCTATTCCCTGACATGACGGAAGTCTATGAAAAATTAGAATGTACTTCATATGAAGATTTTCGTTCAAGAATTTTAAGAGAAACAGGCGTTTCTTTTTGTACGAGAGAGCATTTTGGTACTCCTTTGGAAAGTGAAGATAGAAAATACATTCGTTTTGCTTATTCTGGAATCCCATTGGATAGGATTAATGAAGGAATGAGTAAGTTTAAGAAATATTTATCTACGGTAGATTCTGCCGTTCTCATTTAAAAAGCATGCATCAAATCATTGTTGAATATGAAGGTGAGCTTAGAACCAAGGCAAAACATCTTCAATCAGGCAATGAAATCATTACTGATGCTCCAGTAGATAATCATGGAAAAGGTGAAGCATTTTCTCCTACGGATTTAGTGGCGACGGCGCTTGCTAGTTGTGTTCTTACCATCATGGGGATCGTCGCAGAAAGGCGAGATATTGATCTTAAGGGTACAACGTCAGAGGTTACCAAGGTCATGGGTGAGAATCCTCGGAGAATTGCTGAAATTCATGTTGACATACATTTTAAATTTGACATTTCAAATCAGGATAGAAAAGTCTTGGAAAAAGCAGCGCATTCTTGCCCTGTACATCAAAGCTTGCATGGTGAGTTTGTAAAAAAGAAGATTATGTTTAATTATCCTTCTTAATGAGTCTGCGTCCTTTTCATTTGGCCATTCCAGTAACTGATCTTCAAATCGCACATGATTTTTATGTGTTGAATTTCAATTGTAAAGTGGGAAGAACGTCAAATAAATGGATGGATTTTGATTTTTTTGGTCATCAACTTGTTGCTCATTTGGTAGATGATAATCATGAATTAATCCAAGCAAATTCCGTAGATGGAGAGGAGGTTCCTTCTCGGCATTTTGGCGTTGTATTGGAAATGGCACATTGGAAAAAATTAGTAGAAACCCTTAAAGAAAAAAATATTGATTTTATTATTAACCCTCAAGTTAGATTCAAAGGAAAGCCTGGAGAACAGGCTACATTCTTTTTGATGGATCCATTTGGAAATGCTTTGGAATTCAAGGCTTTTCAAAATGACTCTCAATTATTTGAAATTTATTAAAGTGTGACATAGGTCACACTTTAATAGTCTCGTCTATTAATTCTAGTTTTTTTGTTAAAAAAATAGTTAAATTTGTGGTTTAAATCACATTTGGGGGAGAAATGTATAGATTTCTTATTTATTTAATTACTTTAACGTTTGCTGTAGGTCAAGATTATTCACTTAGTTTTGATGGGGTGGATGATTATGTTGATTTTTATAATCCAAATTTCAATCCTCAGCAAAGTATATCATTAGAAACTATATTTAGATGGGACGGTTCAAATGATGATAATCAAGGAGATTATCTTCTTCTCTTTGCAAGAAATGGCCCTGGCAATGCTTATTTAACAGTTTATGATGGAATCTTATATGGAACAATATTACAACATAATGGGGGGGCTGATAATG
>JAYZCM010000059.1:0-21841 GCA_036338305.1 Fidelibacterota bacterium | reverse complement strand
CAGTAGCCTTTGCACCAAATGCAATAGCTCCTGATAGTATGACAATTGATAGTAATTGAATCTTCTTCATAGTTTACTTTCCTTATTTATTTCGTTTATTCAAGTTTACTGTTTATTAATTTTACTTTTTGTGACGAGAGTCAAAATAAATCAATGTTTTTTCCCATCCTCATCATAAACTTAGGCATACTCTTCCCTAATATCAAAATTATTATTGTAACAACTTGTTTCATGTAATTTATTAATTAGTTGAGACTGCATCAATGTTTAATTGCACTTTTTTACAAGGGCATTCTGCATTAGATTTTTTCTTCCAAAACATCCACCAAGATTTTTTCGCATTAACATTACATTGTTTATTTTTATTTGAAGTATTACATCTTAATGCATTATTGTTTTGGTCTAGTGTATTGGAAACTAGTTCTTGTTTGATGTTTTTATTATCTTCAATATTTGCTTGATTGACTTTACATGCAATGGCCCCTTTGCCTGCTTTTTTCTTACAACAAGGTTTTGCACTAGAGAAAACCAAAGAAATACTGATTAAAATGAAAATAACATAAAAAGTTGTTTTTTTCATGAAATATCCTCCTAATGTCTATTTATGAATCTACGTTATTCAATGATATGCATGAAAGGAAAAAAAGTTTCAGTAATTAAAAAGAAAATCCTAAGCCATTTGTTATTTCGAAATATGAATCACCTGTTGGATTTATGTCACTAATGTCATAGCGATAGTTTAAATTCATATGGAAAGAAATGGAGTTAGAGGCTTTAATGTTTAGGTTCCCATCCCAAAGGATTCTATAATGTTCAATATTAGCACTAATGAATTGATAGTATAGGACATTTTGTATGTCAATCATTTCATTCATCTTAAATGAATGATTGATATAATTAGTAGATTTTAAATTAACATGTTCTTTTGGTGAAGATTGATATAGTTCAACTTCATTCATTAGTCCAATTCCAACATATAATTCATTCATTGGATGCATGCGCATTCCGAATCCTAATAATTCTCTATTTTCAAGATTTAGAAAATGATTAAATTCTTTTTGTAGAAAACTTTCAAGATGAATTTTTGGTTTCCAATGATGTAATGCTCTTAAATGGGCAAAACCTCTATTGTTAAATTCTTTTTCAGATTTTTCATGTGCACGATCATGGTTAATGATTACAAATCCATGCCATTTTTGTTTTGAATGATAATCTAATCTATAATTACCATGAAACATGATAAATTCAGAATTTCCAGATATGTAAGAAAAAGACATGTTGAGTTTATGATGTAATCCTAGAATTCGATTATTATCTCGCATGGCTTCAGTATTTATTTGTCCATAAGAAAAACTTGTAATGTAAAAGGATAAGATTATCATTAATGATTTCATGTGAATAATTTACTTTTTTCATGTTATATATTAGATATTTTTTAAAAATAAATTAATAACCTCGACTAAAAATTAAAGTAATTGCTTTTTAAATTAGTGAATGATGGTGTAATTTCATTCCATGAAGAAAATGATAATCATTTATTTGTTAGGCCTTTCTTATGTGATGGGGGAATCCAATGATTCTGTTAATGTCATGAAAGAATTTATTCCTTCTGGAAAAATAGAAGCACTTATTAATGATATGGATGATGGTGATTATTTATTAATACAGTTGGATTTAAAAAATGACAGTTTATTTAACCTTGTAAATAAGGTTTTGCCAGATTTGGATCTTTTTTCTGGTCCTGCTTCTTATCATAGAATCATGGACTTAAAACATTTTGAAAAAATAAAAAATGTGATTAATGAAGATTATTATTCAGTGTTAAATGAGAATTATGTTTTTTTGAATAATGCTCGTGAATATTGGATGGATTTTAAACAAGGTGATCAAACGCAGGGGACTTGGTCTGATGATGATGCCATTGAGTATACATGTTCATGCCTTAGTGGGGCAAGTAATTGTGTTAAGCTTGGTTGGGATGAGAGTTGGTATAATCCATTCGACTATTGGGGTGAGGCATGGTATGGATTCCAGCCACCATTTTATCAAAGTATAGAAGAAATACGAGTAACAGTTAGAGGAGGTCAATGCGACGCATTGCCTGTTTGGTCTGAAACTTACATGGGAATGATGGATGGAAATGGTAACTGGTCTCAAGATTACGAGTTAAGTATTGATTATACTGATAATGAATTTATTGTCTCTAATACGTGGAATGGAGAAGCACTTATGCCACGCATAGGGTCCGAAGATAATTATTGTATAGATAATATTAAGCTTGAATTTTATTATTCTTGTGAATTACCAGAGGCTCCAATCAATTTACTCGCTACTGATGGAGAGGATTGTAATACTATTACTTTGACTTGGACACCATCTAATTCTTCCATTAATCAGCAAATTTTGTATAGAGATGATATTGCGATTGCTCAATTAACCCCTTTTGATGTTATTTATGAAGATTGGGGTGCACAGGAAGGCATTGAGCATGAATATTGCATTGAAACTTATAATGAATGTGGTAATTCCATGATGACATGTGATTATGGTAGCATAAAAAAAGTCCCCAATGCTCCCATTAGTGTCATGGCGTCTGATGGTGAATATGATGCTGAAGTTTTAATAAATTGGTCTAATGTTGAAAATGCTGATAACTATAAAATATATAGAGATGGTTCTTGGATGGGTATTACGACATTTGATCAATTGCAGTATGTTGACATTATTCCTCAATTTGATATTATATATGAATATTGCATTGAAGCATTAAATGATTGTGGTGAGTCAGAGTGGAATTGTGATACTGGTTATATAAGTTCACCTGGAGGAGATATTAATGGAGATGGAAATTTAGATGTATTAGATGTTGTTTTAATGGTAAACATAATAATTGGTTCATATATGCCTACTAGTGAAGAATTATCATCTGCCGATATGAATTATGATGGATATGTTGATATTTTGGATATTGTAATTTTAGTAAATGAAATAATAAGATATTAATTCATTTAACTTTAAATATTTTTAAAAGATTTTCTTGACTTAAATGTAATAAAGCAGCAAAATAGCAAATGGCGGCTTTTTTTGTCTGTGCATTAACGAGAGTTTTTACATCTGAGCTTTTTTTAGTCATAAGTTTATAAATCATCATACTCTCCTTTTTAATGTCTGTAATAAATTAAAAAAGGTAGAAGCAGATTGATGTAATTAGCGTCACATTATTAATAAGTCATCTATTAATTGTAAATAAACTGAACTACCAATAAGCAATGCACGTTCATCTATGTCAAAGTTTGAACAATGATGTGGTATTGATAAAGGTTTTTTCCCTTTTGGTGCAGAGCCAACTAAAAAATAACAACCAGGTACTTTTTGTAAAAAATAGCTAAAATCTTCAGCTCCCATTGATAAATATGGACTTCCTGCACCGTTTCCAACTATCTTTTTTGCTGCATTCAAAATATTCTCTGCAGCATTTGGATCATTAATGGTTGGAGGATAACCATCTTCATAATTTAGATTTATTTTGGCATTGAAAGTTTTTTTTGTTCCATCAATGATTTCTTTCATTCGCTGTTTTATTAATTGTCTGTTTTTTTCTGTGTAGGATCTAGTGGTGCCTTTTAATACGACTTTATCGGCAATTACATTAAAATTATACCCTCCATTAATTTGCCCTATTGTTACTACTGAGCTCTCTATGGGATTTGCATTTCGACTTACAATTGTTTGTAGGGTTTGTATTAGATGTGAAGCAATTATTATTGCATCTTTTGTTCCTTGCGGAGTAGCGCCATGGCCGCCTTTTCCATTTATTGTAATTTCAAAAATGTCTGCAGCTGCCATTATGGGGCCAGGTTTTACTCCTATGGTACCATATTTTTGATAATTCCAAAGATGAATTCCATAAGCAGAATCTACATCTTTTAATGCTCCATCCTTAATCATGTAACGAGCACCACCTTGCCCTTCTTCTGCGGGTTGAAATAAAAACTTTATGGTGCCATTAATATTAGCTTTCATTTTTGATAAAGCTTCAGCTGTTCCAAGTAGCATGGCCGTATGTCCATCATGCCCGCATGCATGCATGACACCTTCATTGACAGATTTATAGGATATATTGCTTGTTTCTTGTATGGGAAGTGCATCCATGTCAGCTCGAAGTGCTATGGTTGGACCCTTTCCTTGCCCTTTTAAAGTTCCAACAACACCAGTTTTTCCAATATTTTTTTTAACTTTAATGCCTATTTTATTTAGTCGGTCAATTACTAATTGTGATGTACGGTTTTCCTTAAATGCAAGCTCTGGATGCTTGTGAATGTCGCGTCGTATTGATATTATTGTTTCTTTGATTTTTTCTATTTCAGGTCTAATATTATGTTTCATGGCATATTTGATTATTATTGTTTGAGTATACTAAAGTGATAATGTAGAAAATTGTCATAATCTAAAAAAGGAATAGTAGGCAAATTTTTAGAAAATCATTAATTTTTTACTTTGGAAAAATATGAAATAATGAGGATTTAAATGAAAAATAATTGGATAAAAAATACAGACTTTGAAGATATAAAATATGAACATGGGCATGGGAATACACAAGGTATTGCAAAAATTACCATAAATAGGCCAGAAGTTAGAAATTCATTTCGGCCAAAGACAGTTTTTGAATTGAAAGATGCTTTAAAATTAGCTCGTGAAGATCAAAAAATAGGAGTCATTATCTTAACGGGTGAAGGAAAAGAAGCATTTTGTGCAGGAGGCGATCAGAAAATTAGAGGTGATGCTGGTTATGTTGGAGAGGATGGCGTACCTCGATTAAACATTTTAGATGTTCAAAAACAAATTAGATACATGCCAAAACCTGTTGTTGCAATGGTTTCAGGTTATGCAGTTGGAGGAGGGCATGTATTACATATGCTTTGTGATCTTACAATTGCTGCAGACAATGCAAAATTTGGTCAAACAGGTCCTAAGGTTGGATCATTTGATGGTGGTTGGGGAGCTTCATACATGGCAAGAATAATTGGTCAAAAGCGTGCGAGAGAAATTTGGTTTTTATGTAGAATGTATGATGCAAAAACTGCATTGGATTGGGGGCTTGTAAATTCTGTTGTACCTTATTCTGATTTAGAAAAAGAAACCATAACCTGGTGTAGAGAGATGTTAGAAAAATCACCATTAGCACTTAGAATGCTTAAAGGTGCTTTAAATGCAGATTGTGATGGTCAAGCAGGATTACAACAATTAGCAGGTGATGCAACCATGCTTTTTTACATGACTGATGAAGCGCAAGAAGGAAGAGATGCATTTAAAGAAAAACGAAAACCGGAATTTGATAAATTCCCTCGACTTCCATAATTCATAGAAAATGAAGAATTGGATATTAGCAGCAAGAATTAAAACGTTGCCTGCTGCAATTTCTCCTGTATTAATAGGGTCAGCATTAGCTATAAATAATGGTAGTTTTAATGAGGGCATATTTTTGATGACTGTATTGGCAGCTATATTCATTCAAATTGGAGCTAATTTTGCAAATGATGTATTTGATTTTCAAAAAGGGTCGGATCGAGATGATCGTTTGGGGCCCTTACGTGTAACTCAAGCAGGTTTAATTGCTCCTGAAAAAATGAAGCAAGGAATGTGGTTTGTTTTTTTATTGTCAATATGCATAGGATTTTATTTGTTTTTAGTAGGAGGCTGGCCAATAATCTTGATTGGCTTGGCTTCAATACTGGCAGGTATTTTATATACTGGTGGCCCATACCCCTTGGGGTATCATGGCTGGGGAGACATATTTGTTTTTATTTTTTTTGGACTAATAGCTGTTCCAGGTACGTATTATCTTCAAACTGGTGTTGTAAGTGTTATCTCATTATGGTTAGGTGTTGCCATGGGAATGTTATCTAATGGAATGTTAGTGGTAAATAACATAAGAGATTTTAATGAGGATAAAATTTCTGAAAAAAAAACATTAACTGTACGATTTGGTATATTTTTTTCTAAAGTTCATTATTCATTACTAATATTATTACCTTATTATTTGCCTTTTCACATTTGGTTGCAAGGAGAGAATGATTTAGCTGTATTGATGACATATTTTTCTTTACCTATTGCATGTGGTTTGTCAGTTCAAATTTTTATGTTGACAGGTTCAGATTTAAATTTATTATTAAATAAAACAGCACGTTTGCTTTTTATTTATACTATTTTATTTTCAATGGGGTTAATTATTTGAAGATATTACAATTCAAAGTCCAACCTTTTTCAATTCCCTTTGTAAAATCATTTAAAAATTCTAATATGAAATATGAAAATAGAGAAGGACTTTGGTTGAAAATAGAATCTGAAAATTTTATGGGTTTTGGTGAAGCTTCACCATTACCGATGTTTAGTAAGGAAAGCATATCTGAAGTTTATCATGTTTTCGAAGGTTTTTTTCATGCAGTTAAAGATGAAGAGATAGATGAGGAAGAATTATTGTTACTAGCTGAAGTACATTGCCAAGGATGTCCATCGGCACGATTTGCAATTGAAACTGCTATTTATGATATTTTATCTAGGCAAAGTAATATTTCCATATCAAAACATTTAAATGTTTCATCTTTATCTTCTATAGAAATTAATGGAATAATGGGTTCACATATAGCTTCAGATGGTTTTAAAGTAATAAAAGTAAAAGTTGGTTTAGGTAATATATTTGATGAAATTGAACAGATTGAAAAATTGACGGATTCATATGGAGAAAAAGTATTATTTCGTTTGGATGCCAATGGTTTTTTTGATTTGCCAAAGGCCATAAGGTTTTGTAAGGAAATGGAAAAATTTAACATAGAATACATAGAGCAACCTCTTCCGGTTGATGATATTGAAGATTTAAAAGAACTTCAATATCATACCGATATACCAATTGCCTTGGATGAGTCAATTACATGTATTGAGTCAGCAAAAAAAATTATTGACATGGAAATGGCGCAAGTGTTTATAATTAAACCCATGGTTTCTGGCGGGTTCATTGAATCAAAGAAGCTTATTGAAGTTGCCAAAGCAAACAAAATTATCCCCATAATATCATCATCTTTAGAGACGGCAATTGGTCGAATGGCATGTATTCATTTGGTTGCATCAAATGAAATTAAGGAAGCATGTGGTTTAGCAACAGATTGTTTTTATAATGAGCAGATTTCTACACCCAAGATTGAAAATGGAATGTTGGATTTACCTGATAAGCCAGGTTTGGGCTTGAAGATGGGATTTTGATTTATGAATTGGCTTGATTTTCAAATTAATAATAATCCTGATAAAATTTTCATAAGAGAAGGAAATAAGAATCATTCATATTTAGATGTATATGAGATGGTAAAGGTTTACTCACGGGCATTAATGAAATCAGGAATTAAACGTAATGATAAAATCATGATCTGCTTGCCAAGTGGAATAGAGATGGTGGAAACCATATTGGCTTGTTTTGAGATTGGTGCAATTGCTGTGCCCATTTCCATTCACATGACTAGTCATGAACATAAACTGATCATGGATAAAATAAAACCATCCTTGATTATTACTAATTGGCAAGAAAAAAAATTATTTTCCAGCTGTCCTTTTTTACTTTTTTGCATTGAAGAATTGCCTAATGTTGCTAGTGGTTGTTCCATCATGAAAAATGCATATGAACACAATAATAATGATATTTGTGTAATAATTTTAACTTCTGGCACTACCTCCACTCCAAAGGCTGTACAATTAACTTATGGTAATTTTGAAATGAGTTGTAAAAATTGGAATGAGTTTCTTTTATTTGAAAAACAGGACCAATTTTTATGTTGTTTGCCGTTGAACCATATAGGTGGTTTGGCCGTAATCATTCGTGCTCTAATTTATGGATTTTCAGTTAATCTGATATCTGATTTTGATGCAATTAATGTTAATAATGCTATTGCCAATAATCCTGTAACCATTATTTCTTTAGTTCCTACAATGTTAAAACGAATACTTTCCCTTGATGGAGGATTAAACTCTTTAAAATCTTTAAGATATATTTTGTTGGGGGGAGGGCCTTCTCCAGAGTCATTATTAGACTATTGCATAGAAAATCATTTGCCAATTGTCAAAGTATATGGGATGACAGAAACATGTTCAGGGACCTTTGGATTAAAAGTGCTAGAAGAGCCACATAATAAATTATATGCAGGTAGACCTTTTTCAGGTATTAAGGCTTGGATTAATAATGGAACAATTCATATTTCTGGAGATGTGGTCATGGTTGGCTATCTAGATGAAGAAGTTATTAATGGAGTGCATGATTCTAATGATTTGGGGCATATCGATAATGATCTTCTCTTTCTTGACATTAGAAGAAAAGATCTTATAGTTTCAGGTGGTGAAAATATCAATCCCATGGAAGTGGAAGAACAATTAATAAGCATAGATGGAATATTAGATTCTGCCGTGGTAGGTGAAGAGGATGAAGAATGGGGTCAGCGTGTAATTGCATATGTTGTTTTTGAAACTAATGAATTAAATGAAACATTAATAAAAAATAAATTAATAGAAGTTTTGTCAAAACATAAAATACCAAAAAAAATCATTAAAGTTCCTTTAATACCTAGAAATGAATTAGGTAAAATTATTTATGGAAGCTTAAATAGTCTGTAACAATTTGTTTCAGACTACCTTTTGTCGTCAATTTATTAATGATATTATATTATTGTGATGTTTATGAAAATGATAAATTATTTGCGATTTAGTTTAATTATGGCCATGATGAGTGGAGTATTGCTTTTGGGGGTAGAAGTATTTTTTTTAGTTACCAATAGTGATAGACCAGAATTTTGGCCTGAAGATACTGATGCCCCTCAACAAGAAATGTCTAGTGGTCTATTTAGTGGCTATGTACATGAGGATAACCCTGATCATGAAAAAATGAAAGCAAAGGGAGGTGTATTATGTGATTTTGATTTAGATGGTGATTTAGATTTGTATTTTGGTTATGCTAATTCTTATTATTTTCAAAATAATGAATCTGTTTTTAAAGATAAAACACTTGATTATGGCATTGATGATTCAGGTTGTCGTGGTATTGTCGTTGGTGATGTAGATAATAATGGATACCCCGACATATTAAAATGGCGTTTTATGGCAGAAATTTCTTCTCATCATAATTGTGATGATTATGATTTTCAAACAGTTTGTGAGGAAGATGATAATTGTTATTGGGAAGAAAATAATTGTTGGAATAATTCTGGACCTCAATTTTCACCACATGTAATTTTATTAAATGATGGTAATAATTCTTTTCTTACACATGAATTTTTACCATCACAAGAATTGCCCTTTTTACATAGTTTAGGTTTAATGGATGCAGATTTAGATGGAGATTTGGATCTTTTGGCAATTCAAGAAGAAAACGACGAACAATTCATGTTATATTTAAATAATGGTATTAATGAATATGGTGCACCACAATTTGAACTGGCATACACCTTTTATCGCGAGCAAGGAGACATAAGTGCTAGTCGTATTTTAGCAATTTCAGATTATGATGGAGATGGAGATCAGGATGTATATGTAGGAAGAAAATATGGTTATAATTGGTTTTTTGAAAATCAAACTCTTACGGGCACTCCTGGAAATGTTGTTTATGATGCTGATCCAGAATCATTTTTTATTGAGAAAGCAATAAATATAGGTATTGCTGACCCTGATGTAAATGAAATTGGCAGCATGGGCTATGGCGCAGCATGGGGTGATTATGATAATGACAATGATTTTGATCTTTATCTTACAAATTGGGGTAAAAATCGCTTATATGAAAATATAAATAATGAATTCATAAATGTAGCAGAACAACAAATGTTAGAATCTGATGAATTAAGTAATGGAGTGAGCTGGGGAGATTATAATAATGATGGATTATTAGATTTATGGACTTCAAGCATTAGAAATCCTGATGATTTATTTATTAATATGGGGGATGGTGCTTGGGATACAACATCTAGTCCTAATTTTTTATCAGGAACACAGGATATCATTTCTGGGGACATTGATGGCGATGGCTGGTTAGATGTATTTGCTGCTGGTTTAAAAATGACAAATGGTCCTCCTGGAGCCAAGTACACTAGTTTACTATATAAGAATGTTACAATAGATTCATCATTTAGTTCTAATAATTGGTTAAAATTAAAATTAGAAGGAAGACAATATGATCTTCCAAATGATGGTTGGTCGTTATTAGCTAATCAGTCTGCGATTGGTGCACGTGTAGTATTGCATCTTCCAGAAAAAGATGTGATGAGAGAAATTATTGGAGGAAAAGGCCATGGAAACATGGAGCCCTTATTGCTCCATTTTGGGATGAATAAAAATATTTCAGCTTTAGGCATGACCATTTATTGGCCAAGTAGAGATATTAATACGAATCAAAGGAAAATTTCATATGTTGATGGTCCTATAATTGGGGGGACTTCATATACATTTGTAGAAGATATTGGTTTTGTTGGGAAAAAAGGTGATGTTAATACTGATGATGTAATAAATGTACAGGATATTATTATTTTAGTTAATTTTTCTTTAGGAGAAATGGTGTTTGATGAAGGCATTTTTTGGGCTGGAGACATGAACTATGATGATATTTTAAATATTTTAGATGTCATTAGAACTCTTAATTTTATTTTAGGATAAATATATGATACAGAGAATTAGGATTTCTTCTCTAATAGGGATTCATGTTTTAATTCTTGCTCATATATACTATTTTGGTGACTCCGTTATTGGGAGTGTAGATTTTCAAGAGTTTTTTCATGCATTTATCAAATATGGTATAATTAATGCGGGCGTAGTCATGGTTATGATTGCATTTATTTCAACGTTGATATTTGGTCGTTTTTTTTGTGGATGGGCATGTCATTTTGGTGCTTTACAAGAATTTTCTTGGTGGGTATTAAAAAAAATGAACATTGTGCCAAAAACAATAAATTCTAGCTTAGTAACGATTTTACCACTTTTTATTCTTTTAAACTTTTACGTTGCTCCTAATTTAATTCATTCCATTAAAATGCCTTGGGAGAAGTTAGTCATTAATTTTGGAATGCCTGAAATTTGGGCATTTCTCCCAGGCTTCATGATCGGTTTATTGACATTTATTGTTGATGGATTTTTAATAGTATATTTTTTAGGAAGAAAAGGTTTTTGCCGATTTCTTTGTCCTTGGGGGGCTTTTTTAAAGCTACCTAGCTCTTTAGCCATGTTTAAAGTTAGAAAAGTAGGAACTTGCATTGAGTGTGGGGTTTGTACTGACAATTGTCCGATTGGAATTGATGTTACTTATGAAATTAATAATCATGAAAAAGTAACTAATACTAATTGTACATCTTGCATGGTTTGTACCGATGGCTGTCCCTCACAAGCAATTGCTTATAAGTGGAAAAACCCTTTTAGGGAAAACTTTCAGTTTAAACATTATGGTTTAAATTTAAAAATGTTCAAATTATCAGCCATTTCAGATAAATTTCAATCAGTTCATAAAAAGGATTATTTATTATTACCATTAATTTTATTTTGTGGGTTTTGTATTGATGGGTTGTATGGGATGGGGCATTTCTTATCTTTTGGCATTGCGACAATTATTGCAATTCAAGTTATTGATCCGAATAAGAAAATAAATTTTTTATTAAAATATTTATTGATTGCAATTATAATTTGGCATGGTATTATCAAGTTTTCAATTTGGAGAGGTTTAGATCATTATGATAGTCAAAGGCATGGGCCGGCAATATCGCACTTAAATAGGGTGGTAATGATGTATCCAAAACCTATTGGTCGATTTCACATGATATTAAGTGAAATGTATTTACATGAAGGTAATTTTATAAAAGCTGAAAAGCATGCATTGATTGCAAGTAAAATCAATCCAGAGCATGAAGGGCCGAAACAATTTTTAAATAAATTATATTACAAAATAGATAATCAATAAATTCAAGTCTTTTTAAAAAACATAATTCCGTCATAATTTATGACTATATGGATAAACGAATCCTGACCTTAAGAAAGCAAATTGACGATCTTGATGAAGAAATCATTAGATTATTGAAAACAAGGATGCAAATTTCAAAAAAAGTTGGTTTGCTTAAAGAAAAATTACATATTCCCATAGAAGATAAATCTAGAGAGAGTGAGATAATTGAGAGGCTTACATCAAAAGCTGGAGAGAATTTATCAGAGGAACAGCTTATTCGAATTTTTACTGCTGTTTTTAAAACATCTAAGCAGGTACAAAAATAATTTAAATTTTATGTATTATTAATTAATAATGAATTTCAAAGAATTTTCAGACTTAGCAAAAAAACATAAAACAGTTCCTGTTTATAAACGTGTAATGGCTGATTTGTTGACACCTATTTCTGTTTACATGAAATTAAAAAAAACATCAGAATATTCTTTTATTTTAGAATCTGTAGAACATGGTAATCAATATGGCAGGTATTCTTTTATTGGGAGAAATCCTGATTGTATTTTTCGATCAAGGAAGGGTAAGACAGAAATTTGTGAGAGTGGAAAATGGTATGAAGACTCTTCAAGATATTTGGATTTATTGCGTAAAATTCAAAGTCAATATAGTGCTCCTAAATTATCTGGTTTGCCAAATTTTTCAGGGGGGTTGGTTGGCTATTTAGGTTATGAAAGTATTATTTGGAAAGAGAAAATACCCATATATGAAAATGACACATTGCAGTGTCCTGATGCTGTTTTCATGTTATTCCATGAATTGATTGCTTTTGATCATTTGAAAAATCAAATCATTTTATTTAGCAATGTTCACATAGATGATGGAATGGATTTAAAAAAAGCATATGATATGGCAGTAAATAAAATTGATCAGTTAGGGGAAGAATTACATATTGACATAAATTATCAAACTGATAGCATAGTTAGGCAATCTAAATCAAAATTGACATCAGATTTTAGCAAAGAAGATTATAAAGAAGCCGTCAAAAAAGTGAAAGAGCATATTAAATCTGGTGATGTGTTTCAATTAGTTTTAAGTCAGCGGTTTAAGCGAGATTCAGATATTGATCCAATTACTTTATATAGAGCCTTGAGAAGTATTAATCCTTCACCATATATGTTTCATCTTCATTTAGATGATTTTAATATTATTGGTGCATCTCCTGAACTTCTTGTTAAAGTTGATGATGAAGAAATTGAGATCAGGCCAATTGCTGGCACTAGTAAAAGGGGTAACAATGAAACAGAGGATTTATTATTGGCAGATCAATTGATAAATGATGATAAAGAGAGAGCAGAGCACTTAATGTTAGTGGATTTGGGAAGGAATGATGTTGGAAGAGCTTCAGAATATGATTCTGTTCAAGTTAAGGATTTCATGAAAGTAGAGTATTATTCACATGTTATGCATATAGTGTCTGATGTTAGGGGGATTTTAAGAAAAGATAAAGATGTTTTTGATGCTCTTTATTCTGGATTTCCTGCAGGGACTTTGACTGGTGCTCCTAAAATTCGAGCAATGGAAATCATTAATGATTTGGAACCACATCGAAGAGGGGTTTATTCTGGAGCAATAGGTTATTTTGATTTTACTGGTAATATGAATACTTGTATTGCCATTAGAACCATGGTAGTAAAAGATGGAAGAATTTATTTTCAATCAGGTGCTGGTATTGTGCATGATTCAGATCCAGATATGGAATATGAAGAAACAATTAATAAGGCGAAGGCTATTAATAGCGCAATTGATTTAGCAGAAAATGGCTTGATAGCATGATTTTAATTATAGATAATTATGATTCTTTTACATATAATCTTGTTCAATACATTGGTGCATTTAATGTTAATTTAGAAGTGCATAGAAATGATAAGTTGACTTTGAATGACATAGCAAAAATTTCTCCTGAAAAAATAGTAATTTCACCAGGGCCTGGTTCTCCTGAAGATGCTGGGATTTCGATTGATGTAATTAAAGAGTTTGGTGAAAAAATCCCCATTTTCGGCATTTGTTTGGGGCATCAAGCAATTACAGTGGCTTTTGGTGGAGAGGTTGGTAGGGCAAATGAAATTGTCCATGGAAAGACATCAAAAATAAATCAGTTTGGCTCTAGAATTTTTAAGGACATACCTGCTACTTTTGAGGCAACTCGATATCATTCTTTGGTTGCCATTGAAAATTCATTTCCTTTGGAGCTGAAGGTGACTGCACGAACTGAAAATAATCTCATAATGGCATTGGAGCATGTTGAGCATCCCATATTTGGAGTGCAATTTCATCCTGAATCAATTGTAACGGAGCATGGGCAAAATATGATAAATAATTTTTTAGAAATTTGATGATGAAATTCATAATTGAAAAATTACTAGAAGATCAAGATTTAAATCAATCAGAATCCAAAAATGTAATGTTAGAAATAATGTCTGGGGAATATGATGATGCTCAAATTTCAGGTTTTTTGATAGCACTTCGATCTAAAGGGGCCAAGTCAGAAGAAATTGCTGGCTTTGCAGAAGCAATGCGAGAAAAAATGACTCATATTAAATGTATAGATGGAGCAATTGACATGTGTGGTACAGGTGGAGATTCAAGTGGAACATTTAATGTTTCGACGGCAGCCTCTTTTGTAGTGGCGGCAGCAGGTGTTCCTGTAGCAAAACATGGTAATAGGTCCATGACTTCAAAGTCTGGCTCTGCAGATGTTTTAGAGGCATTGGGCGTTAATATTTCTCTTTCCATTGAGGATGTTTCTGAGTGCATAGAAAAAATTGGCATAGGTTTCATGTTTGCTCCATCTCTTCATCCAGCAATGAAGCATGCCATGGGGGCACGTAAATCGCTTGGAGTTAGAACTGTTTTTAATGTTTTAGGACCGTTGTGTAATCCTGCAGGAGTTAGGCGGCAATTGATGGGTATATACAATGGAGATTTGACGGAAATTGTTGCCAATGTTTTTAAAAGATTGGGTTCCATTAATGCGATGATTGTGCATGGTGATGATGGCTTGGATGAAATTTCAACTACGGCAAAAACTAAAATTAGCCATTTACAGAATACAGGAGAAATTATAAGTGAATCATTTTCCGCATTAGAATATGGCTTTTCATTAGCTTCATTGGAGGATTTAAAAGGGGGCTCTCCAGAGTTAAATGCTAAAATAATACAGGATATTCTAAGTGGCAATGAAAATGGTAAAAAGACGGATATTGTTATTTTAAATGCAGCCGCAGGTATTTTAGTTGGTGGTAAAGTTGAAAGTATTAATGATGGAATTGACGTTGCGCGGGATATGATTAGTTCTGGTGCCTCTATGGATGTTTTACATAAACTCATGGCTGTAAAATGAATATTCTTGAGAAAATTATTGAAAATAAGAAGTTAGAGGTTGAAGAGCGTTCTAAAATAGTTTCCTTGGATCGCATGAGAGATTCTCAGAGACTATCCTCAATAAGAAATTTTAGCAGTCAGTTGAAAAAAAAAGAAATACAAATAATTGCAGAAATTAAAAGGCGCTCCCCTGCTTTGGGTGATATTAATATGCAGGCAAATCCTGCCTTGATTGCTCAAAATTATGCTAGCCATGGAGCTGCTTGCATTTCTGTTTTAACTGATCAAAATTATTTTGGTGGTCAATTGCAGTTCATTCATGATGTAAAATCCATGGTTGATATTCCAATTTTAAGGAAAGATTTTATAATTTCAGAGTATCAAGTATGGGAATCGTTTCATGCTGGGGCTGATGCAATTTTATTGATAGCTGATATTATGGAAATGGAAATGTTAAAAGATTTACATGACTTAGCTTGTGAATTAGGTTTGCATGTCCTTGTTGAGACACATAATGAAAGTCATTTTAGATTATTTGATGAAATAAAGCCTAGCATGATAGGTTTTAATTGTAGAGATCTTCAGACAATGAAAACAGATATTAATTTTTTTAAAAAAATCATGTTAGATTTGCCTGGTCAGCCAGTTTGGGTCGCTGAAAGCGGCATCTCAAGCTTTGAAGATTTAAAATTTGTTTTTGAATTAGGCTTTAATGCTGCTCTAGTGGGGACTCATTTGATGAGCTCTGATGATCCAGGTGTAGCCTTGTCTAATTTATTAAGGAGTGCATAATATGATTCCAGTTAAGGTTTGCGGAATTACTAATATGGATGATGCATGTTTTGTTGCTGATAGCGGTGTTGCTGCAATTGGTTTTATATTTTATGAAAAAAGTCCTAGATATATTGACCCAAAGTTAGCATTTAAAATTATTTCTAATATAAAATCAAATATTGCATTTGTAGGAGTTTTTGTAAATGAAAGTTTGAAGATAGTAAATTCTATTTCAAAGGAAGTAGGCTTGGATTTTGTGCAGCTTCATGGAGATGAAAATCCGTCTTATTGTGATCAAGTTTCATATCCTGTCATAAAAGCATTTAGACTTGGACATTTTTTTGATCCTGAAATTTTAGTGGATTATGATGTGCATTCATTTTTATTTGATACCCATGATGATAATTTTTATGGAGGTACGGGAAAAGCTTTTAATTGGTCATTGATTTCTAGTTTAAATGTTGGATGTCCAATTATTCTTTCTGGTGGATTAAATGAATTAAACATAAATGATGGAATTAAGACAGTCATGCCAAATGGGGTAGATATAAATAGCGGCATTGAAGCACAGCCGGGAATTAAGGATCATGGGAAGATACAATCCTTATTTGATAATATTGATGAATCAAGTGATTTAGTTAATCCATTTATAAAGGTTAGGGAGAGAGAGCTTTAATATGGCGTACGACAAACCAGATTCTAAAGGATATTTTAATCAATTTGGTGGTAAATATGTGCCTGAAACATTAATTCCGGCAATAACTGAATTAGACTCATTATATGCTACCATGAAAAATGATCCTATTTTTCAGGCACAATTAAGTGGGTTAATGGAAAATTATTCTGGAAGGCCTACTCCTCTTTACTTTGCTGAAAGGATTTCAAATGAACTAGGCTTTAATGTGTTTTTCAAAAGAGAGGATCTAAATCATACGGGGGCTCATAAAATTAATAATGCATTAGGTCAAATACTTCTTGCAAAAAAAATGAATAAAAATAGAATCATAGCTGAGACTGGTGCGGGCATGCATGGGGTGGCTACTGCTACTGTGGCTGCAAAATTTGGAATGAAATGTGTTGTTTACATGGGTGAAGAGGATATTAAACGTCAAAGTTTAAATGTATTTAGAATGAAACTATTGGGAGCAGATGTTAGGCCTGTTTCATCAGGTAGCAAGACTTTGAAAGATGCTACTAATGAGGCCATAAGGGATTGGGTTTCAAATGTAGAAAATACATATTATTTAATTGGATCTGTTGTTGGGCCACATCCATATCCTATGATGGTGAGAGATTTTCAATCGGTAATTGGAAAAGAAGCAATGCGGCAATTTCGTGATAATGATTTTAAAGATAAGCTGCCATCGGTAGTAGTTGCTTGTGTAGGGGGTGGCTCGAATGCAATGGGGATGTTTTATCCATTTATTGATGAAGAGGTTCGATTGGTGGGCGTTGAGGCTGCAGGGCATGGTTTGGCTACTAATAAGCACGCTGCAACCATGGCTTGTGGAGAATTTGGAGTATTGCATGGTGCTAAAAGTTATTTGCTTCAAACTCAAGATGGTCAAGTCGTGTTGCCTCATTCAATTTCTGCGGGGTTAGATTATCCTGGGATTGGACCTGAGCATAGTTATTTAAAAGAAGATGGCAGGGTAGAATATGTCTCTGCAACAGATGAAGAGGCTATACATGCATTTAAATGGGTTTCCATCAATGAGGGTATAATTCCTGCCCTTGAAACATCCCATGCATTATCGTTTTTATTTTCAAGGGATAATAATTTAAATAAAAATGATAATGTCGTTATTTGTTTATCAGGGAGAGGGGATAAGGATGTTTATTCCGTTGCAGATTTTATGGGTGATGAGATATGAATAGAATTCAGTATATTTTTAGGGAAAGGAATAAAAAGGTCATTCCCTTTTTAACGGCAGGTTATCCAAGAAAGGATGATTCATTAGAGATGGTTTTGGCTGCCGAATCTGCGGGGGCCTCAATGGTTGAGATAGGAATGCCATTTTCAGATCCTTTGGCTGATGGTCCAATTATTCAAAAAAGTAGTCAAATTGCGTTAAATAATGGCGTTACTCTTTCTTGGATATTGAGACTAGTATCTGATATAAGAAAGCAGTCTGATATTCCTTTGGTATTAATGGGCTATGTTAATCCCATAATGAAATTTGGTTTGGAGAATTTTTTAATTGAATGTAGTTCCATGGGTGTAGATGGGTTGATAGTGCCAGATCTTCCGCCAGAAGAAGGTGGTGATTATATTGTTATGGCAAAGGAAAAAAATATTAGTCCTATTTTACTTGTAGCTCCCAATACGCCAGCAAATCGAATAAATCAAATTTCTATTTTATCTAGAGATTTAATTTATTGTGTTTCCATTTTAGGTGTGACTGGAAATTTCAATTCTGCTAACCATGATATTGCTAAATATATGAAGAGAGTAAAAGAAAATAGTGAATGTCCCTATGTGGTTGGTTTTGGTATTGAGGATAATAGAGATGTTATAAGTATTAATAAGCACGCTCATGGCGCAGTTGTAGGGAGCGCAATTATTAAGATGATTGAAAATTCAACTGATCCCATAGGCGTGGTAGAAAAATATGTAAGGAGTTTAATTGGTGAATAGAGATTTAATTGGAGTACAGGGAGGTGAGGGTAGCTTTAGTGAAGAGGCTGCAAAGAAATTTGCAACTGAAAATAACATGGGAAAATATGAAATAAAATTCCTCATTTCATCTAATGAAGTATTGTCTGCAGTAGAATCTGGAGATGTTGATTACGGAGTTTTTGCAATGGAAAATGCACAAGGAGGAGTAGTTATTGAGAGTGTAGAGGCAATGGCTGAACATAGATGTAAAATCGTAAATATGTTTCATGTTACGATAAGTCAAAATTTGTTAGTTAAGAAAGGCATGCTTTTAGAAAATATATCTGAAATTCATTCACATCAGCAAGCATTGCGACAGTGTAAGGATTATCTGGCAAATAATTTTTGGTCTTGTAAATTAATTGAATCCGATGATACGGCTGAAGCTGCACGTAGATTGAGTGAGGGGAAATTATCAACAACAACAGCCGTTATTGGTAGTAAGAATTGCTCTAAATTGTATGGATTGGAAATCTTAAAAGAAGATATACATGACTTAAAACATAATTTAACATTATTTTTGGCAGTTAAAAGGGTGGAGGGGTAGTATGAAAAAAATTGGAATTATTGGTTATGGTCGGTTTGGAAAAGTTCTTCATGATTTGCTATCAAAAAGATTTGAAGTGTTGGTTTATGATTTTAATGAAAAATGTTTGGAGAATATTGCAGCTCATGCCTTGGAAGAGGTTTTGGATTGTGTTTTAGTTTTTGTAGCAGTGCCCATAAGCGCATTTGAAAATTGCATGGAAGAAATATCAAAATTTAAATTGTATAATACAACTATTTTGGATGTATGTTCCGTGAAAGTTTATCCAGTTCAAATAATGGAGAAAAAATTAGCTGAGCACGTAGGTATAATTGGAACTCATCCACATTTTGGCCCTGATTCTTATACCCCATTTAGAGAATTAAAAGTGACTTTATGCCCAATTAGAGATGAGTATAATAGAATGGATGAAATTAGAGACATTTTTGAATCCTTATCAATTAGAGTTGTCGAAATGACTCCAGATCAGCATGATAAGGTGGCTGCATCAAGTCAAGGAATAACTCATTTTATTGGTAGAGTGTTAAAAGAGGCAGGAGTGAGGTCAACAGAAATTAATACATTGGGTTTTAATGATTTATTAGGAGTCATAGAGCAAACATGTAATGATAGCTGGGATCTATTTAGAGATTTGCAAAAATATAACCCATATACAAGTGAGATGATTGATAGATTGATTGGGAAAATAAATGAAGTGCATCGTCAGATAACAGAAGATGCCAATTAGAGGTTCCATATCAATTCCAGGAGATAAATCTATTTCTCATAGATCATTAATGATAGCGTCATTAATAAATGGCAAATCAATCATCCACAACTTATCAACAGGGATGGATGTTAATTCTACTAAAAATTGTCTTGCTGCTTGTGGTACTAATTTTTCCAATCAAAATGACTCTGTTTTAGTTGGAGGAGGCTTTTTTAAATCACCTGAAACTCCATTGGATTGCGGCAACTCTGGAACAAGTGCACGTTTATTATCAGGATTATTGGTTGGAAAGAAAATAGATGTTCAACTTATTGGTGATGAGTCCTTAACTAGTAGGCCAATGGATAGAATTATTGCACCTCTTAAAAAAATGGGTGCAAAAATTGAATCATCAAATGGTCGACTTCCAATAAATATTTCATCTTCAGAATTAAAATCTATCAATTATGAGATACCCATTGCTTCTGCACAAGTAAAATCTTGTTTGATTTTGGCTGCACTAGATTGTAATGATAAAACAATTTTAAAAGAGCAAACTAAAACAAGAGATCATACTGAAATAATGCTGCAGAAATTAGGTGTTAATATTAAATTGGATTCATCCATTGTTATTGAACCATTGAAACAGAATCTAGAACCTTTTTCCATAAATATTCCGGGGGACCCTTCGTCAGCAGCTTTTTTCGCATCATCAGCAGCTTTGATTCCAAATTCAGATTTAACCATAAAAAACTTATTGGCAAATTCTACTAGAATTGCTTTTTTTGATGTATTAAAAAAAATGGGTGCTATTGTTAGTTGGGGTAACATGAGAAAAGAAATGGGGGAAATTATTGGTGATGTAAATATTAAATCACATCCACTTTCAGGCATTCATCTATCAGGGGAAGTCATACCATCAATTATAGATGAAATCCCAATCATTGCAGTGCTTGCTACTCAGGCGGATAGCCCAACAATTATTAGAAATGCAGAAGAATTGCGTCATAAAG
Source organism: Fidelibacterota bacterium (assembly GCA_036338305.1). Classification (GTDB taxonomy): domain Bacteria; phylum Fidelibacterota; class Marinisomatia; order SCGC-AAA003-L08; family D37C17; genus JAYZCM01. Next base: position 835 of record JAYZCM010000059.1, on the reverse strand, counting down.
AGTCAGATAGAATTGATGCGATTTGTTATAATATTAAAAAGATGGGTATTGACATAATTGAAATGAAAGATGGTTTTATAATTAATCCAGAAAAAAAACTTGTCAATGCAGAAATTAAAACTTTTGGAGATCATCGTATTGCAATGGCTTTTTCCATTGCAGAATTACTAACATCTAGTAATAATGTATTTGATGATTTAACTTGTATTGATATTTCATTTCCTAATTTTTTTAACATATTAAAAACTATATTGAAATGAAAAAATTTGCAGTAATAGGTGATCCCATTTCTCATAGTTTGAGTCCTATTATGCATAGGTGGATTTTTAATGAGTTAAACATTAATGCAACATATGAAAAAGTTCATGTAAAGAAAAATCAACTTAATAAAATAATTAATAAAATGAATGAGGGTATTCTAGATGGAATTAATGTCACATTGCCTCATAAGACTAATATTATTTCTCATGTGGATGAAATAAACTCAAGAGCTAAACTAATTGGTGCAATTAACATGGTTATGAAAGTTGATTCTAAAATAATAGGTAATAATACAGATTGGTATGGTTTTATGATGGCAATGAAAAGAAATAAAATTTCATTAGTTGATGATTCCATCATTATTCTTGGCTTTGGAGGTGTTGCAAAATCAATATTATTTGCATTAAAAAATTATGGAATAAAAAAAATCACCATACTTAAAAGAAATATGGATGAGCCGTTAACCATGAAAGATAAATTACGTTTGATGCCATTTGATAGGGCTGATGAAGTCATTAAAAATGATTCAATCATAATTAATACAACTCCTGTAGGTATGAATGATGATAAATCT
>JAYZCM010000058.1:0-5909 GCA_036338305.1 Fidelibacterota bacterium | reverse complement strand
TTATTATAAAAAAATAAAAAATCCAGTTTTTTTGGGAATGTCATTTAAAATTGATGAACCGCTATCAGATAATGAATATGGCTTTAGCGGTTCTAGATTAACAGAATTATCACTTTCATTTTTATTTAATAAAAATAATTTCATGAAAATCCCTTATGGATTACATGTAGTTGCTTCACATGAGAATGAAGCTTTTTGGAATGATGTACCTGCACCTAATTCAGAAAATATTATCATAACTCCAGGCATGAGTTTATTTTGGAATACAAATTTTGCAAATTTATCATTAGGTATGCAGCTACCAATTTTTTTAAACCTTGTTATGTCTGAAAGTGGAGAAACAGATTTAAATTCAGAAGCAAAGGCCTTTCAAATTTCTTTAAGCATGCGTAAAGTGTTAGATTATTCCATACCTTGGCTATACTGGTAAGTATTAAAATTTATTAATAAAAATGAATAAATGAAATTATCTTGTCTTGATTATTTAGAAATTAGTAAACATTTTTCAGAGAATGAATTGATGATACAAAAATCTACGAGAGAATTTGTAGATAATGAAATAATACCCATCATTGAAAAACATTTTGAGAATGGAACATTTCCTAAGCATTTAATTGAACAATTTTCAAAAATGGGATTTTTAGGAATAAATATCCCTAAGGGATTTGGTGGAGGCATGAATAATATTATTTATGGATTGGTTTGTCAAGAGATTGAAAGGGGAGATTCAGGTCTTCGCTCATTTATTTCAGTTCAAAATTCACTTGTCATGTATCCAATATTTGCTTTTGGTACTGAATCACAAAAGAAGAAATGGTTACCTTTACTTGCAAGTGGAGAAAACATTGGATGCTTTGGACTTACTGAGCCTGATCATGGTTCTGATCCGGGTAATATGAAAACAATGGCCAAAAAAGTGGATGATGGATATTTATTAAATGGTTCGAAAATGTGGATTACAAATGGTTCATGCGCTGATATTGCCATTGTTTGGGCAAAAACTGATGAAGAAAAAATTAAAGGATTTATTGTTGAAAAGGGTATGATTGGTTATGATGCACCAGAAATGAAACATAAATGGTCACTTCGTGCATCCTTAACATCTGAGCTTACCTTTCATGATGTGTTTATTCCTGAAGATAATTTATTGCCAGGTGTTGAAGGATTAAAGGGGCCATTAAGTTGTTTGAATCAGGCAAGATATGGAATAGGATGGGGTGCACTTGGATCAGCCATGGCAGTATATGAAGCTTCGGTAAAATATGCGAAAGAACGTATTCAATTTGATAGACCCATTGGTTCATTTCAATTAGTTCAGGAAAAATTAACATGGATGTTAACGGAAATAACTAAAGGTCAACTTTTAGCTTTAGAGGTTGGAAAAAATAAAGATTTGAACTTAGTTACACCTCAACAAATTTCAATGTTGAAGCGTAATAATACTTGGGTCGCAAGAGAATCTGCTAAACTGGCCCGCGAAATACATGGCGCAAATGGTATTTCAGGTGAATATCCTATCATGCGACATCTCATGAATATTGAATCAGTTTATACTTATGAAGGCACCTATGACATGCATACTTTAATATTAGGTGAAGATATAACAGGAATATCTGCTTTTCGTTAATTTGAAGAAATAAAGATTGATTAAATACATAAAATATTTCATTTCTACATTTACACTTTTAACTTCATTTATTATTTGTTTACAAGGAGGACATTATCCTTTATATGTATTGATTGGACTTTCATTGTTCATAATTGTGGGCGATAATTTTATTAAAGAGAATATGATAGTTGAAAAATATTCATATCCTATTATTTTAAATTTTCCAATTTATATAAATCTTTTCATTTTATTATTATTTGTTTCTACATCAATAGCGCTTTTAAGTAATGAATTACCTATTTGGATGATAAATATTTTTGAAAATTATTTTAATCTAAATCTCATGAACGTAAGTACTTCCATGTCATTAGTTGATAAAATGGCCTTTTCTTTTTTAGTTAGTTTATTTATTGGAATGATGGGAACGGTTCCTGGGCATGAATTAACACATAGAAAAAAAAATAAATTTGATATGTTTATAGGTAATTGGCTTTTAGCTTTTTCATGGGATTGTGCTTTTGCAATAGAGCATGTATATGGCCATCATAAGAATGTGTGTCTTGAAAATGATCCTGCATCTGCTAAAAGGGGCGAGAATGTTTATATGTTTATTTTAAGAGCAATTATTAATGAACAAAAGGATGCATGGCAAATTGAATTGGATCGTTTAAAACGTAGAAATCAAAATCAATTTAGTTTAAAAAATAGAATGACAATGGGGTATTTAAGAAGTTTATTACTTTCATTATTAATATATGTAATTAGTGGTTTTCAAGGAGTGTTAATTTTTCTTTTATGTGCATTCATGGCAAAGGCATTACTTGAAGCAATTAATTACATTGAACATTATGGTTTAGTCAGAGAGCCTGGAAAACCTGTTTTTCCTCGACATTCGTGGAATTCAAATCATGTCATAAGTAGTTTATATTTATATAATGTTACACGTCATTCTTCTCATCATGAAAAAACTAATTTAAAATTTTGGGAGCTTGAAACATATCCTGATTCTCCAACCATGCCACAAGGCTATCTTTCCATATTGTATTTAGTTATTTTTTTACCTTTCATTTATCATAGAATGATGGTTCAAAGATTAATTGATTGGGATTTAAATTATGCTACAAGTGAAGAAAGAAAAATTTCTTTAGTTCAAAATAAAAATAGTGGAATAAAAAAATTAATACAACATTCTTAGATGTGACCTAGTCATTTGCATAATCCTTTTGTTATTCGTATATTGTCTCCTCTAAAATTAGAATAGGAAAAGTTTGTAAATAAATTATGAAACGAATAATAATAGTTTTTGCCATGACCATTCTCATGGCTTCCATAGATTATGATTCTCAGATTCAACCTATTTTTGATGCAAGATGTGTTGATTGTCATGGTAATTTTGGCGGTCTAGATCTTTCATCTTATGAAAATCTCATGAATGGTGGAAGTAGTGGTGAATCCATAGTTCCTTTTGATCATTTTTCAAGTGAATTATGGATAAGAATAAATTCTGGCCAGATGCCTCCTGGGAACAATGATCTGACTCAAGATCAAATAAATCTTATTTCTCAATGGATAGATGAAGGGGCTTTGCCTGAAGCTTCTAGTTCTTTTTGTGATGTAGGCTTTACTCAAATTGAAAATATACCTTCTAATTTTGTCAATAATAATAATGAAGAAAATTGTTTTTATGATGAAGATTTAAATGTCATTAATGAATTAATAATTATAAATGAACTTGAGTATTCAAATTTATTAGAAGTGGGTATTCAATCTTGGAGTGAAGGTAGAATGTTTAATTGGGTATTAACATATTCACCTAATGGAGTTAATGGAATAAATCAGCAGTTAACATCATTGCCTGAGAATATGGGTAATTTGACTAATTTGGGAAATTTATATCTTGAATGGAATAAAATTGAAGAATTGCCTGATAGTTTTTGTTATTTAAATTCATTAACAAATTTTGCAATTTCCAATAATCTTTTAATTTCTTTACCTTCAAATTTTGGGAATTTATCTAATTTAATTTTTTTAGATCTTGGGTATAATAAGATTGAATCAATTCCTGAATCAATTGGTAATCTTCAAAATATAATGTATTTTTGGATTTTTAATAATGAGTTGTCTTCATTGCCAGAATCAATTTGTGACTTACCTATTAATTGGGATGGAGTAGATTTTGGTAGTTATCCATTTTTTGCTAGTGGGGGCAATCAATTATGTAATGAAGAGTTAATTCCGGACTGTATTGAAAATAGTTCAAACTTTGAAATAAGTTTGGATCAATTCTATTATTCATTCCCAGAAAATGTACCACAAAATTGTAGTTTGCTTGGAGATTTAAATGGCGATACAATTCTTAATGTATTAGACATTGTTCTAATGGTTAATATGGTACTGGATGTTGGCTATGAAGAAAATGCTGATATGAATATGGATGGTATAATCAATGTATTAGACATAGTAATACTCATTAATACCATTTTAATGAATTAATATGTAAAATGAAAAATATTGTAATTATATTTTTAATTTTCAATTCGATTATGCATGCTGAATTAATTCGTCCTGAAAATGATAGAGAACTTAATTATTTGCATGTTTTATTTGAATGGGATCAAGAGCCTGGCGCCATAGGTTATAATTTGCAAATTTCTAATCAATCAATTTTTAACAATTTATTATTAGATGTTGAATTGTCATCAACTATTTTTATTGATAAAGATAATTTTAATTGGGATGAGAATTATTATTGGCGGGTAAGGCCTGTTTTAGATTATGAAGATAGTGAATATGGTGATTGGATTGGTATAAATTCATTTCAAATAGGTGATAGAGCGTTTCAAAATCTTGATATAGATATTTACAATGAAGAATTATTAGAAGATGGCTATGTGGCAATAGGTGGTTTCAATCCAGGATTATCTTCTGCCATTATTGATCGACATGGAAATGAAATTTGGAATGATGGAGGATTTCAATTTCAATTAAATCACATAAATGAACATGGAAACATTTATGGTTTTAGTGTCATTGATTATCCATTAAATACTGGCATGAAAGCAAATTTTGACATGGATGTTCTATGGAGTACAATGGATGAAAATAACCCTGTAGATACCCATGTTATAAAACAAATTCCTAATGGTAATTATATGGGATTCATTCAAGAATATCAATTAGGCCCCATTGCAAGTGATAATTACATGACCCAATATTTTCAAATGATTGGATACGAGGCAGATGGTGTAACATTGGAGTTTCCATGGTATGGACAAAAAATAGTTGAATGGAATGAAAATCATGAAGTAGTGTGGAGCTGGAATCCATTTGACTATTTTAGCATGGAAGATTATGATAATTATGAAGGAACATGGTATGGGGCATATTTTGATCAAGAATTTGATTGGATGCATTCAAATGCCTTTCATTTTGATGAAGAAGAAAGCGTTATTTATGTTTCTCATAGGCATTTGTCTAGAATTACTAAAATTTCATATCCATCAGGAGATGTAATTTGGAACATGGGACTTCCATTAGAATACATGGCTTCTGGAAATGATCATATTTGTACTGATTTATTATTTAGCTTTCAACATAATATTCAATTATTGGAAGATGGGAGCTTACTTTTTTTTGATAATGGTAATTTAAGTGACATGTTATTGGGAGATAGTAATCCTACTTCTAGAATTCGTAGAATAAAGGTAATTGATGATTCATATTGTGATGTGGTTTGGGAATATGAATTACCTCAAAATTTGCATGGATTAGGCATGGGAAGTGTTCAATTATTAGATAATGGAAATTATTCCATATACACATATGGGAGCGGTTTAAATAATCCTGAATGCAGTGTTATTGAAATAACCCAAGATAAAGATATCATTTGGAAGGCAACTGGCAATCAAAATACGGCATGGTATAGAGCATATAAGATACCATCGTTACATCCGGAAGCATTCAGTGTAATTGTAGATGATTATATTACTTCTCAAGGTGAAAGCATTGTTGAATTAACAAATGATTTTATGAGTTTTATGGTAACTAATGAAAGTGGTTATGAGATGTCATATAATTTTTTATTTGATGATTTGATGGATGGAGGAGAAATTCCACTGTTTGATCATGAAGAAGGGGTTATTGATTTGAATCCTTATGAATCCATGGAAATTTCATTTCCAATTAATATTGAATCTAATGCCACATCAACTGAAATAATGTTATCAATATGGCCAATTCATCATGCAAATGCATTGAAAGAGTTAGAATTTTCCATATTATTCATGGGTACGGTTTTAGG
>JAYZCM010000057.1:0-14104 GCA_036338305.1 Fidelibacterota bacterium | reverse complement strand
TTTATAAATAGTAGATTGTTGAATGTTTGAATCTATGATGTGATCAAGGTTTTCAACTATGTCAACTAAAAGAAAAATTATTAGAAAAACTATCATTGTCATAAATGATTTTGTGGTAAACTGTAGTAGAATATATTTATCAGCTAATTTTTTCATAAATAATTAATATAAAATTAAGTTTAAGATTAGTATTGATTTCTAAAAAATTTGATTTAATGAATATTAAAATGTAAATTACACATTACAATTAATAGAATTTCCTTTAAATCTGTCCGGGAGATGGAAAAGGAATGGCCTCTAAGTCGATTTTTAGGAATTCCCAAACTAATTTTATGGAAAAAATTAAATCTAAATTGTTAGGTAAAACAGAAATAGAACGTACTATGGTGCGTTTAGCACATGAAGTAATTGAAAAAAATATTAATTTAGATCAAATTGTCATTGTAGGTATTAGGACAAGAGGTGAGTTTTTGGCTAATCGTTTATTAGATCTAATTAATAATATTACTGGAAAAACATTGAATTTTGGTGTTCTTGATGTAACTTTTTATCGTGATGACTTTAGGACTAATCTTGGCTCTCCAAAAATTGGAAGTTCTAATATTATAACTGACATTGAAGGTAAAATTGTTATTTTAGTTGATGATGTATTATATACAGGACGTACAATTAGAGCTGCAATGGATGAAATATTTTCTTATGGGAGACCTTCTTGCATTCAATTGGCTGTTTTGGTTGATAGGGGACATAGAGAATTACCTGTAAGGGCAGATTATGTTGGAAAAAATTATCCGACTTCAATTGATGAACATATTCATGTTTATTTGGAGGATGTAGATGAGCAGGATGCAGTCTTACTTGTGGAGTATGCGGAGTAATAATGCCTAATCTTTCTTCTAAACATTTAATAGGTTTAAAATATCTTAATGCTAAAGATATTGATTTATTAATTGAAACTGGTTTTACTTTTCGTGAGGTTTTAGAACGGCCAATCAAAAAAGTACCTTCGTTAACAGGTAAAAATATTGTTAATTTATTTTTTGAAAATTCTACCCGTACTCGTCTCTCATTTGAATTAGCTGAAAAACGTCTTTCAGCGGATGTGACAAATTTTTCAGCAAGTTCCTCTAGTTTAAAAAAAGGTGAAAGTTTGAAAGATACAATTCAAAATATTCATGCGATGAAAATGGATTGTATCGTTATGCGTCATCCTTCACCTGGCTCTTGTTTGCAACTTAGTAAATATGTTGATTCAATAATTATTAATGCAGGAGATGGCTCGCATGAACATCCTACTCAAGCATTATTGGATATGATGAGCTTAAAAGAAAAATTTGGAAAATTGAAAGGTTTGAAAATAGCAATAATAGGTGATATTAGTCATAGTAGAGTTGCATTGTCTAATATAATAGGTTTATGTAAAATGGGTGCAAAAGTTACTTTATGCGGCCCTTCGCATTTAATTCCTTTAGGGGTAGAGGATATGGGGGTTGAAGTTAATTATGATATAAACGAAGTTATTGAATGGGCAGATGCAATTAATGTTTTAAGGATTCAGAGAGAGCGTATGGGCATTGGTGTAATTCCTTCTATAAGAGAGTATAGAAAACATTTTGGAATAACTAAGGAGAGAATTGCTCTTTATGATAAAGAAATAGTCATAATGCATCCAGGGCCAATGAATAGAGGTGTTGAAATTGATAGTGCCATTGCAGATAGTGGACAGGCTATAATATTAAATCAAGTTTTAAATGGAGTTGCAGTTAGAATGAGTATATTATATCTGTTATTAGCTTCTGATGATGAGGAGAGTAAATGACATATGAAGTAAAAGAAGATTTCATATTGGAAAATGGGACGCTTTATGATCCTGTTTTAGATAAAAAAAAACAAGCATCAATCTTGATATCTAAAGGCGTGGTTAAGAAAGTTGGAAATTTTTCTTCTAATCTTAAGATTAAAACAATTGATTGTAAGGGTAAGCTTATTACTCCAGGATTCGTAGATATTCATGCTCATTTTAGAGAGCCTGGTCGTGAAGATAAAGAAACTTTAGAAACAGGTTCGAGAGCAGCATTGTCAGGTGGTTTTACAAGAGTATGTGTTATGCCTAATACTGATCCCCCTTTAGATTCTCCTGAGTCGATAAGGTTTATCGTTGAAGCTTCAAAAGATTTATGTGTTGATATTTATCCAATTGCTGCAATTACAAAGGGGCAAAAAGGCTTGGAATTAACTGAAATAGGTGAAATGGTTAGTGCTGGTGCAGTAGCGATTTCTGATGATGGTTTGCCTGTGCAAAATGGACAAGTAATGAGATATGCTGTTGAATATGCTAATATGTTTAATATTCCAGTAATTAATCATGCGGAAGATATTTGTTTGAGAAATGATGGAGTAATGAATGAAAGTGCGCTATCAACGAGTTTAGGTTTAAGTGGAAATCCTTCCATTTCAGAATCTACAATGATTTATCGTGATTTGGAAATAGCACAATTTGTTAATGGTAAAATACATATTCCACATGTTTCGACATCTCGATCCGTTGAGATCATTCGTGAATTTAAATCTAGAGGAGTAAGCGTTACAGCGGAGGTGACTCCTCATCATATAGGCCTATCAGAAGAGAAGATTATAAATTATGACACAAATGCTAAAGTAGCTCCACCTTTAAGAAGTGATCAAGATAGAAAAATGCTAATTGAAGGATTGAAGGATGGTACTATAGATTGCATTGCAACTGATCATGCACCTCATACTATTGAAGAAAAAGAAATGGACTTTAATCATTCTCCATGTGGAATGATAGGCTTGGAATCTGCTTTTGGAATTGCAAATACAGTATTGAATGATAGTGGTGTTTCGATTGAAAAAGTTATAAAATGGTTTACATTAGGGCCGTGTTCAGCCTTAGGTTTGGATTTAATGCCATTTTCCATTAATAATAAAGCTGAACTTTGCTTGATTGACCCCGATTACGAATGGATTTTTGAAGAATCTGATATATTATCTCGTTCAAAAAACTCTCCAATGGTTGGAATGAAGTTTAAGGGTAAGGTGGTTGGTGTGATTTCAGGAAAGCATTCAATTGGAATTAATTTAGATTAAATCTTGACTATTTGAAATAATAACTCCTAATTTTCCTAGCTATATACGTTAGTATTTATTGTTAATTAAGTTTAAGGGAAAAATGGAAACAACATCTATTAAATCGGCTGAAATAACTAGAGAATGGTATCTTGTAGATGCTAAAGATAAAACTTTAGGTCGTCTGTCTAGCTCTATTGCACAGTTATTAAGAGGGAAAGGAAAACCTTATTACACCCCCCATATGGATATGGGTGATTTTGTTATTGTAATTAATGCTGGCAAAATAAAAGTGACAGGAAATAAAGATAAGGATAAAACTTATTTTAGTCATTCTGGATTTCCAGGGGCAGCATCAAAAATAACTTATAATAAAATGCTTCAAAAAAATCCAGAAAAGATTATTAATAAAGCAGTAAAAGGCATGTTGCCACATAACAGATTGGGGAGTAAATTGCTTAAGCATTTAAAAGTATATAATACTGAAAACCATCCTCATTCTGCACAACAGCCTAAAATAATAACAATATAAAAGGAAATTAAATGCCTAAGAAAAATGAATTATGGAAGGCTATTGGTAGACGCAAATCTTCAGTTGCTCGTGTTTCTCTATCTACAGGTAAAGGGAAAATTATTATTAATAAAAGAGATGTTAAGGAATATTTTGGTAGAGATACTCTTAAAATGATGTTAGATCAACCATTGGATATTTTAGAAATTAATGGTAAATATGATATTTCTGTAAATGTAAATGGTGGAGGCTTGTCAGGTCAGGCAGGAGCAATACGTTTGGGTATTGCAAGATGTCTGGAACAAATCAATTTAGATTATCGCTCTCCATTAAAGAATGCAGGCATGTTGACAAGGGATTCTAGAGAAGTTGAACGTAAGAAATATGGTCAGCCTGGAGCGAGAAAACGTTTTCAATTTTCAAAAAGATAAAATTAAGGAAAAGAATATGAATGAAATTTCTATTGAGAAATTAATTAATGCTGGTGCACATTTTGGTCATCCTACAAGCCGTTGGAATCCCCGTTTTGAGAATTATATATCAATGAAAAAAAATGGTGTTCATATAATTGATATGGAGAAAACAAGTAAGTGTATGTTGAAAGCCGCTGTTGCTATGGAAAAAATTATAAAATCTGGTGGAAATATCTTATTTGTTGGAACAAAAAAACAAGCTAAAGATGTTGTTCAGGAGTCTGCAGATAGATGTGGTATGTATTATATTGTTGAACGTTGGTTGGGTGGGACTTTGACTAATTATGGTACAATTAAAAAAAGCATTAAAAGATTGACTGTTTTAGAGAAAGAATCTTCAAGTATTTATTCAAACCTGACTAAAAAGGAATTAAATAGTTTAGAACGTGAGCGTTTGCGCCTTGCAGATTTACATAGAGGTATAAAGGATATGAAACATTTGCCTGCAGCTTTATTTTTTGTTGATGGAATTCATGAGAAAATTGCAATTGCTGAAGCTAGAGTGCTTGGAATCCCTACTTTTGGAATAATAGACAGTAATACGGACCCTTCAAATATAGATTTTCCAATTCCTGCAAATGATGATTCAATGAAGACGATAGGTTTGATTATTAATTATTTTGCAGATATGATAATTGATGTTTTAGGGAAAAATAATGAATTTGAGTCATCTAATGATGATATTGAAAATGAAACGTTAGATCAATCATCTGATGATGAAGTAGAAGGCTCAAAAACTGCTATTGTAGAAGATGTTGAGGATGATATGGAAAATAATTTAGAAGAAAAAAAATAGGAGAAAATAAATGTCAGGCATTTCTGCTTCAGCAGTAAAAGAGTTACGTAATATTTCAGGTGCAGGTATGATGGATTGTAAAAAAGCACTTTCTGAAGCTTCTGGTAATTTAGATGATGCAATGGCTATTTTAAGAAAGTCTGGAATAGCTAAAGCTCAAAAAAAATCAGGACGTTCTACAAAAGAAGGAATGGTTTATTCTTATATCCACCCAGGATCTAAATTAGGTGTTTTGGTTGAGATAAATTGTGAAACAGATTTTGTTGCCAATACAGAAGATTTTATTTCTCTTAATAAAGATTTGGCAATGCACATAGCCGCTTCAGCTCCCATAGCTGTTCAAAGAGAGGATGTTTCTTTAAGTATAATAGAAAAAGAAAAAGAAATTTATATAGATCAAGCTAAGCAAAGTGGAAAGCCTGAAGAAATTATAAATAAAATGATTGAAGGTAGGGTGAATAAATTTTATCAAGAAAATGTATTGTTAGAACAGGCATTTATCAAAGACCCTGATAAAAGTGTTAAGGATGTCATAACTGATACAATAGCTAAGTTAGGTGAAAATATAAATGTTTCTCGTTTTGTTCGTTTTCAACTAGGCGAATCATCAAATAATTAATATGCCTCATTCTTCATTTAGTAGAATTTTACTTAAGCTAAGTGGAGAAATATTTTCTGGAACAAAAGGTTTTGGGATTGATCCTGAAATTACTTATGAACTGGCAAAAAAAATCATTCAAATTTCTAATAAAAGTATAGAAGTCGGGATTGTCATAGGTGGAGGAAATATTATTAGAGGTATTTCATCGGAAGCAAAGGGTTTAGATAGGGTGCCTGGTGATTATTTGGGAATGATGGCTACAATAATGAATTCTGTAGCCTTACAGTCAGCATTAGAGAAATTAGGTTCAGATACTCGTGTGATGTCTGCACTATCGATAACTCAGTTGGCAGAACCCTATATTCGTAGACGTGGTATTCGACATCTTGAAAAAGGTAGGATTGTTATTTTTGCAGGAGGCACTGGAAATCCTTATTTTAGTACAGATACCGCCGCAGCATTAAGAGCTATTGAAATAAATGCTGATGTTATTATTAAGGGAACCAAAGTAGATGGCATTTATACTTCAGATCCTTCAACTAATCCAAATGCAAAAAAATATGATGCAATTTCTTATAAAGAGGTAATTGAAAAAGAATTACGTGTTATGGATTTGACTGCTATTACTCTTTGTAAAGAAAATAATTTACCTATAATTGTTTTTGATATAAATAGTAAGACAGGTTTATTAGATATTATGAATTCAGTTCCAACAGGAACTACAGTTTCATTAAAAGGAGAATATAATCATGATTAATGAATTATTTATAGATATTAAACAGAGGATGGCTAAAGCAGTTGAACATTATCGTCAAGAACTTGTGACAATAAGAACAGGAAGAGCTTCTTCAAGTATTTTAGATGGAGTGAAAGTAGATTATTATGGAACACCTACTCCTTTGAATAATATTGCCCATGTTACTGTACCTGAAGGTCAATTGATTATGATACAGCCATTTGATCCTAATAGTTTAGAGCTAATAGAAAAAGCAATTATTGCATCTGATGTAGGTCTTAACCCTAATAATGATGGGACTGTGATTCGTTTACAGATACCTTCATTAACTGAAGAGAGAAGGAAGGAATTAGTAAAAGTAGTTCATAAAGTTGTTGAAGAAGGTCGAGTATCTATACGGAATATTCGTAGAGATGCAAATGATCATTTGAAAAAAGCTGAAAAAGATAATGAATTATCTGAAGATAATTTGAAACGAGCAATGGATAATACTCAAGAAATGACTGATGATCATATAAAAACATTAAATGAAATTCAAGAAAAGAAAGAAAAAGAAATTTTAGAGTAATAATTATTAATCAAATAATTTAAGGCTCTGAAAATGATCAGAGCCTTTTTTATACATAAAATCTTTCAATTTCTTGTTTAGATTTTATTACTTCATGTTTGCTTAAATTTAAAATATGGGCAATTTTTTTTATCGTATGGTGCTCAAGATAATGTAAGTCGCCATCTGAGAAAGCAATCTCAAATACGCAGCCTATGAAGTCTAATTTATCTGATTGATCAAAGGTGATGTTCAAATGTTGACCAAATTCAAATAGATCTATTGAATCGTTTAGTTGTTTTTGAGCTTCAATTAATAATTTTGATGATTCATTATTAGTAAGTGAAAAAAAATCTTTAAGAATGTCACAAATAGTATCTAATTCATTTTGTTGTAATATTTCATCTGCTTCTGCGATTGATAGTAATAAGCATGCTGCAGCTAAATGTGTTTGATGTGAATCGTGTATTTTATCCATATTTTAATTTAATTAGTACAATTTGCATCAAAAAGCCTTTTATTTATTATAACTATTCTTAATGTGTAAATTTATGCATATTATAAAATATAATTAGATGAAGATAGTTAGAGTTAAAACAAATAGTTTAGCAGAAAAAATTGGCTTGAATCCTGGTGATCGTTTATTGAAAATAAATGGAAAAAAAGTTATTGATGAGCTGGATTACAAATTCAGATTTACTGAACAGAAGCTAATTCTGGATTTAGAAATAAATGGACAATTAGATAAGGTTGAAGTTACTAAGGATTATGATGAAGGTTTAGGTGTACAGTTTGAAGAAATGAAAATCCGTAAATGTGCTAATGATTGTGTTTTCTGTTTTGTTGATCAAAATCCAGAAGGCATGAGAGATGGAATGTATTTTAGAGATGGTGATTATCGCATGTCATATTTATTTGGTCATTATATTACAATGACTAATATGGGAAATAATGAATTGAATAGAATTGTTGAACAAAAAATGTCTCCTCTTTATGTTTCAGTCCATGTGACTGATGAAGATTTAAGAAAAGAATTATTTTTATATAAAAAAGCTGATAACCTATTAGAAAAATTAAGATTCTTAGTAAATAATAATATAGAGTTACATGCTCAGATTGTTTTAATGCCTGATATAAATGATGGCCAATATTTATTACAAACTTTATCAGATCTCTATGAATTCTATCCTAAATTAAATTCTTGTACCATTGTTCCTGTAGGTTTAACAAAACATAGAAATGGATTAATGAATATTCCTAGTGTAACAAAACAATATGCAAAAAAGCTATTAAGTCTATTGTCAGAATTTAGAAATAAATTTCCAGGAAATAAATCACCTTATGTTCTATTATCTGATGAATGGTATATTCTTGCTAATCATTCTTTTCCTAGTTTAGCTGAATATGGTGATGTCGATCTTGTTGAAAATGGTGTAGGGCAAGTGATGACTTTTTTAAATAATTTTTATTGTGAAGCAAAAAGTTTTCCAGTTAGATTAAAGAAAGTTACAAAAATTACTATTGTAACTGGAATTTTAATTGCTGAAATTTTTAAAACAAAAATTTTACCTATTTTAAATAAAATTAATAATTTAACTGTATGTCTTATTCCTATTGAAAATAATTTTTATGGACATTCTGTTACCGTTTCAGGCTTATTGACTGGACAAGATATTATTAATCAATTAAAGAGTAATGATCTGGGAGATGAAGTATGGTTGAGCCATCGTATTTTAAATGATGAAAGAATATGTACATTGGATGATATGACTTTAGATGATATTTCTAATCAATTAAATTGTAATGTTAAAGTAAGTGAAGATAGCTTTAAAATACTTTTAGAAGGTATTGCATTTGGATAATCAAACTATTGCAATTTTAGGTAGACCTAATGTTGGAAAATCGACTTTATTTAATAGAATTGTAAGAGAGCAAAAGTCTATAGTTTCCCCAGTTGAAGGAGTGACTAGAGATAGAGTTTATGGCTCTTTTGATTGGAATGGGGTTTTCTTTAATTTAATTGATACTGGTGGATATATACCTGATTCTAAAGATATAATTGAAAGTCAAGTTAAATTACAGGCAGAAATTGCATTTAAAGAATCTGATGTGATAATACTTTTGATGGATGGTCGTACTAATCCTACGTCATCAGATATTTTCCTTGCTAAACAAGTTCAAAAATCAGGTAAGCCATTTGTTTTGGCCATTAATAAAATTGATAAAATTGATATGGAAGATGCTGCAATGCAATATTATGAATTAGGTCTAGGTGATTATTTTACTCTTTCAGCACAAAATAATAGATGTGTAGGTGATTTATTAGATGGGGTTGTCAATTTGTTGTCTAATAAAAAAACTAATGATACCTATGGAAACAATGATTTTAGCTTAGCTATTATAGGTATGCCAAATGTAGGTAAAAGTTCATTGATGAATAGATTATTGGAGCAAGAAAAATCGATCGTAACACCAATTGCTGGTACTACTCGTGATTCAGTTGATTCTTATATAAAATATTATAAAAAGGTTATTAGAATAATAGATACAGCAGGTTTACGCAGAAAATCTAAAATTTCTGATGATATTGAATTTTATAGCACTGTTAGAACAAATAGAATAATACATGATTGTGATATGGCCGCTGTTTTAATTGATGCTGAAAAAGGTTTTACAAATCAAGATAGAGATATCATAAGGCAAGTTGTTGATTTAGGAAAGGGTTTATTGATCGTTATTAATAAATGGGATTTATTGGAAAAAGATACAAATACTGTTGAAGATTTCAGACAAGACATCTTTGATGTATATCCTGCACTTATGCATTATCCGATATTATTCATATCAATTTTACACAATCTTAGAGTACGTAATATTTTGAAAACAGCTTTGTCTATACATAAAGAAAGATGTCGGAAAATTAAAACTGTTGAATTGAATATATTTCTAAAAAAAGCAATTCAATACTATTCACCTCCAGCAACAAAAGGTAAAAATATTTCTATTAAATATGTGACTCAAGTGCACCATTCTCCACCTATTTTTGCATTCTTTACTAATCATCCTGATTTGATTTCCATTCAATATAAAAGGTATTTGGAAAATAGCCTTAGAGATTATTTTGGTTTCTCTGGGACACCGATAAAAATTTCATTTAGAAAAGGTGATTAATTAATAATATTATCTTGATAGTATTATAAGTGAAAATTAATTAAAGATTAATATAGGATCATGTATTTTTGCTTTATTAAACCCTCTTTTTCTCAGAATGCATGAGTCACATTCATTACAGGGTTTATTTTCAGCTTTATAGCAACTCCAAGTAAAATGAAGTGGTGCATTTAGACTTATTCCCTTTTTAATGATATTTGCTTTTGATAAGTTTATTAATGGCGTTTGGATTGAAATTTTCGTTTCAGGTTTAGTACCATATTCAATTGTTTTTTGGAAAGATTTGAAAAATGATTCTCTGCAATCAGGATATCCAGATGAATCTTCTTCAACCGCACCAATGTAAATTGCATTTGCATTGATTGTCTCTGCCCAGCTAACTGCTATTGATAAAATATTGGCATTTCTAAAAGGAACATAAGAATTAGGTATTTTTTTACTATTAATATTTGCTTTCGGAACTTTAATTGATTTATCTGTAAGAGAAGAACCTCCAATTAATGCAAAATGTGAAATGTCAATTATTAATTTTTCTTTAACATTATAATAGTTTGCAATGTCATTAAATGCTTTTTCTTCTCTTTGTTTAGTTCGCTGGCCATAATTGATATGTAAAAAAAACGGCTTATAAGAATCTTTGATTGCTTGTGCTGCTGTTACACAACTATCCATTCCTCCAGATACTAATATTATGGCATTTCCTTTTGATGTTTCCATTATACTCCTAATTTATTAGGATCCCAAATTATTTTATGCATTTGTAATTGAAGCCTTACTGGGATATTATCTTTTAAAATCCATTCAACAATTTTTTTGGGATTTATCATGTTGAAAACTGGTGAAAATAAGATTGTACAGATTTCATTTAATTTGAATTCATATATTTTTTCTTTTGCCCAGTCATAGTCTTCTCTATTTCCAATGACAAATTTTATTTCATCATGACGTGAAATATCTTTGATTATTTCCCATGTATTTTTATGTTCCATCTTACTTGAAGGACATTTAAAATCTATTATCTTTATTACTTTATTAGGTACTTTATTTAAAGGTAGAGAGCCACTAGTTTCTAACATTACATCATATTTCAATTTGATTAATTTATTTAATAATTTTATGCATTCTTTTTGCAATAGAGGTTCCCCTCCAGTGACTTCAACAAGTTTACAAGGCCAACGTTTTATTTTTATTATTATGTCATTTATGTCCATTTTTTTTCCATTGTAAAATGCATGTTCTGAATCACAATAGGAACAACGAAGATTGCAGTAAGTTAATCTGATAAAAATACATGGTTTACCAGCAAGGCTAGATTCTCCTTGAATACTGTAGTAAATTTCATTTATCATTAATGACATGGGGAAATTTATGGTTTTATCTTAAGTTTAATCAAATAATAAGAAATCTTTTATTTATTCATTTTTTTTCATTTAGATATAATATTTAAATTAAGCATCTATTTTTAATAATAAATGATTTAAATAATGAAAAACTACCCGAAATTATTTATACCTGGACCAACATATGTTCCAAATCATGTGATGCAGAGTTTAGCTACTAAACAGATAGGGCATAGGACTCCCGAATTTTCAACATTAATGTCTTCTATTGTTAAGGGCGTACAAAAATTATTATATACTAATAATAAAGTTTTTTTGGCTTCGCATTCTGCAACAGGTTTGTGGGAGATGTCAATTCGAAATTCTGTAAAAAATGGTATTTTACATACAGTTAATGGCTCATTTAGTTCTAAATGGGCAGATGTATCAAAAAAGTGTGGATATGATGTTGAAGTGCTAGATTATGAATGGGGAAAGGGCGTGAAGGTGGAAGATGTTGATCGCTTATTATCAAAAGGCAAAACGGATGTTTTTGCCATGGTGCATAATGAAACTTCAACAGGTGTTATGAGTCCATTGGAGCCTATTTCGGATTTATTGAAGACTAAATATCCAGAAGTAATTTGGCTCGTTGATGCTGTAAGTTCGATGGCTGGTAAGAAAATTGAAGTTGATAAATTAGGTATAGATTTTATTCTTGCATCTACTCAAAAAGCATGGGGTTTGCCAGCAGGTTTTTCTATGTGTGCAGTTTCAAATAGAATGATAGAAAAATCAAAAGGCATGCCTTCTAAAGGTTATTTTTTTGATATGGACGTTTATTTGAAATATTATGAAAAAATGCAAACTCCTTCAACACCTTCAATTCCTCATATGTTTGGCTTGCAGTATGTGTTGAATCAGATTGATGAAGAGGGTTTGGAAAATCGTTGGAATCGCCATGAGTCAATGGCCGATTTTACTCGGCAATGGGCATTTGATAACGGACAAGGATTATTTCCTGAAAAAGGGTTTGAATCACAAACAATAACTTGTATTAAAAATAAAAAAGCATGGAATATAAATTTAATAAATGATGAATTATTGAATAGAGGTTTTAGAATGGATAGAGGATATGGTAAATTAAGAGGTGATGCTTTTAGGATTGCTCATATGGGCAATATAATGATGGATGATTTAAGTGAATATTTACAAAATTTTAATGAGGTGCTAGATGTTTAAAGTATTAGTTTCTGATCCAATAGCGGATAAAGGTATTGAAGTATTGGAGAATGCAGGTTTTGAAGTGATTTATAATCCTAATCCTTCAAACGATGAATTACAGTCTTATTTAAGTGATATTGATGCTTGGATAATTAGAAGTGGTACTAAAATTTCCTCTGAAGAATTAAGTGATACTAGAAATTTGAAAGTTATCGGAAGAGCTGGAGTTGGAGTTGATAATATAGATATAAAATCAGCAACCAATAAAGGTATTATAGTCATGAACATGCCTGATGGTAATACAATCTCAGCAGCAGAACATACAATGGCAATGATGATGGCTCTTTCAAGAAACATTCAGATTGGACATATGACTATTATTAATGGTGAGTGGAGTCGCAAGACCTTGGTTGGCAGTGAGTTGAAGGGAAAAATTTTGGGAGTTATAGGGCTCGGTAGAATTGGTCGTGAAGTTATTAAGAGAGCTTTAGGTCTAGAAATGAAAATAGTTGGTTATGACCCCTTTGTAAATGAAGATGTATTTGATTCTGAGAATATAGAGATCATGGATTTGGATGAATTGACAAAAACATCTGATTATATTTCCTTGCATGTTCCTTTGATTGAATCCACGCAATATTTATTTGACATTGATCGATTAAAGATGATGAAAGAATCTGCAAGATTAATTAATGTAGCACGTGGAGGTATTGTCAATGAAAAAGACTTGTCTTTTGCATTAAATAATGGAATTATTGCTGGTGCTGCAATAGATGTTTTTGAAGAAGAACCTTTAGATTTAGATAATCCATTGATTAAATCTCAAAATATACTTCTCACTCCACATTTAGGTGCTTCTACCCATGAAGCTTCTGAAGGTGTTTCTTTTGGTATTTGTAGGCAAGTTAAAGATTATTTATTAGAATCAAAACTATCTAATCCTATTAACATGCCTATCCAAGACATATCTCAATTGAAACAAATTCAATCACTATTGGATCTATCTGAGACAATGGGTAAAATTAGTTGCCAATTATTAGATAATTCCCCGTTAGAATCAGTTAGTATTGAATGTATGGGAGACATTGAAGATTCAAAGCCGATAGCATTGTCATTACTCATTGGTTTGATTCAAAGCATGACAGATATTAATGTAAATTTTGTTAATGTAGCGTCCATAGCGCAAGAGAGGGGAATTGAATTTACGCATAGTGTTTCTTCTGAGCAGTCTTCTTATTCTAATTTAGTAAAACTGAAAATTTCATCTAAAGAAACAGAAATTAAACTAGAAGGCAGTGCTTCTGGAAAAAATGATTATAGAATTGTTAATGTTTTAGATTATGAATTAGATTTCAAGCCGGAAGGTAATATGTTGTTTATTAAAAATAAAGACGTACCTGGAGTAGTTGGAAAGATTGGAGTTTTACTTAGTAAATTTGATATTAATATAGGTGAGTATTTATTATCAAGGTCACATCCTGATGAATTTGCATATTCTGTAATTAAGGTAGATAGTATTATAAAATTTGAATTAATTGAAAAACTACTTCAGAATGATGAGATAGTCAGTATTAATCAAATTAAAATTTAAAAATTGTTATTTTGATGATAGAAAACTTTTTAGAAGAAAAAATTATTT
>JAYZCM010000056.1:0-9875 GCA_036338305.1 Fidelibacterota bacterium | reverse complement strand
TTATTTCACAGGCAATGCAAGTAAAGAAAATGACATAGGTAAAATAAGTAACTATGCCTGGGGAGATGATTACCATAAAATAATAAAAGGAAAATTATTAAACATATTAAAATTAATAGAATCGAAAGAATCAATAAAAGGCATAGCATGTGTAGATACATCTCCTGTAATGGAAAAAGTATGGGCACAAAAAGGAGGCATCGGTTGGATTGGAAAACATACAAATTTAATAACTAGGAGTCATGGCTCATGGATTTTTCTAGGTGAAATAATAATAGATTTTGAATTAGAACCAGATCAAGAATTCATTGATGATCTTTGTGGCTCTTGTACTGCCTGTTTAGATGCATGCCCTACACAGGCATTTCCTCAACCATATGTTTTGGATTCAACAAAATGTATTTCATACCTTACAATTGAACATAAAAATGAATTTGAAATTAATCCCAATCTATCTAATTGGATATATGGATGCGACATATGCCAAGAAGTATGTCCTTGGAATATAAAATTTTCTCAAAAAAGTACAGAAATTGCATTCAAGGAAAGAGACGAGTTTAAAAATAAAACATTAAATGATTGGGAACTTTTAACCGAACAGGAATTTAAAATTATTTTTAAAAATAGTCCAATCAAACGTACGAAATATAAGGGTTTAAAAAGAAATATATCTACGGCTAATCAAACCAATTAATTGGCAAACAATAAGGCTCTCCTTCAGGATGGCCAAAATCTGATAGTGGAGGATTGTCATGCCATTCACAAACAGATTTAGATATTGAGGGATTTTCGCAATCTTGACTATTTTCAAATATACCACAATCAATAATTCGAAAAATGATTTCTGCAGAAGTCAATGAGCCGAATGCTCCCATAATGGGTAAATCATCATCATCTCTAAGATTTGACCTTACAGGATCATTTAAATATAATTTATCATGAAAATAATATTTTTTATAACTTTCTGAAAATGTAAATATTTTATAACTATATATATTAACGTCACCCTTTTTATCACCTTCATCAATAAAAAATTCATCATCTGACCATATGCCATCTTGATTTTCATCAGAGAAAATTTCACCTTCATCCCATATACCATTTCCCACACCATCATAAAATTCCGTTACTATAGGTTCCTGCATCCAATTAATAGAATTAGAAATTGTACTATTATTCTCATTTATTGAATAACCAATATCTGGATGTCCATGATAATACTTATATGTATTATTTTTTTCATCATACATAAATTGAACTGCTTGAAAAAATACATTAGGTGCAAAGGTTACATAGTGTAAATAACTATCAATAGAGCCTCTAGAAAAATAAATTGTATCATATGCCATCTCATTATAAAGGGTACTATTTTCAAGGAGACATTCTTGTATGGTACAATTAAATATGCTAATCGAGTCATCTTTAGCAGCAAATACTGCAGGCCTTGATAGCGTTATTGGCTCTTTTGAAATAATATTTCCATAACCTATCTCACTACAGTCACAATTCAAATCATATTCTGCCTCATAATCTGTAAAAAAAGTATTTGGACAATTAATGGGGACATATGCTCCATAGTTTATGCTTTCAATGTCATGCAACAATGGTGATGACTTGGGCCCATTAAAGTTCTCATAAAAAAAACTCCCTGCATTTTCAGAAAATTGCATCTCACAAGAATCAATTTCTCCAGCTTTATTTTTCATTATCGAGACATCACAATCTTCAATATGAATATCAGGTAGAATTTCCACATAGTTATCAACATTAGGTTCACCGCAATCAGGTTTCCCATTACCTTCAGAGCCATCAATATCAGCTTCGATGTCATCTTCACCTATTGATGAAATACCATCAGCTCCTATATCATGAATCATAATGTCCCAATTACCACAATCTGCAACTAAATCTACGCCTTCTTCACCATGCCATATACCATTTACCATATTACAATCATCTAAACTAATAGTCCCAAAATCATTGTCGCGGCAATCATATAATTCACTATCAGTTATCAAAAATGACCTATCAATCCTAACTATTGCTGTTAAATCCGTAGGCATAATTACGCCCTCTATTCTTAATTCAGGTTCATATTCTAAATAATCACCCGAAAATTCAGAAATATCAATTTCCTTTTGGCAAGCTAAAATAAATAAAAATGAAATAAATATTTTTTTCATTAAATATTAAACTCCCAACCTAATGAAAATATAAATGGGAACATACTATAAGCTTGTACTCTTGAAGGTGAAGCCTCATGATTCCAATTGTAAAATAAAACATTATAATTATTTGTCAAATTAATTATTTGAAAATTCCATGTTCCATCCATTCCAAATAAATTTGTTTTTTTTGATAAACTTACATCCATTCTAAAATAATTTGGATAACGAGCCCCATTCCTCTTACCATAGATATTCCCAAAATTTAAATAAGGATTTTCCAAACTACCATAACTATCTACTCCTGTCTGATGAACCTTACCAATAACAGGAGTATATGTTTGTCCTGAACCAAAAATAAACGTCACCCCAAATGTGTAAAACTTATTAATATAATAATTAACTAAAGCATTAAACGAATGAGGCTTTTCATATTTAGCAGGATAATTTTCTCTCTCTCCCCAAATGAATCCATCAGAATTTAAATCAACTTCCCTTTCTACCTTAGAAAAAGCATAACTTAACCAACCACTGATCCTTCCCTTATCATACCTATATAGCAACTCAACTCCATATGCATTTGCAGTACCAGGCAAAGCATAAGTATTTTCCCTATCCAATGGATCTGGGAATGGGTTTCTATCATATATGCATGAATAATATTTATAATAGGTTTCAAAGGAAATAGTATTTCCTTCTTCCAGCCAATATTCTAACCCTAACACATAATGATAAGCCTCTTGAGGCTTCTTGCCTTCTGGTATAGGCTGCCAAAAATCTACTATTCTAAGCAGTTCCTCATCGTCATTAAAAGTAAAGAGAAACTGATTATAGCTACCCCACCCTAACTTAAGAGCAAGTTCTGATGTAGGATTGTACTTTAAACTTATTTTTGGGGTTATAATATAGTTGTCATATTTACTATATCTAGTTAATCTCATCCCTGCATTTAAACGAAAAATTGGGAATGGATTAATATTCATATTAAAAAATAAATTATTAATCTGAGGTTTTGAGCCAATACTTACTTCTTCGCCAGAAAACGTTTGAATAAAATCTAAATCTAGCATTTTAATTTGCCAACCAAAATTAAAATTCAATTTTTCATTATATATATATTTAATATTTTGATTAAAGGTGATGTCTTTTACAATATTATTAGTATTCAATGAAAGGTCTGCTGATTCTGAATCTAAAAGTAATGTTTCAGATGAATCTGGATCAAGTGCACCAGAATTAAAATCAACTTCAAAGCCTACATCAAAATCATACTTTGTCATTGCAGCACTAGTTGTAATTAAATAATTACTATTAGGTATGTACCGCCATGTTAAATTTCTTGTACTATTTCCCCACACCCAATCAAAATCAATGCCTGGAAAATCATCACCTCCAAATAATATCATCAAATCATCCTTACCATTAAATTGACTAAAAATTAATTTATTATTTGAATTTATTGGGATGCTACCCTTGAAATGAGAATCCCAAAAAAAATAATTCACTGGCGGAGATTCATCTTTCGATGAATAATATAAATCTACAAATTTATCAAAATATGTTCTACGTAATGATAAAATCCAAGAACCATTCAAAAGAGCGCCTTCTGCTAATAATTTAGTAGATAATAAACTAATATTTCCTGAACCTCGACTAAAATCAATATATTTTTTAATTGGATTTTTATCAGATAATTTTCCATTCTTATGATCACCCACCCTAGAAGTAATACTCAAAACAGAAGAAAGTCTACCTCCATAATTTGCAGGAAATCCTCCTGCAAGAAATTCTGAATCTGAAATCATATCCGCATTAAATGTAGAAAAAATCCCACCCACATGATATGGATTATATAATTCTACACCATCTAAAAGAATTAAGTTTTCATCTGGACTCCCCCCCCTAACAATGAGCGCTGCATTAAAATCATTAGCAGAGGATACACTAGGTAATAATTGAAGAGTCCTAAAAACATCAGACTCAATAAATGCAGGAACTTTACGAATGTCTCTATTTGTAAGATTAACGCGGCTTATATCTACTTTTTTTTCAAAACGCATACGCTCTGCTGATACTTTAACTTCATCAATATCAACAGCTTCAGGCTTAAGCTCAATATCAATCTTTTGATTAGAGCCTTTTATGATAACTATCTTTTCAAAAACAGCGTAACCTATTACCATGAATTTCATAGTATACTTTCCATCTTTAATATTTGAAATAATGTAATAACCATTATTATCTGATGCGGTACCAATATTCAATTCTTCAATAAGAATATTTGAATAACTAATTGGTTCACCTGTTTTTGAATCTATGACAATTCCAGATATGGTAAAAGAATATGACAAAGAAAAAAATGACAATAATAACAATAATTTGATTTTATCAAAAAAAAAGGCCCATTTAAATGGGCCTTTAAAATTCTTTTTTAAAAATTTAGGCTTCAAGAGGTACGATGCTAACTTGCTTTTTATCACGCCCTTTGCGTTCAAATTTAACTTTACCATCAACCATTGCAAATAAGGTGTCATCTCCTCCTTTACCAACATTAATTCCAGGATGAATCCTCGTCCCCCTTTGACGCACTAAAATACAACCCGAACTAACAAATTGACCATCTGCTCTTTTAGCACCTAGCCTTTTGGAATTACTATCACGACCATTTTTAGAACTACCAACACCTTTCTTATGAGCCATTTCTTATTCTTTCTCTTTTTTTACTGAATTCTTTTTTACTTCAGTTTTTTTTGAAGCTACTGATTTTGTAGTAGCCTTCTTTGTAACTACTTTTTTATCATCTACATTTTTTTTCTGCTTAGCTGAAGTTGATTTTTTTTGTGCACTTAATTTTCCAAACTTCAAAATGGTATAATCATCTCTATGAGTATTTTTCACTTGATAGCCTTTGCGCCTTTTAAATTTAAATACAACAACTTTTCGACTTCTTCCATGGGAAACTACTTCAGCATCAATTTTTTTACCTTTAACAAATGGCTTTCCTACAGTTCTAGTCTTACCATCTTCTAAATATAATATTTTATCAACAGATACCTTACTACCAACCTTTTCCTTAATATATGGAACTTTTAAAGATGATCCTTCTTCAACCTTAAATTGTTTACCCAAAAATTCTATTAATGCGTGCATATTGTTTCCATTTAATAATTAGCCAAGTAATTTATTTATTTTTAAATGAATATGGCAAGCTATACTTCATCTGTTACATCTTTTCTACGTTTTTTCGAATATACTCTAAAAGAATCTAAATTAACATCCGAATTCTTCTTAACCTCAATTAACATCCAATTCTTCCACATAAAACCAGAAATCACTTTTGACTTTGTTTCATAAATATGCTTAACCATATCTGGATGCAAATCTACACGCAATCTACGGTCCTTAGCTTTTCCCCTAAATCTTTTAAACCAATTTTCCAGTTCAGTCAATGTCGCATCCAATGAACGAACTCGCCCTAACCCATTGCATTGAGGGCATTCAGAAGTGACAGTATATAATAAACTCAAACCTATTCTTTGCCTAGTCATTTCCAATAAACCAAAATTTGAAAATTCAGAAAGAGATACTTTCGCCCTATCTCTAGATAATGCATTACGCAATTCATCATATACTTTTTTTTGATTTACTGGCTCCTGTAAATCAATAAAATCAATAACAACCAAACCCCCTATGTCTCTCAGCCTCAATTGATGAGCTACTTCTCTAGCCGCCTCTAAATTAACCTTTAAAGAATTAGACTCATGATCTTTTTTCCCTATATACCTTCCACTATTAACATCAACAACAACCATTGCTTCAGTATGCTCAATTACCAAATGCCCCCCACTTTTCATCCAAACCTTGCGCCTTAATGATTTATTTATCTGATCATCAATATCATGATTACTGAAAATCGTGCCCTTACTCTTATATAAATCCAATTTCTCAGACTGCTCAGGATTAACATCTTTAATGTAAGCAGAGATTCGCTTAAACAAACTTTTATCATCAACCACTAGCCGCTTCATATCAGATGCAAATAAATCTCTAATGACTTGATCAGACGTAGCGAAATCTTTATAAACCAATGCAGGTGCACTTTTCTTTTTAACTTTCTGATCCAATTCCCCCCATTTTTCCCATACTCGCTTATAATCTTCCAATAATGTAGAATGATCTTTCCCTTGAGCAATAGTCCTCACTATTAAGCCAAAACCATCAGGCTTAAATTCTTTAACAGATCTCCGCAATCTACGTTTTTCATATTTATCTGAAAGTTTCCGAGAAATTCCAATATAATTAGTATTGGGAACCAAAACCATCAAACTTCCTGGAATTGAAATATTTGTAGTAACTCTTGGCCCCTTGCCACTAAAAGGCTCTTTTATAACTTGAACAAGAATATCATCGCCAACATGCAAATCTTTACTTGGATTAAAATTTTGTTTGGATTGCTTAGCCTTCCCCTTGCCATCAGCTTGCTCATCATCATCATCAAAGGAAAGATTTTTAAAATCTTCAGGGTTGCCAACCTCAGAGAAGGGGAGAAATGCATTTACCTCATGACCCAAATCTATAAAAGCAGCCTGCATGCCTGGGATAACATTTTGAATTTTCCCTTTATAAATATTACCTACCATCCTCTGATGATCAGGCCGCTCAATATGTAATTCCACTAATTTTCCACCCTCAGTAATTGCTATACGCGTACTTCCAGCGGAAACATTAATGAACATTTCCTTTTCAGGTTTCATAATACCTACCGATTAATATATAGTTAATTAATCAGAAAGCGATTATAACATAAATAATTTAACTGAAGATTTGATAAAAAGAAGTAAAGTAGAAAAATATTAAAGTAAAAAATGATATAATTAAAATATCATATCAAGCTATAAAGTAAAATAAAATACTAAGTATGTAAAAATCAAATCTTATGATAAATGCTAAATGTTATTCACTATCATAATCAATAATATAATTTAATAATCATTTCACCTTTAAACAAAATCAATTAACATTATTATCCAAAGATAAAAACCCTCTTGTTTGCAAACCTATTATTATTGACGAAGAAGCAAATAGGCCTATTAATAAAAACAATAAATTCGCATCAATAAACTCTAATAGAATTCCTGTAACTGCAATAGAAATTGCCGTAGTACCCATTACAGACATATGAATCATTGAAAATATTCTACCTCTAAAATAATCCGGAACAGATTTTTGAATATAAATCGTTCGAGACAAAATGATAAAAGGAATTCCAATCCCATGTAAAAATAAAATAAATACTGCCATTATGTAATGTTTAATGAAAAATAAAACACTAAAAGTCAACCCATCAATTAAAATGCCCATGAAAAATATATTTACTAATTTTATTTTTTTCATAAGTAAAGGAAAAATGATTGAACCTAAAACCATGCCTAACCCCATAAATGTTTCCAATAATGCAAAAACAAACATATCCTCCAATAAAACATCACGAACAAAAATAACTAACCCCATATACGCGGGCCCCATTATAAATAAATTATTATAAAAAGTAACAAACAATAACATTATGAGCCCACTATTCTTTTTTACATACAATAAACCCTCTTTAATCCCTATTAAACTAGAAATATTTTCTTTTTTTCTTATTTTTTTATCGGACCTAACTATTAACAAAATCATTATCATCGAAATTAAAAAACTCATGGCATCAATAGTAAATAAATGTATTAATCCAAAAAATGAAAGTCCAATACCTGCAAAAATTGGGCCTATGATCTGAGCAATTTGCCCTGAAACAATAATAAGAGAGTTTACATTAGGTAAATTATCACCTGATACAATGTGAGGAATAAAACAATCTCTTGCAGGATTAAATAAGGATGAAAAACAAGCCATGGAGAAAATTATGCAACCAATAAATGGAATTGAAAAAAAATTGAATTTAATAGATATAGGTATCATCAGAAGCAATGTGAATCTAAAAAAATCTGATATTAGCATTATTTTTTTATGATCATATTTATCAATAAATACTCCTGCAAACAGACCTAACATTAAAGCTGGCAAATAAGAACTAGTTGTAATCAATCCCGTCTGCACCTTAGAACCCGTAACTTCAAGCAAAAACCATGGAAGAGCAATATTGAATATAGAATCGCCGCAATATGAAATTAATTGGGCTAAAAATAGAAACATAATATTTTTGTTCTTTAAAAACACTTACTAAATTAAATGCATATAAAAAATATTTTCATATAATTGTTTGGTAGAATTTTACATTCATTTTAAATTTTCTCATTGATTATTGCTAATTAATTTAGATAATAGATTAAATAAGGGAGATGTTTTAATGACATATATAATAGCAGACCCATGCGTCGGAACTTGCGATACAGCCTGTGTAGAAGTATGCCCAGTTGACTGTATTCATGGACCAGAAGACAAAGAAGGTGCAGGTGCAGAAGCCAAAGAAGATGGTTTTGATCCAACAGATAAACAGCTGTACATTGACCCTGAAGAATGCATAGATTGTGGAGCATGTGAGCCCGAATGTCCTGTAGAAGCAATTTTTGAAGAAGATGCGGTTCCTGAAGAATGGAAAAGTTTCATAAAAATCAATTATGATTGGTTTGGCAGAGATTTCGACGGGTAATCTTTATAAAAAAAATAAATTCACCAAACGGCTGTTTGCTTTCAAACAGCCGTTTGCATCTTTAGACTTAAATGAAAAAAAATGAAATAATAGATATTCTAAAAACAATCCAATACCCTGGATTTAGTAGAGACATAGTCTCTTTTGGAATGATAAAAAATATTACTTTTGAAGATAATATTATAAATATTGCACTTTCCATAAATACAGATAATCAAGAAAATTTAAAAAAAGTTGAAAATGAAATCATAAAAAAATTCCATGAAAACAAAGTTTCCATAAGTTTTGAAAAACCCTCACAACAAACAAATGCAAATCAAGAAGTTGTAAAGAAAAATCTCCCTCAAATCAAATATGTTATTGCCATTGCTAGCGGCAAAGGTGGTGTTGGCAAATCAACCATTGCATTAAATCTAGCTACAACATTAAGCAAAACACATAAAGTAGGACTTTTAGATCTAGACATTTACGGACCGAGCTTGCCAAAATTAATAAATGAAAACTCACAACCACAAATGACAGATGAAAGAAAACTCGTTCCTATTAAAAAATTCAATATGGAATTAATGTCATTTGGTTTTATTAATAGCCAAAATTCTCCAACCATTTGGCGTGGACCAATGGTAGCAAGAATGACACAACAATTTTTTGATGATGTTGAATGGGGCGAATTAGATTATTTAATTTTAGACTTGCCTCCAGGCACAGGAGACATACAGCTCACTTTAGTGCAAAAATTAGCATTAACTGGAGCAATAATAATTACAACCCCACAAGAACTTGCACTATTGGATGTTAGAAAAGGTGCAGATATGTTTAAAAAAGTAAATACCCCCGTATTAGGAGTCATCGAAAATATGACTCATTTCCTATGTCCACATTGCCATGAAGAGACTCAAATATTCCCAGGAAAAGGCGGCGAAGAAGAAAGTACAAGATTAAATGTACCTTTATTAGGAAAAATATTTTTAAATCCAGATATGGCAATGTCGGCAGAAAATGGAATCCCTTATGTGCTAAGCCATGAAAAATCTATTATTACAAATGAGTATGATAAA
>JAYZCM010000055.1:0-9632 GCA_036338305.1 Fidelibacterota bacterium | reverse complement strand
ATGATGGCAATGATGAAGATTTTCCTGGATATGTTAATACGGCTCCTGATTTCCTTTTGGAATGGCACGGTGTTGATGGTGCAAGTTCTGGCCTTGGATGGGGTGATGATGAAGCAGTAGATGAAGATGGTGACGGAACATGGTTCGATCGTCAACTTGGAATCCCTGGCGCAACAGCTTCTTTCATAAGTGCAGCATGTGGTGGTGGAAGTCAGCCTGTATATGGTGACTTGTCATCAGTATACCCTGATGGTTGCGTAACTGTTGATTTGGCTGCTTCTGGATTTTTAATGGATCCTTCTGGTTCATTGGCTACTTGGGGCAACTATCTAACGGCTAATGGTGCTTTTTATCAAATGTGCATGGGTTATGTAGAACAAGGTGCATTTGATGCATCTACTTGTGCGGCATATGGTGTAGACGATTCTGCTGACGAATTTGATGCTGCGTGCTTATCTGATTATTCTCCAGGAAACTTTGCTGCTCTAGCTGATTGTTCAGGTAAACTTACAATGAACTTTGACATACCTTGCGTGCCAGTTATTGAGGCTCGTGAAGTAGTTGCTGAATTCATTGAAGTTGGTGGTGATGCTTGTGGTACTGGTGACATGAATTCTGATGGTGGTCTTAACGTACTTGACGTTGTGGCACTTGTAAACATCGTATTGTCTGGTGCAGACGCTGATTGTACTGGTGACATGAATGGTGACGGTGGTCTTAACGTACTTGACGTTGTGGCACTTGTAAATACAGTTCTATCTGGTGGTGGAAGAGTTAATGAAGCTACATCTGCAGAGTTTAACGTAATAGGAAACGAAGTAACCATGACTGCCGACGGTTATGTTGGTGCAGTTGAGATGACACTATTACATGGCAATGATTTTGCGCTTACTCTAACGAATGAAGCTTTAGTTGCAGATTTCATTACTACTGGCAATACAACAAAATTAATGATTGTTGAGCCTACAGGAACTAGCATGTTTACTGCTGAAGGCAACTTTACAATAGAAAATGTTGTAGCTGCTTCAAATAGTGATGATTACATGCATGTAAGTGTAAACTTGCCTGCCTCTTATGTGATTAGCGCAGCTTATCCTAACCCATTCAACCCAACAACACAGTTTTCATTGGAATTAAACAATGATGCATATGTGTCTGTAAAAGTATTTAATACAATGGGTCAAATGGTTGATGTTATTACTAATGGTCAAATGGCTAGCGGTACATACAACTTGACTTGGGATGGCACGGATGCAGCAAGTGGTGTATATTTAATTCAAACTGAAGTTGGTTCAGAAATTAGTAACCAAAAAATCATGTTGATTAAATAACATGGCTTAAATGCTTTGACAATTCAAAAAAACCCGCACTTAAATAGTGCGGGTTTTTTGTTTCATCTTCTTATTATTATTTTTTAGATTTAAAGATTCAATTATTGATACTTTATAATCAAAACTTTCCAATAAAAAAATGAATCTAATTCAATATACTTTAATATGCATCATTTTATGCATTAGTAACATACTTGCTAGCAGTACAATCAAAGGGATCATTAGAGATTCAAATACAAATGAACCTTTAATTGGTGCCAACATCATGCTCATGGATACTAATTTTGGAATTGCATCAGATGCTGATGGATTCTACATGATAAGTAACATACCCATGGGTAGATATTATCTAAATGCCATGTTCATAGGATATGAAAACATGGAAAAAGAAATCTTCTTAGATGCTAATCAAGAATATGTAATTGATATTTTTCTAAAAGCATCCTCCATAAAATTACAAGAAACAAAAGTTACGGCTGAAAAAAGAAAAGAAAAGGTTACAAGCGCACCAGCCTCAATGGAAATTGTCACGTCTCGAGATATAAAAGGTAAGAATACGACAAACATGGGTGCCTATTTAAAAGGATTGAAAGGCGTAGACTTTACTTCTAGTGGAATTAATAACTATAGTATTTCCGTGAGGGGTTTTAATAGTAGCTTTAGCACTAGACTTCTTACTCTAAGCGATGGAAGGGTCGCAAACATCCCTGCACTTAGAGTCATCAATTATAGCACCATCCCTCAATCCATGGATGATGTAGATAAGATTGAAGTAGTATTAGGCCCCGCCACTGCTCTATATGGGGCAAATGCTCATAGCGGTGTAGTTAATGTCATTTCCAAACCTCCATCTCAATCAGAAGGTTTTACCATGAGTGTATCTGGGTCAACTGATGAGCGAGAGTTTAGAAAAATCAATGGACGATTTTCAAAAAAATTATCTAACATGCTTAGTATGAAAATATCTGGTTTGTACCTACATGCTTATGACTGGGAATACATATCTGAGGAAGAGTACAAATCACACTTATACCCTTGGACATTGACTCCTGGAAGAACCAATGACGGAAAAGATAATAACCCCTGGAATGCAGCAAACGGATCACTGACTTGGGAAACAACAAATGATGGTAGGGAAGTTAGAATCGGCAATGGAGAACCTAGTCATGGATGCTCTAATTTCAATTATTTAAATCAAACAAGCTGTACCGATGCAGGGCATGATTGGTATGACCCTGATCAAGATGGAGTAGCTGGTGAAGACTGGTATAATGGCTATGATGATGATGGAGATGGACTTATTGATGAAGATTACTTTACGGCAAATGGAATCGATGATGATGGAGATGACGATATAGATGAAGGCATTGATTATGTTACTGATTTGGCATATGATGGGGTTGATAATGACCGTAATGGTACAATAGATGATGAACCAGGAGGCAATTACATAGATGCCACTCTTAAAGATTGGGGAGCAAATATTGACAACAATATATTAATTCAATCTGGTAGAAGAGATTCATTAATCAACCCTGAACCTTATACTGACATCATAAACTTTGGAACTTATGATGGAGAACCATTTTGTCAAAATCCATTATATAGCTCAGAACAAATGTGTGAAGATGCTAACTTCACATGGTATCCCCATGAGCCTTATAAAGATCAAGATGGAAATGGAAACTGGGACGGTGGAGAAATAAATCCATATTATGTTGCAGGTTTAACATGGGAACATAATGACCTTCGCGGAGAATATAGATTTAATGAACAAGAAGTTAAATT
Source organism: Fidelibacterota bacterium (assembly GCA_036338305.1). GTDB lineage: Bacteria > Fidelibacterota > Marinisomatia > SCGC-AAA003-L08 > D37C17 > JAYZCM01. The sequence continues at coordinate 6,513 of JAYZCM010000055.1, read as the reverse complement.
AGAGTTTGACATCTACACCTATGACTATGGAGATGATGGGATTCCTGGAGACCCCTTTACAGACATGGCTGGAGACAACATACTTCAAACTGGAGAATGCTTAACAGGCTTCTCATTCATCCCTTATGGCTCATGTGACAATGGATTGGATGGCGACCCCAATACTGGCGACTATGGTGAACAAGATGGACAATGGAATCCTGGTGATGGCTGGATTGATTTAAATGGAGATGGCATGGTAAATGCAGGCTCATTATTCAATCAAGAAGATGCATATGAAACCCCAGGCGAAGAAGACAAAAATGTTTGGCCACCAGCAAATGGCATCTGGGATGATGGAGAGCCAATATTTGATTATGGGCAGGATGGATTGGAAAATACTGGAGATGCTGGTGAAGATGGTCAATTAATTGCTTGGGACAATGGAGAAAAAGATGGACGTCTAGACATTGGTGATGGATTGTTTGGCTTTATGGGAGAACCATTCTCTGATTTTGGAGCAGATAAAGTTCCAAACACAGGTGATGCTGGAGAAAATGACACCATACGTAATTATAATGAAAGTTATACTGATGTAAATAATGATGGTCAGTATAATGCTCCTGACATGATAGATGATTATCAAATGGTGTTGGATAATAATGGTGATGGAATGAATGATTATCCTGATTTTGAAATAGATAATAAAAAACTGGAATTCCGATTAGATTTTGATCCAAATCCAAATTTCAACATGACATACCAATCAGGCTATTCCTATAGTAAAACACAGCAAGTAACAGGAACTGGTAGATACATAGCTGATGGTTTTGAATATGTGTTTCATCAACTTAGAGGAAGATATAAAAATTGGTTCACACAGTTCTATGTCAATCAAAGCTTTTCAGGAGATACCCGAGGATACAATTTAGGTAATAGAATCTTGGATGAATCAAAAAACTATGCCTATCAATTACAACATAATTTTAAAACAGCACGATTAAATACAAAATTTGTATGGGGACTTGATTATTTCAGAACAGAACCTAAAACTTTTGGTACCATACTAAATGATGGCCCAAATGGATATGACAATGATGGAGACAATGTAATAATCGGATATAATGAAGTAGATGATGATGGCGATGGTACTGCAGATGACCTCATATGTCCAGATGGAGGTACGGCAGGGTTCAAGGATGGACAATTATGGATTTGTGGTGAAGGAATTGATGAGCCTGATGAATTTGTTGATCCCACATCCAATGAATATGGTTTATACTATCAATCAACTACTGAACTATTTGGTACAAGTCGATTTGAATTCATTACTGCTGCAAGACTTGATAAGCATGACTTGTTAGATGAAGGTATTCAATTTGCACCAAAATTAGGATTCATTTACAAGCCAGATTCAAAATCATCAATGAGAATCACTTATGGAAAAGCATATAATACCCCAAATTCAATTTCATTATTTACTGATTTATTCATTGGAAGTAGAGGTTTTTTCAATGTTTACTTAAGAGGTAATTATACAGGGACAGATTACTGCAGAGTAGGACAGCCCTGCCTTGGGGAAGATTATCCAACTAGTGTTTCAGCTCCAGGATTTTATTCAGAGAATGGTGATGAATTTTATACAATGGGACCATCTTCAAACATAACATACTTTAATGGTTATGAAGATAGAGTAAATGGAGCCCCTTATTATTTTAAATTTAGTGGCAATGATCTATTAGTGGGAGACAACATACCTCTAGATACAATGACCAGCGTGATTTATGTACCATCATTAACAGGAGATGGTGTGCTATATACTGCAGAAGAATCAATGAGCATTCCAAATGTAGATGCCATTAAAACAGAAAAAATTCAAACCATTGAATTTGGCTATAAAGGATTTTTAGGTAGAAAAACACACTTCTCACTTGATTATTATTTAAGTTATTATGAAGACTTCTTCAGTCCCCCAACCATAATCACGCCACTGGTTGTAAGTAGAGTATTGGATCAAAATGGAAATGACATTACAGACATAGACAATCTTAATGTGCAAGGAATAATGACAATTAATGATGTGGCAACATACCCTCCATATGCAACTGCATTTAATGGCATTGATGATGACGGAGATTGGTCAACATGGGCAAGCGAATTTGGTTGGGATGCAGATGACAAAGACGGAGATTGTCTTCCAAATGCATCTTCAGATGATCCTTGTTGGGCAGATCCTGGCGAATGGGGCTTCATTGTAAATGGAGAAACATATCATCCTTGGGAAGTATTACAAAATAAAAATGGTTACCCTGGATATCAAAATAGTGGATTAGGATCACAAATTTATCAATTACATGGAGCGTATGCTACCGCAGGAGTTGATGAATGGCATGAAACATCACAATTAAATGAACATGAGATCGTTGAAGGTGCTACAAGTCCTGATGGTGATTTGATCCCAGGAATTGGAGTTACAGCTGCGCCGTATCATTTGGTTCTAAGTCCAATGAATTATGGAGAAGTCTGGATGCAAGGACTTGATTTTGGCATTACACATTTCATTACGGATAAATTAATCATTGACGGAAACATTTCTTGGTATGGAACAACAGAATTTTACAATGAACTCACACGAGAAAATGATCCCATCAACGCACCCGAATGGAAATGGAATGCAAGTATAAAATGGGGTTCATCTTTAGGAAATTTCATTCTTAACTTTAGACATGTTGATAAATTTAAATGGAGTGATGGTATTTGGGCTGGTGACATTGGGCCCTATAATATACTCGATTTATTTTATACTTATAATATTACCAAAAATCTTGATTTTAACATATCTGCATTAAACATCAATAATGATCGCCATAAAGAATTAATTGGTGGAGCAATAATGGGCAGACAAGTCGTAATGCGATTTACCTCAACTTTTTAATAAAAAACATAACGTACCATGGGCATACCTAATGTATTAAAAAAAATAAAGCATTTAATCTTTATTTTTTTTACACTTTCAATCTCCATGGCAAGTTCAAGTACAATTAAAGGGGTCATTAGAGATTCAATTACAAATGAACCTTTAATCGGCGCCAACATCATGCTCATGGATACTAATTTTGGAATTGCATCAGATGCTGATGGATTCTACATGATAAATAACATACCCATGGGTAGATATTATCTAAATGCCATGTTCATAGGATATGAAAACATGGAAAAAGAAATCTTCATAGATGCAAATCAAGAATATGTAATTGATATTTCTCTAAAAGCATCCTCCATAAAATTACAAGAAACAAAAGTTACGGCTGAAAAAAGAAAAGAAAAAATCACGGATGCACCTGCCTCCATTGAAATAATAAGCGCAAGAGAAATTAAAGGAAAAATCACTACTAACATGGGTGCTTATTTAAAAGGGCTAAAAGGTGTCGATTTCACTTCTAGTGGAATTAATAACTATAGCATTTCAATCAGAGGATTTAATAGTAGTTTTAATACTCGCGTATTGACATTGACTGATGGTAGAGTCGCAAACATTCCTGCATTACGAGTAATAAATTATAGTGCAATTCCTCAATCCATGGATGATGTTGATAGAATGGAAGTTGTATTAGGGCCTGCAACGGCATTATATGGAGCAAATGCTCATAGTGGAGTGGTAAATATCATTTCTAAATCTCCAGCTCACTCTGAAGGCTTAACCATGAGTGTTTCTGGATCTAAAGACGATCGTCAGTTACGTAAAATTAATGGTAGGTGGTCAAAAAAAATAACAAATAAAATTAGCATGAAATTATCCGGCATGTACCTTCATGCATATGAATGGCCATATGTATCAGAGAATGAATATAAATCTCATCTTTATCCTTGGTCAGGAAATCCACATAGAGCTCACGATGGAAAAGATAACAACCCATGGAATTCATCAAATGAATCCATAATAACTCAGCTAACTAATGATGGAAGAAACGTAGTAATTGGAGATGGAGAACCTAATCATGGATGCTCTAATTTCAATTATTTAAATCAAGTAAGCTGTACTGATGAAGGGTATGATTGGTATGACCCTGATCAAGATGGAGTCGCTGGTGAAGACTGGTATAATGGCTATGATGATGATGGAGATGGACTTATTGATGAAGATTACTTTACAGCAAATGGAATCGATGATGATGGTGATGGTACCATTGATGAAAACATAGATGTTAGTTATGATACATGGACAGATGGATATGATAATGATGGTAATGGACAAATAGATGATGGCAGGGAAATGTTTACAAATAGCTCAAACACCAATTACACTCCTGAATGGAGTTATAATATGGAACAAAAAAATATCATCATAAAAGGTGGACGTAGCGTTCAAACAATTCATGGAAATCCAAATCCATGGTACGTTGAAGGTGTATCATTAGCATATTCAGACTTGAAAGGTGACTATTATTATGATGAAGAACAAATAAAATATTTATTTGATATATATGTATATGACTTTGGTGAAGATGGAATCCCAGGAGATCCTTTTACGGATTTGGCTGGTGATGGAATATTACAAGTGGGTGAATGCTTAGGTCCTTTCGGAGGCTATTCAATCGATTGTGATTGTGGGCTTGATGGAATCTGTCCAAACGATGATGATTATTCCTGTCCTGATCCAGATGGTACGGAAGGAGATGGTATTTGGCAACCAGGAGATGGATGGATTGATAATGGTGATGGCATAGTTGATTTTGGTAACTTTTTAAATCCTCAAGATTCATATGAAACTCCTGATGGAAATGATGTAAATATTTGGCCACCACCAAATGGAATATGGGATGAAGGTGAAGAAATTCAAGATTTTGGACAAGATGGATTGGAAAATACTGGTGATTTTGGAGAAGATGGACTCTTAATTGCCTGGGATACAAATGAAAAAGACAACATATTTGATACAGGAGATGGCATATTTGATTTTAAAGGCGAATCTTGGACAGATTGCAATGAAGATAGATCAATATGTGAAAATGATGCAAGTTGGGATGCATCCATGGGGAATGGCAGATGGGACCATGGTGAAGAATTCATTGACATAAATCAAGATGGGCAATATACCCCTCCAGATTATGTGGATAATTTTCAACACGTAAGTGACATTAATGGTGATGGAATTAATGATTACCCTGATTTTGAAATAGAAAATCATAAGATGGAATTTCGCCTTGATTATGATCCTAGCAAAAATATAAACATGACATATCAAGGTGGATACTCTTGGACAAAAACTCAACAAGTTACGGGGACAAGTCGATATCTAGCAGATGGTTTTGAATATAAATATCATCAACTTAGAAGTAGATATGATAATTGGTATGCACAAATCTACATGAATGAAAGTTTTTCAGGAAAAACTAGAAGCTATAATGAAGGTAGAATAATAAATGACAATTCAAAAAATTATGCTTTTCAAATTCAAAATAATAATTTCATTACATCAATGAATACAAAACTTGTATGGGGAATAGATTACTTTAAAACTCTTCCATCAACAAATGGATCCATATTAAATGATGGTCCAAATGGCTACGACAATGACGGAGACAATAATTGGAGCATTAATGATAACATTGATAATGATGGAGATGGCATTATTGATGAAAGAGACTGTCCTGATGGAACCATAACTGGAATATTAGATGGACAACCAGATGACCCGGGAATAAAAGATGGAAAGTATTGGAAATGTGGAGAAGGAATAGATGAGCCTGATGAGTTTGTGAAACCCATTTCAAATGAATATGGAGTTTACTTTCAAACAAAAACAGAACTTTTTGGAACAAGTAGATTTGAACTTATTACTGCAGCTAGATTTGACATGCATGATCTCCTTGATGAAAACCTTCAATTTGCACCAAAACTTGGTTTTATTTATAAACCTAATGAAAAATCTTCTTTTAGAATAACATATGGAAAAGCATTTAATACTCCAAACTCAATCACTCTACATACTGACTTATTCATAAGAAAACAAGGCATATTAGATGTATATTTAAGAGGAAATAAAAATGGAACTCCATATTGCCGAGTTGGAGAACCCTGCTCAGGTTCTGAAACAGTAAACATATCAAATCCAGGCTTTTATTATTCTGATAGTAACGGAGACAGCTTATTTAATACTTTAAGTCCATTAGAAAACACTTACTTTTCAGGTTTTAACGGTGCTGGATGTGAAGTTTCTCCATACTCAGAACGTGTTGATGGTGCTCCATATTTTTATAACCTGCAAGATGACAGTGCTCCTAAAGACATGATACCTTTAGATACTTCTAGATACTTAATTTATATTCCAGAATTAAATGGAGATGGTATTTTATACTCTCCTGAAGAATCATTCAACATAGCAGATATAGATCCCATAAAAACTGAAAAAATTCAAACATTAGAATTCGGATACAAAGGGTTCCTTGGTAATAGAACTCAATTTACAATGGATTATTATTTAAGCTATTATGAAGATTTTTTTAGTCCACCCACATTCATTACTCCCGTTGT
>JAYZCM010000054.1:0-10997 GCA_036338305.1 Fidelibacterota bacterium | reverse complement strand
TATTGGCAAGGAATTGGTACAACAATAAAATCTGCAGAACAAGATAGTGCTCAAAGAGCACTTAAATCAATATCAAGTAATTGATTTTTTCTCTAACTGCTTAATTCTATCACGTAATTTTGCAGCTAATTCATATTCTTCATCAAGAATGGCTTTATCCAAAGCTTCATTCAAATTATCTAAAACTAATTCTTCCGATATTTCACGCGATATTTCTTTTGATGACATTGAATTAACTGATGAATCACTATCAGATATAATTTTATCTGAACTAACTGAAGACATCACATCATCTGAAACATAAATAGGTACTAACATTCTAAGCGCCATTGCAATTGCATCACTAGGTCTAGAATCAATAATTATATCTCCACAATGAGGGCTATAAACTTCAATTTGTGCAAAAAATGTATCATTATCAATATGAGAAATAAGGACTCTATTAATTTCACCATCTAAACTTTCTATGCAATGAGCAAGAATGTCATGAGTCATTGGACGAGGCATTTTTACAGATTCAAAATATAATGCTATAGCTTGAGCTTGGTAACTATCTACCATAATTTGAAGATGCCTACCCCCATCTTTTTCCTTCAATAATACAGCAAAACCTTTAGAAGGAGGGTAATATGATATACGCTTGACTTCGACTAAATTCATAGAAATAATTTAAATAATCTCCTCTAAAAATACAATGAAGATTATTTATTTTGAGCTATTTTTCTTTTCAACTCCTGTATGCGATTAACAGGAGTGGGATCTACTTCATTAAAAAGTGCTAAATAATAACTAATCCAATCAACTAAATGTATTAAGTTAATCAATCTTTCCACTCTACCATGACCAGATTGACATATAGTAATTTGTTTTGCTGAAAGAGAATCTATTAATGTAGCAGAAATATCCATTCTTAATTTTGTACTTTCGTGATCAGCTTCATCTTTAATCCAAATAACTGAAAAACGTTTCATAATATCCTCATTAATAGTCCAGCCTTCAATTTCATTATGATTTTGTTCCGGAAAATGGTTGTGAAAAGATAAAATTTTTGAATTTTCAGCTAATTGTCCTTTCAAGCGAAGTGCAACAATCCAACCTAAATCTTCACTACCATATATAATAGGACATGTACCATGGATTTCACTTGCGATCTGCAAAGCCATATTAGAAGAATCAGGAATATCTAATTTTATTTTTTTCATAGATATTATAGATTTTTTTATCTCATTTAAAATATCTTCATTAATGAAATTAAAATATTTTAATAATAAAATTATCAAAGTAAATGAAAAACCAAGTGCAGCTCTAGGCTGAAAGTTTTTAGGCATCGTTATCTTATCAAGATGCATTTCAGATGCATACTTAGTAATAAGACCTCCTGTAGATAAAATTATTATTGGACACTTTCTATCATGACATTTATTAAATGCGCTAAGGGTTTCTTCTGTATTTCCAGAGTAAGAAGAAGCTATGATTAATGTGTTTTCATCTACCCATTTAGGTATTGAATATGAACGATTTATAAAAATTGGTATCAAGCAATTATCTTGCAAAATGACTTTAGCTAAATCTCCCCCTATCGCAGACCCCCCCATACCTATTATCATAATTTTATTAATTTTACCATACTCATTAATTGAAGCCCAATCCTTCATTATATCAAATGATTGTTCAATTTGGCTCGGAAAGCTTTTTATGGCATCTTTCATATTAGAAACATCAAGGTTAAAATCAATTTTTTTTCTTAAATCCATCAAGACTCTCTTCTTTTTATTAAATCACTAAAATACATTACAAATTCTTTATTTATTTTTAAACACTCTATTTCTTTATTGGCAAGATTAATATTATTATTAATTTCATTATTGACATATTCTGCTATACCTGCATTATTAATGAATTTTCTAATTTCACTCATTCCTTTTTTAAAATCTTTCTTTGAATCATGAATAGCGCTATCAATCAATTCTTTATTTTCATCTAAAGCCATAATCATAAGCATGGTTTTCTTACCTAATAAAATATCACTTTCTAAGGATTTACCCATATTTTCATTATTAGAAAAAATCTCCAAATAATCATCCTGCATCTGAAATGCTCTACCAATTAAACGACCATAATTACGCAGTTTCATACATACATCTTGCCCTATATCAGTAGAAGTTGCCCCCATATGTGCAGATAAGCCAATCATATATCCAGTTTTTAAATCAATCATTTTAATATAATCATTTAAAGAAACATTTAATTGCGTTTCAAATTCCTTATCTATAGCCTGCCCTTCACAAACAGCTAAAAGACCTTCAATGAATAATGACATTTGCTGTTCTTTATGATTTTTTAATTGTAATAAAAGTTTTAATGCTAATGAGAGCATTGCATCTCCTGTTAAAATTGCGATTCCTTCATCCCATTTATCATGTACTGTCTGCTGACTATGTCTAATTACATCACCATCCATAATATCATCATGAACCAATGTAAAATTATGTAATATCTCAATTGCCAAAGCAGCAGGGAACACATCACTTTTACAACCGCCACAAGAAATAGCTGAAAATATTGTTAATATTGGACGTAATCGCTTGCCTCCTCCTTTTAAAACATATTGTATTGGTTCTAAAAGTGACTTCGGACCTTCAGAATAAATCCCTGCTAATTTCTCATCAATTTCTTTTCTATACAGTTTAACTTTATTAGATATTTCCAATAGATAATTGTCCAAATTCAGATAATTTATTAATAATTTCTAATTTTATATCTTCCATTCTATCTAGTGTTGTAGCTTCAAAACGACATACAATTACAGGTTGAGTATTAGATGCCCTTATTAATCCCCAACCATCTTCATACTTAATTCGAACGCCATCCACGGTTATGCAATCATAATTATCATTAAAATAATTAAAAGATTTCTTAGCTATCATAAACTTTTCTTCATCATTTTTACATTCTAACCTTATCTCAGGGGTTGAATGATAAATAGGTATTTTTTCTACTAAACTAGATAGTGTTTGATTGGTTCTAGAAAGTAACTGGGCTAAACGTAAAGCTACATAAATTGCATCATCAAAACCATAATAATCATCTGAAAAGAAAATATGTCCACTCATTTCGCCACCAAACAAAACATCTAATTCTTTCATTTTATCCTTAATTAATGAGTGCCCTGTTTTCCACATGATTGGTTTTCCTCCATGCTGAATAATCATGTCTTCTAAAGCTTGGGAACACTTAACATCAAAAACAATAGGGGTACCTGATTTCTTAATTATTTCAGGTAAAAATAAACAAATCAATATGTCTGAGCGAATAATTCCACCTTTTTCATCTACAGCAACAACTCTATCTGCATCACCATCAAATGCAACTCCAAAATCATAACTCCCTGATTTAACTTCTTTAATTAAATCTATTAGGTTATGATCTTCCGTTGGATCAGGATGATGATTAGGAAATGATGCATCAATAGTAGAAAATAATTCATGCGTTTCTATACCTAAAGATGGAAAAATCTCTGGTGCAGACAAACAAGCTGCAGCATTTCCGCAGTCTATTACAGCTTTTAATGATTTTTCTAATTTAATCTTACTTCTAAGCATTAGATGATATGGAGACATTATGTCAACTTTTTCAACTTTACCTTGACCAAATTCGTAATCATCATCTTGAATGATACGCTTCATTTCTTGAATTTGTTTTCCATAAAATGCAGCTTTATTGAATGAAAGCTTAAAGCCATTAAATTCTGAAGGATTATGACTACCCGTTATTTGCACAGACCCATCTACCTTTAAATGAAACATGCTAAAATAATTTGCTGGAGTTGTAGCAATACCCATATCATGCACATTTATTCCAACTTGTAATAAACCTTCCATGAATTTTTTCATTAATCGAGGCGTCGTATCACGAATATCACCACTTAAAGCAATGTCATTCCCACCTAATCTTTTAACACATGTACCAAAAGATTTTCCTAAACTTACAACAACTTCTGAAGAAAAATCATCCTTTACAACACCTCTAATATCATATTCTCTAAAAATATATGGATTAATCATTTAAACCTCATGATAAAAAATATTAATTAATTTCACCTAATATTACTTCTTTTTTTGCTCCAGTAACTGATGGCATGTTAGCAGGAAATTTAATCATCTTGGCTAATCCCAAAACAGCCATCAATAATGATTCTTTCATCTTTGAATCAATCCCAAAATCATCAGATTTTTTTATATCTAAAATTTTAGTACATATACTTATGTCAGACATCAAAATTTGATGTTTCACTCCACCACCACTAATAATCAATCGACATTTTTCAGGATCAATATTAAGGAAATTTTCAATGTTAATGGAAATTGATTTTGCCGTAAAAAATGAAAAAGTTCTCATGATATCTTCAGCTTTCATTCTTGGAAAAATATCATTAATCTTATTTACCAATTCTTTACCAAACATATCTCTCCCTGTAGATTTAGGAGGTTGTTTTAATATGAATTTTTCTTTCATTAATAAATTTAATAATTCAATATTAACATTACCACTATTTGCAATCAATCCATTTTCATCCATATCCTTAGAAAAATACATTTTGGCTGCCTCATCTATAAGCGCCATGCCCGGTCCAGTATCAAATCCTATAACATGTTTTCTAATACCTGATCGTGGTATGTATGATAAATTTGCAATGCCCCCTAAATTCAAAGTAATTGTATCTAATTTTGATTGTTTAAATAAAATCCAATCTAAAAAAGGAACTAAAGGAGCTCCATTTCCACCCACATCAATATCAGCTTGTCTAAAATTATTAATTAATGGAATATTACATTTTTTCTTTAAAAATGACAAATTTCCAATTTGTCTTGTTGAATGGCCATCAACATGCGAAATAGTTTGTCCATGTGAAGCTAATAAATCTATTTTATCATCTATTATTCTAACTACTATATTGGAAAACAATTTACCTAATTCCAAATCAGCATTTATAATTGATTTTTCATCCCCTAAAATTGCCTTATTTATTAATTGACGTATTCTTGAAGAAAAAGGAAATGTATGAAAATACTTACAAGACCAACTTAGATTTAATTTTTCACTTAAACTTAAATCAAATAGACCACAATCCAAACCATCCATTGATGAACCAGACATAAGGCCAAGCACTCTATATGTTTTGTTAAATTTATATGACAATTTAATTAGCCATAATAAACTATCAGTTTATTTTATAAAATAACGATTCACTGTTTCAGAAAAAACTTTTATCGCTGTTTTAATGCACTTCTCATTAATATTAAAATCATTAGTATGAATATCTCTTGTTTTCCCATCAAAACAACCTATTCTAAAATATGCCCCTGGTATGACTTCAAGAAAATAAGCAAAATCTTCTCCTCCCATACTTGAATTTTCCATAATTTCCACATTATCATTTCCTAAAGCAACATTTGCAGCTTCTATAATTAAATCAGTACATACAGCATCATTTGTAAGACCTGGAGAGGCATGAGGAATTGACCAAGAAATTTCAGCATTTGTTATTAATTCAACAGAACGAACTGTATCTTCAATGATCCCATGTAATTCATTTTTTAAATTTGTATTTAAATAACGTAGAGTACCACTTAAACTAATCTGAGAAGGAAGAACATTACATGTATGTCCACCTTCTACCTTGCCAAATGCAATTACAACAGGTTCGCGTTGATCTAGGCGATGTTTCATTGCCTCTTCTAACGCTATCACCAAATTACTTTGAGCACGTATGAGATCAACAGATTTAGCAGGTCTAGACGTATGTCCTCCTGGACCTTGTAAACAAATTTCCAAACGTTCAACATTTGCTGCCATTGCACCATGACGTATTCCAATTTTTTCAGGACTTAATGAAGGTAAAATATGTGCACCTATGATATGATCAACACCTTCTAATGCACCTGCCTTTATCATTACGGCAGCTCCTCCGGGAGCAAGTTCTTCAGCTGGTTGAAATAGAAACCTTAATCTTCCATTAATCTCTTGCTTGGTATCTGCTATATATGAAGCCAAACCTAAAATGTTAGCCATATGACTATCATGTCCACAAGCATGGGATACACCTTCATTTATGGATTTATAATCACAAGAATTTACTTCTTGTATTGGCAATGCATCCAAATCACACCTCACGGCCAACGTTGGACCATCACTCTTTCCATAATCACAATAAAAACCAGTTTGCATTATATCATTCTGAATCACTTCATATCCCATTTTTTGCATCAAATCTTGACAATAATGGGAAGTTCCATGCTCATTAAAACCTACTTCAGGATGTTGATGTAACCAACGTCTTATTTTAATGATTTTATCAAAATTATCATCTAACCAGTCATCTAATTTGCTCAATTTTAAGATCCTTTTCTAATTCATTGATATATAGTTTTATTATGTCTTTAAAATCATTATTTTTTTCATATTCAAATATTTGACGAATATATGGAGGTTTATTTTGTTCCACCAAGTCTACTAAAGCAGACAACTCATTTGCACATTCAAGTTCATTTGCAATTGGTAACAATTTTTCTACTGTATCAATTATCATACCCTTTATATTTTGAAGATTTCCATTTTCATCAATGATTATGTTTGCATCCAAACCATAACGAGTTGCTCTCCATTTATTATCTTGAATTATCCATGGATCTAATAATTCCAACTGACTTCCATCATCATAATGATTAGACAAGCCTACAACTAAACATTGAATTAATGCTGATAAATTTACCATTTCAGAAATTGTAGGGACTGCATCACATACTCTAATTTCAACCGTGCCAAAGCCAGGATGAGGCCTTATGTCCCACCAAACTTCTCTTATTGATTGTATTGTATTTGCTTTTTGTAATGTGCGCATGAATTTTTGAAATTCACTATAATTTTTTAAAACAGGCGGTAATCCCGTAGTAGGTAAACCTTCAAAAATTTTCGTCCTTGTTGATGCTAATCCTGTACATTCACCATCAAAATAAGGTGAGTTGGCAGAAAGACCAATTAAAATAGGAATATATCTAGTTAAACCATTTGTAATTGCTATGGCTTTTTCACCACTTTCTACACCTATGTGTACATGTAAACCTGAAATTATTAATCTTCTTACTGGCCATTGCATTCTTTCTAAAAAATCAACATATCTTTGAGAATTTGTTATTATTTGATTTTTCCATTTTGCAAAAGGATGTGTCCCCATGGAAATTAATGAATTACCATCCTGTTTAGCCTTGTCTTTAACTTGAAGAGTTTTTTTTATTAAATCATTTCTTACTTCATTAACATTACTACATATTCCTGTATTAATTTCTACAATGCATTCTAAAAGTTCTTCTTTAACATGCAGGTCATTTGGAAATGAATTTAGTATTGATGGTGCACCAGGGCATAAATCAAAATCACTATTTGAAACAGTATAAAGTTCTGCTTCTACACCAATTGTAGGGTTTGGTGAAGAATTAAAATATAATTTTTCTTTATCCATTATTATTTTGACATGATAGTAGCAAGACTATCATTATATGCCTGTGATAATTTCTTTCTTGGCAAATCTATCAAATTGTTTATTACAAGCTTATTTGTATTCGTAACACGTCCAATTGTCTGAGTATGAACATTTAATTTTGTAGATAATAAAATTAATTCATGTAAAACAGATTCTTCTATTGTGATAATGATTACTGATTGACATTCTCCAAACAGTAATTCATCATTACGTAATTTTCTATCTAAATCCAATTTAGCACCAAGCCCAGGTTTTGAAGATATCAAGGATTCACTTATGTTTACAGCCAACCCTCCATCAGAAAGATCATGCGCAGACTTAATTATCCCTTTTCTAATAGCCTCCAAACATAATTCTTGTACCCCCATTTCAAGTTCTAAATTCAAATGTGATATTGGACCTTGAACTTTATCATGAATGGTACTTAGATATTCTGATCCACCCAAGCTACCATTTAAAGCACCCAACGTTATTATGAAATCTCCAGCATCTTTAAATTCCATGGTAGTATTATGCTTTATGTCCTCAAGCAAGCCTACCATGCCTATTACAGGAGTAGGATAAACTGCAGATTCTGCTGTTTCATTATAAAAACTAACATTTCCACCTGTTACAGGTGTATTAAATGATCTACATGCTTCACCAATGCCTGTCACTGCTTCCTTAAACTGCCAATAAATTTCTGGATCCTGTGGATTGCCAAAATTTAAACAATTTGTAATGGCAATGGGTTCTGCTCCAGAACAAACTACATTTCTTGCTGACTCTGCAACTGCAATTTGTCCACCTAACCTAGGATTAAGATAAACATATCTCCCATTGCAATCCGTACTCATGGCTAAACCTTTATTGGTATTTTTTAAACGAATTACTGCTCCATCACCCCCAGGTCCTTGTACCGTATTTGTACGAACAGTTGAGTCATATTGATCATATACAAAATGCTTACTAGTTATGTTTGGAGAAGATAATAACGTTAATAAAATTTTATTGTAATCTGATGCTTCTTTAATGGACTCAATGGAAAAATTATTGATTTCAATAAAATAATCAGGCTCTTTAACAGGCATGTCATACTGAGGAGCTCCTCCACCTAATACTAATTCTTCAGATGGGATTTCAGCAACTTTTTCTTTTCCTTGATATACTTCTAACATTTTAGTATCTGTTACTTCACCTATTTGAGTGCAATCAAGATCCCATTTGTCAAATATATCATTTAATTCTTTTTCAAAGCCTTTTTCTATGACAACCAGCATGCGTTCTTGACTTTCTGAAAGCATTATTTCATATGCATTCATACCAGACTCACGAACAGGCACTTTATCTAAATCAATTTTAATACCAGATTCACCCTTCGCAGACATTTCAGAGCAAGAACAAGTAATACCAGCCGCTCCCATGTCTTGCATGCCAACAAGCCAAGGTTTTTTTGCCAATTCCAACGAAGCTTCCATTAATAATTTTTCCGTAAAAGGGTCCCCTACTTGAACATTTGATCTTTTTGATTCTGTTTCTTCTGTTAATTCAACAGAAGCAAAAGTTGCACCATGAATACCATCTCTTCCTGTTTTACTTCCTACCAAAAAGACTGGATTACCCTTTCCTTTGGAAATTGCACTAGCCACATGATTTACGTCAACTATTCCCAATGACATTGCATTTACCAAACAATTACCTGAATAACAATCTTCGATAACAACTTCTCCTCCAATAGTTGGTATGCCTAAACAATTTCCATAATCTGCAATTCCTTCTACAGCATGATCCAATAAAAAACGATTACGTGCACGTTCTAGGCTACCAAAACGTAAACTATTCATTGATGCTATGGGTCTTGCACCCATTGTAAAAACATCTCGCATAATACCACCAACGCCGGTAGCAGCACCTTCATATGGTTCTACGGCCGAAGGATGATTATGTGATTCTATTTTAAAAGCAGTAGCCAATCCATCGCCCAAATCAACCAAGCCAGCATTTTCTTCACCAGCTTCAACCAACAACCTTCCACCTTCACGTGGTAATGTCTTTAACATTTTTATGGAAGATTTATATGAACAGTGTTCACTCCACATGACTGAGAATATACCTAATTCTACATAATTTGGCTCTCTCTTTAAAATCTCAATAATTTTTTCAAATTCCTCTTTTGACAAACCATGTTCTTTAGCTACATCCAGATCAATAATAGGCTCTTTAATCAATTTGTTTCCTTTTGTTATTTATTTCATTTTTTATTTGAAATAGCATTTGATATTGCCATTGCATACATCTTTTTTTTCTCATCAACGATTGAAATTTGTATTTTATCATCTGCATCCAAAGGACCATTAACTTCTACCCATGAACGCATGCCTTTTGTGAAATATCCATTAGCTGTAATGTGAGTTTTTATATGACCTACATTAGTAGACAAATAAAAATCTACATCTTCAGCGGGGAAAAAAAACCTATATTTTTCAGGAACATAAATTCGATTATACATATTAAGAGTATGTAAATCTTCAGAAATATCTAAAAAAATATCATTAATTTCCTCTATTTCATCTGTTTTATCTCCCCAAAGCTCCCCTTGAGCAAAACTAGGTTCAGAATGAATGCTAATTTCAATATCTTCACCTTCTTTCAGATGAAGTGACTTTGCAATTAAATCTGGAATTTTTACAAATAATCCATTTCTAATTTTTTCTAATTTCACATGAATCAAACGCATTATAGAAAAGTTACACCATTTTGATGTTAATTAAATAATGTCAATTCATCCACATCTTCATCTTGAATTCCATCGTTTTCTTTATTGGGCTTTTCTTCCAAAATCCATGAAAAACCACTCATTCTAAGATAATTACCTAATTTATTACCCATGGCTTTCCAACCTTTGACATCTACAAATTCTAATAAATTTTCTTGTCTACTTTTCTTTTCACCTCGTTTGGTTCTGTAATTAAATGAAAGAATTGGGGCGCTATTTGTTGTTATGAGGTTTAATTTCGAACCTCTTTCTTCACTTATGAAATGAAATCTTTTCCCTAAAGTAGATGTTTCAATTAAAAAACGTTTTACATAAAAACTTTTAGCACCACCATCATAATGAATGGCTGAAATTACTTTTTCTAAATTTAATTTTTCCATTATTTTGATTTCATTCAGCTTATAATGATTAGTTAATTCAAAGTCTGTCAGCTCATAGCTACCATCTTCATAGATCACCAAAATTGAATCTTCTGTATTAAAACTACCAAGATATCGACCTTGCTTATCCGTATTTAACCTACCAATATTCTCATCCAGCCATATGTCCCTACCTCCTAATGTAGATTCACCTATTTCTTTTTGAACTATTTTTCTAATCCGATGTTTGGAAACGATGTTGCCCTTAACCCCTTTTCCTTTTATGTTCAACGTAGAAAAATCAAATTCAAACTCTTTAATTCTAGCTTTAGCGGCCCCATGT
>JAYZCM010000053.1:0-14785 GCA_036338305.1 Fidelibacterota bacterium | reverse complement strand
CAAAGAGAGAGTAAAAATTGGGATTTATCAATTGAACAAACTCAAAGATTTAATATAATGGGTAATGTAGGAGATCGTTTTTTCATAGATATAAAACAAGATTCTGAAGCAGATTTTACATGGGAAAATGATCTTAAAATTGAATATCGTGGAAAAGAAAATGAAATTTTACAAACAGCAGAAGCCGGAAATATAAATTTAAATTTAGCTGGCATGGATGCCATTAACATGGGTGGTAATAATTCAAGTTTATTTGGCATTAGAGCAGTATCTCAATTTGGTCCAATAGAAATGCAATCCGTTATTGCTAGAGAACAAGTTAAAAAATCTGAACAAAAAATGACTGGTGGGATGTCTACTGGGGAGCCAGTTAGAATTAAAGAATATGATTTTATTGTAGATCGTTATTTTTTCATAGATAATGAGTTTAAAAATAATTATTATCCTTTAACAGCAAACAATAGTCACATAATAGATCCCAATTATGTAATAGGAAATTATGAAGTATATCAATTTGGAGTTAGTGATGGAAATCCAATTTATGCAACGGCTTATTTGGATCCTACAGATATTGAGTCAAATAGTGTTAGTGGTAATTGGAAAAGATTAGAAGAAAATACAGATTATGAACTTAATAGATTATATGGTTATTTGAGAGTGAATAGTGGAAGTGCACAAAATGCCATCGCAATTGCCTATACCATTACAAATTATGATCCGGATAATCAATCTTTTGGAGAAAATCATACAGACATGGGGACTAATTTCAAGCAAGAATATCTTGATTGCCATGATGAAGTAACTGGATATGAAAATTGTCAAGATATAGTGAAATTAAAGCTTATAAAGGGCATAAATAAATCTACACCTAGTTCAGACACATGGCCTCTCATGTTTAAGAATGTATATTCTCTCGGAGGATATGATATAAATACTGAAGAATTAGAAATTGAAATCGTGCAAAATTTAGGTGCGGGTTTAGAGGAAACTCATGGTGAAAATGGAAAATCATATTTAACTATTTTTGGACTAGATAAAGAAAATCAGAGCTACCAAGATGTTCCTGATGGAAAAATTGATTTATATGAAAGCTTGATAAATATTGATTATGGCGAATTAATGTTACCATATCACATGCCTTTTGCATATGATACCATACCCCGGACCAGCGCTATTGGAGATACATTATATAATTTAGAATTTCCTCAAGAGTATACCTATTGGGGAAATAGTGATGAAGATTTACAAGATATTTTAGTTGCATTAGATGATTCTAATGGTGATTTTGGTGATAATGACATTGGCCCTGCAATGTATTTTGATAATAATAATGATAATATTAAGGATGAACATGAATTTTTAATAAAAATAAAAACTTCTACAAGAAGTTCATCAATGGATTTGGGCGGATTCATGATTGTGGAAGGTAGTGAGACTGTTCGGTTAGGCAGTCAAACTTTACAGAAAGACATAGATTATACCATAGATTATTTTTCTGGTCAAATAAATTTTCTTAATTCTGATGCATTAGATCCATCAGCAGAAATTAGTGTTTCTTATGAAGAAAATCAGATTATTTCATTTGATCAAAAATTTCTCATGGGTACATACATGAAATATGGATTTGGTCAAAATAATTATTTAGCTGGCGGAATGTTTTATTATAATCAATCCATTGCTGAAGAAAAAGTTGATATTGGATATGAGCCAATGCGCAATTTTGCTTGGAACGTTTCAGGGAAATATCAAGGTGAGATAGATTTTTTAACTAAAGCTGTTGATTTCTTGCCATTAATAAATACTAATAAAGTTTCAAAATTTAATATTGAAGGGAATTATGCAGAGATCATTCCAAATCCGAATCCTTTAGGACAGGCATTCATAGATGATTTTGAAGCTTCTAAAAAAATATCATCAATAAGTATAATGCAAAGACAGTGGAAAATGGCATCTCCGCCTGACTCTACTTCAAAAGATTCATTATTAACGATAAAAAATAGAAGAAAAATGTATTGGTATAATCCTTATGAAGATGAGCCAACGCAAAATATTTGGCCAGAACTTTCTACTTCATCACAAGCAAATAACAATACTACAAAAATTCTTGAATTAGAATTAGATTCATCTTCAACAATAGTTAATGATGAAAATGGTTCTTATTGGAATGGGATAATGGCTCCCATGTATAGCAGTGAGTATAATCAAAGTCAAAGTAAATATTTAGATATATGGTTAAATGCCAATGGGGTTCAAGATGATGAATTAATGATCCATGTAGACATCGGTCATATTAGTGAAGATTGGAATGATAATCAAATTTTGGATACGGAAGATGAGCCTGTTTATGGTCCAGGAATGGGTGATGGAATATTATCAGATGGAGAAGACATAGGTGTAGATAAGTGTACAGATAGTTATGAAGATGGATTTGGCGGGTGCTTATGTAGTGCATATGACAATGCTTATTATGAGTCAGATTTATCAGGTATTTATAATCATGAAACTGAATATTGCATTGATCCTAATGCCGTAACATTTTCTGAGGCCTTATTAGATTTAAATCAATATGAAGTAAATCCAAATGCTGATGTAAATGATCCTAATGGAGATGATTGGTGTTATAATGTCTCAGGTTGCCCAACTGATGAGTATTCTCAAATTAATGGAACAGAAGGTAATGGTCAAGCAATGGGTTATCGTTATCCTGATACAGAAGACATGGATAATAATAAAACTCTTGATATTAGAAATGATTATTTTACAATTTCATTCAACCCCAAAGATACCGTGATGATGGTTACCCAGACTATAAAATCCGATGGTGATAGTACGGGTTGGAAGCTATTTAGGATGCCACTTAGAAGTTTCAATCCCATTGGAAGCATATCTGATTGGGAAGATGTTAGAAGTTTTAGATTACGAATGGTTTCAAATGATTTAGATAATTTGCAGCATCTAAAGATTGCAAAAATTGAATTAGTAGAGAATGAATGGAAAAAAATAGGAATAGCTCATAAATCTGATTTAAATGCTTTGGATAATGAAAATGAATATTTCTCTGTAGAAGTTATTAATACGGATGAAAGCTTAGAGTATAAAAATTCATTATATTTTTTAGATGACATAATCATAGAACATGATGAATATAATGATATTGACATGAAAGAGCAGTCATTAGTTTTATCATTCGTTGAAGATAAGGATAATGTTGATGAATCTGGCTTACTCCCAAACCATGCGGCATTAATAAAAAATACTTTTGATGTTTTGTCAAGCGATCAATCATTAAGTTATTTTGCATATGAAAAAATGAAAATGTATGTTCACGGAGGTGATCCTGAGTCTGATAATTGCAGTTGGTGCGATTATAATGATTCGGAAGTTGATTTATTATTTCGTTTTGGAAAGGATTCTGATGATGATTATTATGAAATACGTCAACCAATTTATGAGGGCTGGGATAATAGAAATCACCTTGACATAAACATTGACAAATTAACCCAATTAAAAATTCCAGTAATAAACTCTCCAGCAGAAATTCTTAATGATATTGGATTGGATCGTACTTCTAATGATTTTGAGAATGGATGTGTTGGATTCCTTGATGATTTTCCATTTGGGAGCGGTTTGAGTAAAACATATGGTTCTATTTTAGATTCTTTAAATAATGGTAGTACTTCATTTTATACATTTATGTTTAATGTTTCTGAAAATGATGAAATTATTGAAGAGGGAGAAGTAAATTTTATTCTTGATGAAGATACATTCATGATATGTGGTGAAGATTGGTGGATTGAACATTGTATTCATTGTTCAAAAGAAGATCCAAATGGAGATAATTATGCATTATCAGTTAGCCATGAGTCGCCACTCTTTAGAAATACTAGTCTTATTTTAGAAAACCATCCATCATTACCATCATTAAGGACTGAAGGTAACAATCAGTTTGATTCTGAAGAAATTAATGGCATTATTTATGCAGAGCCTGCAATTGAAGATTTTGATGGTAATGATATTTATTCTGCTCATCCAAATTATGATTATGAAAATGATTTATATGTTTGGAATAATATTGGCCATGAAAATGATCTTAAAGATGCATGTAATACTTGTAGTGAATTAAGAATAAAAGGTGCGCCTTCAATAAATAACATTCAAAATATAATCATGGGCGTCATGAATAATTCAATGGAAAAAATTAATGGAAAAGTTTTAGTTAATGAACTTAGAATGACTGGCATTAAAAAGTCCAAAGAAGCATCCTTTAACATGAGCGCTTCATTGGATTTTGCTGACTTAATGACAATCTCTGGAGATTATAAACACAAAGATTCCGGCTTTCACAAATTACAACAACGTCTTGGAACAGGCAGTTCCAATGAATCTTATTCAACAACAATAAAATTGCACCCCAATATATTACTTCCTCATAATTGGGGAATAAAAACACCCATGACACTTTATTATTCAAATTCAATAAGTACACCAAAATATCATCCTGGAAGTGATATTCTGACAGATGCCAATGATGCTGAATATGATATTAAAGAAATTCAATCAAGAGATGAAAAGTATAGTTTTTCTTCCTCTTTTAATAAATCAACTAGAAGTACTAATTGGCTTATTAAAAGAACAATTGATAATATTTCGTTAAATTATTCTGCAATAAGAACCAATAAGTCAGATAATCAAATTAAAGAACAAATTAAAGAAGATTATCAGGTTTCAGGAAATTATAGCTATAATTGGGGTAAAGAAAATTATTTTAGTCCTTTTAAGTTCATGAAAGATTGGGTCCTCATTGGTAATATATTAGGTCAAGCTCGTTATTATTATACTCCAGAAAAGTTTAGTACTAGCATTCAATTAAGTGAAAGCGACAAGGAAACCATACAAAGATCAAGTCCATTAATTTCGACAAATACTTATAGTTTCAACATGCAGAGAAAATTCATATTGAATCATAAGTTTACAAAAACATTGTCTACAACTTATACCAGACAAATAGATAGTAATTTAGAAGAGTTAAAAAAAGATAAATGGCTAATCATAAAAAACATGGATCCTGGAAGAATTGAGGGAATTAGTGAAAAGTTTTCTAATACTTTTGCTCCAGATTTTCTAGACTGGTTAAATCCAAACTTAACATTTAATCAAACATATACTTGGAATTCTAATAATAATGGAGAAACTGCAAACATAAAATCATCTCCAACCTTTAAAACAAAAGTAGGATTAAACATAAAAGATTTCATTGAACTTATCTATACTCCAGAGAATCAAAGTAGATCATCAAGAGGGAGAGGACGATCGCGAACAACATCGAGTAAAAAGACTAATAAGATTAACATTAAAAATCCCATTGCAAGATCCGTACTTGGTAAATTCCATTCGTTTGCCTCAAATATTAAGAGTATTTCTTCTACATATACTTATTCTACATCTCATAGCTATGATAATGTTTCAATGAATTTAAATCCATCTTTTCTATATAAATTTGGTGTACATGAATATCCAGTAGATGATTCAAATTCATTATCTGATTCAACATTAATAGATAATAATTTAGTCATGACATCATCTCATAGTTATAGTTCTGACATAAGGACGAATACTAGCATTAACATTACAAAATCCATAATTGCAAGCATAGATCATAAGTATGCTGAATCATTGTCAATCCCAAGCACATCATCAATGACTGAAAATAAATCTTATTCTTATTATCCAATAGGAAATAGAGGTGATGAAGGTTTTCCAATGATAAATTGGAGTATCAATTGGTCTAAAATAGAAAAATTATGGATATTAGATAGATATTTTAAAACAGCTAGTTTAAGCCATGGTTTTACTGGCGAACAATCCATGAGCTATAGTAATTCAGAATTACAAAATGAAGAATACAAGCTACATTATTCTCCAATAATTGGTTTTAATGGTGCCACAAAAGGACATAACCCCATTACATTGATAGCAAATTATAATTTAACTCAAACAATTAAAAATATAGATGCATCTACTGAGAGAAATCATAATAATCACATAAATCTTTCATTGAAATTTAAAAAAACAGGTGGTTTTAAAATTGATACATTCTTTTTTAGAGATTTTTACATGCGTAATAATTTAGATTTTGCAATTGAGTTTGATTATAACATAGATAGAAAACTCATGACATCATCTCGTGTTTCAAGTTTGGATGATTTTAATGAACAATCTAAAAATACTACATGGTCATTAAAACCAAATGTGAGTTATAGTTTTACTCGTTGGATAACGGGAAATTTTTATTTTCTATATGGAATTACGGAAAGCAAGACTTCAGGAAGGAATGAAGAAAGAGATTTTGGATTTAACATGAATATTAAAATTCAAGGTTAGAATGAAACTGTTATTTTATTTAATATCATTAAGCATTATTTATTCTCAAGAAATTCCCTATTTCAGTGAAAAAAGAGCAATTAATTTGCTATATGAACAATGTGATTTTGGGCCAAGACACCCTGGTACTGTTGGACATGAAAAAATGAAAATTTATTTAGAGAATTTTTTAACTCCATTATGTGATTCATTATTTGTAATGCATGAAGAAGCAAAAAATCCTTTTGATAATGAAATCATGAAATTGACAAATTTCTTTGCAAGATATAATATTAATGCACCGTTTCGTTTTATTATCATGGCTCATTGGGACTCGCGAGAATATGCAGATAAAGATCCTATCTTATCAAATCGAAAATTACCAGTTATCGGTGCAAATGACGGCGCAAGTGGTGTCGCCATAATTTTAACTTTGGCAGAAATTTTGAACAAACATCCTGTATTAAATATTGGAATTGATTTATTATTAGTAGATGGAGAAGATCAAGGCGTTAGTGGAAATTCAGAAAGTTTTGGAATAGGCACTCAATTATTTAGTAAACATATTCCAAATCCAAGACCAGAATTTGCAATATGCTTAGATATGGTAGCTGATACTGAACAACATTTTTTAATGGAACAATTTTCTTTGATGCAAGCACCAAACATAGTAGAAGAAATTTGGACTTTGGCAAATGATTTAGGGTATTTTCAATTTGAAAAAAAAATTGGTTATGCAATAATGGATGATCATTATTATTTATATAAGCATGCCCAAATTCCAGCGATTGATATAATAGATTTTGACTATCCAAATAAAGAAATAAATTATTGGCATACAATCAATGATACTCCTGATAATTGTTCTTCAGAAAGTTTAAAGACAGTTGGTATTGTCATGACTCATTACATATATGGGAAAGACATGGAACATGCAAAATAAGACTAATAATGACTTTGATGTTTTATTGATGGATACTAATCAAGAATCCATAGATATCATTCAGTCAATTATGGGTGATGATTGTTTGGGTACATTTCTTGATGGCAATATTTCCAAATTATATTTTAATGGTGGAAATAAAAATAAGATAAAAAATAAATTAATGAAAATAATGCCAGATTTGATTTCACGATCTGAATGGAAAGTTGAATCTTCTCAAGATTGGCATTTGGCATGGCAAAAATATTTTAAACCTATCATAATCGATCAAAAATTGGCAGTGCTTCCATCATGGAATAAAACTTATTTGGCAAAAATAAATCTATTCATTAAACCTGGAATGGCTTTTGGTACAGGGCACCATGAAAGTACTTGGTTAATGTTGAAAGAATTACTTGATTCTATTAAACCTAACATGGACGTATTAGATTTAGGTGCTGGAAGCGGAATTTTATCAATTGCAGCACATTTATTGGGTGCTACAAATATTGATGCAGTTGAAAATGATTTAGAATGTAAAGATAATTTCATTGAAAATATGGAATTAAATAGAATATCAAATGAAATTATTTTTCACCATCAGGATGTTCTGACATGGGATAATTTTCATCATGATATTATTTTAGCAAACATAAACAGAAATGTTCTTGAGAAATTGATACCTAGATTTATTAATGCTAATGGAAAGATAATTTTATCTGGCTTATTAAAATCTGATTTTAATAATATGAAAGAGTTGATTGATAAGAATGGTTTTATGGTTGAAAAACATTTGGTAAAGGGAGATTGGTTGTGTCTGATCTTAAAAACTCATGAAAATTAAATTATTATTAATTTTTATTTTTCAATTTGCATGTATCATGGAAATTAAAGATCACAACAATGATGCCATGGTGATTTCTAATTTCAATGTAGAATATGATCAAATCATTAATGAAATATTTTTTCAACTTACAACGCCATTAAATCATGATTTAATTGAAAGAGTTTATGTTAAAATGATTAAGGATGATTTATCTAATGAATTGGTTTTTACATTAAATGACTTGGGGACATCTGGTGATATTATTGCTTCTAATGGTATTTTTTCAGGTATTTTTTCATTTCAAGAGGGTTTGTCATTTGGAAAATATGAAGTAGAAGCAATAATTGAAAATATATCTGGTGAATATATTAGTGAAGTAACAACATTTTCCATTGAAGAACAATTTCCACCTGAAATAATGAGTATTAAGTTTTGGAAAAAAAATAAACAAGGACAAGGTTATGAATTTGATCCTGAAACTACTGAATTCCAAATTAATGATGATGATTCAAGTTATTTGGATATTCAAGTTGAAATTAAAGATTTAAATGGTAAAAATGACATTGATTTTATTCGTTATCAAATAAATGTTGAAGGCATGAGTGCGGCAGATAGTTGCGATTATGTCCCTGAGTCCGGATTTCAAAGTTATGTACAGTGGTATTTAGATTTCCAATCTACAACTGATTCAACTTTTATTTTTGATATTAACAATCAGTTTTTAGCAGAGCCAGGAATTCCAATCAAACCTATTACATCATGTGGTAAAACTGGAGTATCCATATTTAAATTTATAGTTTCAGATTATTTCCATGATGCCATTGTAGTTGAAGTTCCATTAGCATTTATTAAATGTGGTGATAACCTATGGGATTGTAATGTAGGGGATGAGAGTAATTATTGTATTCAGGAGTGTAGTGAATGATTTATTATTTACTTATTATCAGTGGAATTATTTTATCACAATTTCCTAATGATTATGAATTAACCAATAGATTGATTCGTCAAGAAATGGCTACAGATTCAATGTTTACAAGTAATGGCATCATGGATATTAGGGGTTTAAATGATGAAATATTATTTTTAGGTACAAATAATGGATTGAATTTCATTGACATATCTTTAAATGATAATTTTCAATATGGTCATCCACTTTCTTCTGAATTTCCCATGGGGGGAAATCCTGCTCTCTTCATTCATGGGGATAAAATTGTTTTTTCTGGAGTAGTTGGCATGATGATGCAAACGGGCTATGAATCAAAAGGTACTGGTTTGTCATATTCGATTAATGGTGGTGATTCATGGACATATTTATCCCAGCCAATTGATTCAATTCCTGAAATAGATATGGATGGCTTTCAAATAATACCATGGGGAGGACAAAACATCTATTCCTTATCTGTAACGACAGATATTAATAATGTTAGTTATGATATTGCAATGGATGATAAATATATATATGCTGCTAATTGGGCTGGTGGAATTCGAAGGTTTAATCATCTCCCTGCTCCAGGACAGATAAAAGAATGGGAAATAATACCCTTGCCTCAAGATGGAGATAGAGCATTATTGTGTGGAGAGATTGATTCCACATATTCAATAAACCCTAAAGATCCAGGTGATGGAGGGAATCATAATCATAAAGGTTTTAGTGTCCATATAATTGAAGATACCCTTTGGGTAGGCACAGCCGCAGGAATCAATAAAGGAATAATTGGAAATGACGATTGCATTGATTGGGTAAGACATTATCAATCAGGTTTAGATAACATTTCTGGAAATTGGGTGATTGGCTTTGCCTACCAACCCTTAAATGGATTTAATAGATTATGGGCTATAACATGGGCTACGGAATATCCAGAAAAAAATGCATTAAGTTATACTGAAGATGGAGGGGTAACTTGGCATACTTCCAATCCTTTGGGAAATATTTCTGGAAAAGTTTATAATTTAAATATTGAAGGGAATCAAATTTGGGCATCTACTGAAAAGGGTCTTTATCTTTCAAACGATGGAAAATATTGGGAAAAATATGATCAATTTAAAGATATGTTTTCAGGTGAAAAAATATTAACTGAGTCAGTTTATTCATCTTATTATTCTCAAAATTCTCAAACACTATTTGTCGGTACTGGAGATGGCATGGCAATGATTGATGATTCAACTAAAATTAAACGTTTTTGGGAATCTCCGGATCCTTTTTCTGTTTATCCTAATCCATTTTTCATAAATGATTTTAATCAGATTAATGATAATGGACATGTTAGATTTATTTTTTTAAATCCAAATCAACAAAATGGAAAAATTGACATATATGATTTTTCAATGGATAAAGTAACTCATCTGACGGATTCATTTTTTGTTGGCCCTGAAGGGAAAGAAAGTGAAATTATTTGGAATGGTAAAAATCAACATGGAGATAAGATAGCCAATGGTGTTTACTTTTGTCGTCTATCATTATCGGGGAAGTATTATTGGACAAAATTAGCCGTGATTAATTGACATGAAAAAAATATATTTAATAATTTTATTTCAGTTTTTATTTGCTGATTATGGAGGAGGATATGCTGGTAGTTCATTCCGATATGGTACAAATGCTAGAGAATTTTCACTTTCTGGTTCACTGGTTGCCGATAAGACTCCAGGATTTTATATTTTTTCAAACCCTGCATTATTGAAATATGTACGATCAAATGAATTAGGTTTTTCTTATCAAGCCATGGCATTAGATCGATCTATTCAAAGTATGTGTTTTGTAAGGCCGCTTCCACCTTCAGGAGGTGTGGGCATGGCAATATTAAGAGCTGGAACTAGGAATATCATGGGAAAAAATTCCATGAATGAAAATACTCAAATTTTTACTTCACAAGATATATTGGGAATAATTTCTTTTGGTGTTTCTTTTAGTAGTAAAATAGCATTAGGCTTAAATATTAAAGCATTTTTTTCAAATATTGCTCCAGAAATAATTGAGAAACAAAGTAGTAGTGGAATAGGTATTGATCTTGGTTTACTATATAAATTAAATCGTAATATTATTTTTGGAGGAGTAATTGAAAATTTATTAGGAAATTATAATTGGAAAATAACTAATAATTCTGATCAGGATAGTTATACGGAAGTATTACCACAAATTATGAAGTTAGGCATAAGTTATAAGGGTTTAAAATCCACTACTATTTATTTGCAAGAAGACATGGTTAAAATTCCAACAAATGGAAATATTAATTTTCGTTCACGATTAGGTATGGAATATCATATGTTATCAGGCATTAAAATTCGCATTGGTTTAAGACAAGTTTTGGGAATGATTAGTGAAATGGAAAAAAATGAAAAGCTCTTTTCTACATCATTTGGAGTTGGAATTCCTTTGAAATTATGGAATTCAAAATTTGCTAGAATGGATTATGCATTAGATCCTGGAAGTGTAGGAGAAGGGTTAAGTCACCTATTTAGTTTATATGTGAAATTTAAAAAATGACAAATAAAATAAAATTATATATTCAAATATTTTTCATGTTTTCTTTTTCTTGGTGTATTGGATTAAAAGGTTTAATCATACCAGAAAATGGTTATGTTTTATCTACAAATGGGACAGGTATTGCTGAGGGTAATTCACCAAGTTTAAATCCTGCATTAAGAGAAAATTCAACTTCTTATATTCAATTTTCTTTTAATCATTGGATCGGAGATATTCAAGGAAGTCATATTGCATATCATTTTGGTGAAAAATTTGCTCAATCCATTACCATACAAACATGGAATGCTACTGATCTTGAATTAAGAGATGATACTCCAACTCAAATTCCCTTAGGAACTTTTGGTGTTCACTATGTGTCAACTGCATATAGTATTAGCCATGATTTAAATACTCCTTTTAGGTTTGGCATGAGGTTGCAAAGTAATTATAATAATTTATTTATTGAATCTGAAAGCAACTTGATGTTAAGTGGGGGAGCGTTATTTCCAATTAATTCATTTATTACTATTGGTACGGTAATAAAAAATTTAACTTTTGAAAAAAAATCTGATCTAGACCCCACATTAGGGATTGGCATGCAAATTAAAATCCCCTTTAATTTATCATTTTCATCTGATTTTATAAAATTTTCAGAGTTAGATGAAGATATTCGTTTTGGTTTTAGAACAAATTGGAATAAAATTAATTTTCATATGGGTAGTTCAATGAGTGAAAATCGAAATTCAAAAGCATTTGGTTTTTCATTTAATCATAAAAGGTGGTTAATTAATTATGGAATTTATTATCATGAAAATTCCACTCTTTCTCCATCTTTACCACAGTTTTTTGACATTAGATTTCATCTTTAATGTCAAATTAAATGTTAAAAAAAATAACTTTTAATTATATACAAATATCTTGTTCAATTATTTTTGGGTTTATAATTGGTTATTTTATTTTTTCTGATGATAGATCCGTAATTGAAAAAAAACCATTAAAAAAAGGTACCATTTGTTTAGTTATTGATGATTATGGATTTATTTTTAATGATATGGTAAGAAACTTCATTGAATTAAATTCTAATTTTACGGTAGCAATCATACCTAGTAGTCCTTATGCAAAAATAATTTCAGATTATGCTGATAGTTTAAATAATGAAATTATAATTCACATGCCAATGGAATCTTATGAATTAGAAAACACTAATTATGAAATAGAGCTACATGAAAAACTTAATGCTGATTTAGTTGAGCAAAAAATTAAGATGGCTTTTGAAGAAATCCCCATGGCCATAGGATTAAATAATCATCAAGGATCAAAATCAATGGAAAATTTACAATTAATGAAAAATTTGGCAAGGTCTTTGAAAAAAAGAGATAAGTTTTTTTTAGATAGTTATACTAATCCTGCAAGTAAGGGATATATTACCATGCGTCAGTTTGGTGTGCCCACTCAGTTAAGGCAGGTATTTTTAGATCATGTTGAGGACATAAATAAAATAAAATATAATTTAGATAGTTTAATAAATTTATCTCATGAGATGGATATTGCAGTTGGCATTGCTCATGTTAAGCCAATGACATTACAAGTATTGAAAACTGAAATCCCCAAGTTAGAAAAAGAAGGATATGAATTTATTCGTCTAAGTAAAGCAGTTAAATAGCTTTATTTTCTAATTTTGAAAAATATTCTTTTGAAGCCAACATTACTTTAGGTGCCAAAATTAGCGTAGAAACCATAGTAGGGATTGCCATTAAAGCAAACATGCCATCTACATAGTTTATAACGATATCTATTGAAATAATAGATGCAGGTATGAGACTAAAGGCATAAATGATTCTATATGTTTTTTTCCATTTATTACCAAATAAAAATGCAGCGCATTTTGATCCATAATATGAATACCCTATGATGGTTGTAATGCTAAAAATAGTAACAATAATAAGTAGTATGGTTTGGCCAATATATGGGAGTCCCTTATTAAATGCTGCTGAGGTAATTGAGATTCCATTTAAATCAGAATTAGTCCAAACACCTGTAGATAAAATTATAAATCCAGTAATACTACATACAATTAAAGTATCAATCATTGGCCCGAGCATGGCAACTAAACCTTCCCTTACGGGCTCAGTTGTAATTGCAGTACCATGAGCCATTGATTCTGTGCCAATTCCTGCTTCATTTGAAAATGCAGCTCTTCTAATTCCTGTAATTATTACCATGCCCAAAGCGCCACCTCCCAAAGCATTTCCCGTAAAAGCATCTTTAATTACAAGTAAAAAAACATTATCTAAATACATTATGTTTTTTAATAATATAAGTAATCCACAAAGCATGTATAATCCTACCATGATTGGCACTAAACGTGAAGCAACATGTCCTATCTTACGAATACCGCCAAAAATTACTAATGAAATTATTCCTGAAATTAATATTCCTATGATTAACTTTATGAAAAAAGGATTATTTTCCATTATTTTTAAAGGAATAAAAATTTGATCTTGAATTATTTGACTTAATTGATTTGCTTGGAATAAAGCAAAACAACCAAAGAATCCAGCCAAACTAAATAAATAAGCAAGAAAATGAAAAGATTTTGGTAGTGCTTCTTTTATGACATACATGGGACCACCCTGATGTTCTCCATTTTCATCTTTGCTTCTATAAAGAACAGATAAAGTACATGTGAAAAACTTAGTTGACATTCCAACAATTGCGCTAACCCACATCCAAAAAAGTGCACCAGGTCCACCTGTATGAATGGCAACAGCCACCCCGCTTATGTTGCCCATGCCAACAGTACTTGCAAGTGCGCTTGATAACGCTTGAAAATGACTAATTTGTCCAGGCCCTTTAGAATCATCATATTTGCCAAGCAAAATGTTGATGGCATGTTTTATATATTTAAATGGAGTAAGGCGACAATATATTGTAAAAAATAGTCCCCCTCCAATAAGAAGCAAGAGGAGGGGAGGTCCCCACATTATTTCTGCAAATTTTTCCATGAGAGTATCAAGATGATTAAACATATATTAAAATTAGTATTATAATATTTTAGGACATAAATTAATTTTTATGTTTTTATTTATTTTTTTAATAAAACAATATGTCATCCTTAAGAAAATAATTAAATTTTTAGATTGGCATAAGTCATAAAAGGAGATATTATGGATGGTATTTTAAATCAGATTGATGGTTTTTTTGGAATTTTTGTAAG
>JAYZCM010000052.1:0-23417 GCA_036338305.1 Fidelibacterota bacterium | reverse complement strand
TCTAATATATTGAACACTGCTAGACGAAATTTGATAAGATTTAATTCTTCTATACATAATATAAAGAGTCAAGAAAATAAATTGATTTTAAATCATGATGACTATTCAATTGTAATTGATAAGATTCAATTGAAAAGATATTCTATAGAAGAAATGAAGTTATTTCTTAGTCATTTTATATTAAAATTATTTAAAATTAAAATAAATAATAAAAAAAAATCTTTTTGGATTGAATTTTCTAACTTTGTTAATCATGCAAAATCTAGTTCATTATTTTATTTAGATAATCTTGTGGTTGCAATTAATAGACAAGAATTGATTGTTATGAAAGATTTTGAAAAATTAATTTCACATAACAAGTTTCAGTTAAAAGATTCAACTCAATGGCATTTGACAAAATTTGATATTGCAAAAGCAGATGTTTTTGAATCTTCTATAAATAAAAATATTATGATCTTACCTGCTGAGACATATAGATCAGGTTTGGTTGTTCGGTCTTGGTGCAAAGGAGATAAAATGATTTCTTATAAATCAAAAGAAACTATTATTCTTAGTGATTTGTTTATTAATAATAAATTATCAATTATTGATAAAATGACTCAGCCGGTAATACTAAACTCTCAGAATGAAATCATTTGGGTTCCAGGGTTATTGCATGGTGAGATTTCATTGTCCACTTCTTCAACTTATCGAAAATTAGAATGGATTAAATGATGGAATTTTTTGATGGAGGTAAGAAAATAGAGTTTGAAGATGTTATTTCTAAGAATGAAATAAAAGAAAAAGTACAAGAAATAGGATTAGATATTTCTAGGAAGTACAAAAATAATAAGCCAGTTATGATTTGTGTGTTAAATGGAGCATTTTTATTTATGTCAGATTTGATCCGAAATCTTACAATAGATTATGAAGTAGATTTTATTAAAATAGGTTCGTATGGTAATAATTTTAAGAGTTCTGGTTCTATTGAACTAATAAAGGATGTAAGCATAAATTTAGAAGGTCGTGATGTTATTATCGTAGAAGATATTATAGATTCAGGCTTATCAATAAATTTTTTAAAAAATCACATTCAAACATATAAACCTAATTCATTAAGATTTGTAACTATGTTATACAGGGAAAACTTGAAAAAGTTGGATTTTATTATAGATTGGATAGGTTTTAAAATTGACAATGGTTTTTATGTAGGTTATGGATTAGATTACAAGCAATTATTAAGAGGATTGCCAAGTATTAAAAAAATAAAAGAAAAGGTAGCTTGATTTGGATAAAAAAAATGAACAAAATAATATGTGGAAAACCATAAGTAGTAATTTTATTATTTGGGTATTAATAATAATAATTGCAATAACAGCTTTGCAATTTTTTTCAACAGATTACAAACCTACTACATTGACATATTCTCAATTTCAAATATATATTGATGATGGGGTTGTGGAGTCAGGCAAAATTACAGGTAAAACTTTTAGAGGGAAATTTAAAGAGCCTATTGTAGTTGAGCAGCCTGGGATGAGAGAACCTAAGCATTTTTCTAATTTTATAACTGTATTGCCTGAAGTAAGCCTGGAAATGACAGAAAAATGGGATGAAAAAGGTATTGTTTATCGCTTTGAAGAACAAACAACAAGTGCTTTTGAATATTTGATTCAATTTTCGCCATGGCTGTTAATTATATTTTTTTGGTTCTTTTTAATGAGAAAAATGCAAGGAGTAGGGGGGCAAAGTGGTATTTTTAATTTTGCCAAAAGTAAAGCAAAAATCATTTCTCCTGATAAGCCTAAGACTACTTTTAAAGATGTTGCTGGTTGTGATGAGGCAAAAGTTGAATTGCAAGAAATTGTAGAATTTTTAAAACGTCCAGCTAAATACAAAAAAATTGGCGCAAAAATACCAAGAGGGGCATTATTGCTTGGAACTCCTGGAACTGGTAAAACTTTATTGGCTAAAGCTGTTTCAGGTGAAGCAAATGTACCTTTTTTTACTATTAGTGGTGCAGAATTTGTTGAAATGTTTGTAGGTGTTGGGGCATCAAGAGTTAGAGACTTATTTGAACAGGCAAAAAGAAGTTCTCCAAGTATAATATTTATTGATGAAATAGATGCTGTTGGCCGTCATAGAGGGGCCGGATTAGGAGGTGGACATGATGAAAGAGAGCAAACCCTAAATCAGATTTTAGTAGAGATGGATGGTTTTGATACTGATGATTCTGTAATTCTTTTAGCTGCTACAAATAGGCCAGATGTTTTAGATAAAGCATTGTTGCGTCCTGGAAGATTTGATAGGCAAATAGTTGTAGATGTGCCTAGCGTGGATGGTCGTGCAGCAATATTGAAAATCCATTCAAAAAATATACCATTAAGCAAAAATGTGGATTTAAAAATAGTTGCTAAGGGAACTCCCGGTATGGTCGGAGCTGATCTTGAAAATTTAGTAAATGAAGCAGCTTTATTGGCTGCAAGAAAAAGTAAAAAAATGGTATCAATGCAAGAATTTGAAGAAGCTAAAGATAAGGTTATGATGGGCGTTGAGAGAAAAAGCTTAATTTTAACTCCCACTGAAAAAGAGATAACAGCATATCATGAAGCAGGGCATGCACTGGTTGCATTTCATACCCCAAATGCTGACCCTGTTCATAAAATTACAATTATTCCAAGAGGAATGGCAATGGGGCTTACAGCACAATTACCTGAAAAAGAAAAATATAATTATCAAAAGAAATACTTATTAGGTAGGTTGAATATTCTTATGGGTGGAAGGTGTGCTGAAAAAATAATTTTTAATGATACTTCAACTGGAGCTGGAAATGATATTGCCGTTGCTACAGATACTGCTAGAAAAATGGTTTGTGAATGGGGTATGAGCAATGAGATTGGTCCACTTACTTTTGGTAAGAAATCTGAAGAGGTTTTTTTAGGAAGAGAAATATCTCATGCTAGAGATTATAGTGATGAAATTTCAAAAACCATAGATGAAGAAATTTCTAGATTTATTAAAAAGGCAGAATCAGATGCTGATAAGATTCTAAATGATAATATTAAGCAACTTCATGCGATTGCAAAAGCATTGCTAGAATTTGAATCCATATCAGGAGATGAGATGAATCAGGTTATAAATGGTGAAACAATAGTTAGGATAGATACAAATATTGAAAAGAAACGTGTAAGGAGAAAAAAAAGAAAAGTATCTGATGTCGATTCTTCTGCATTACCAAAAACTAAACCTGCAGTTTAGTAATGCATAATATTTCTGTTGATTCTGTCCATATAATGGGCATATTAAATGTAACTCCAGATTCTTTTTATAAAAATAATTCTATTGATTATATAAACAAGAATCCTAATTTTTTAAAATATTCAGATATTATCGATGTAGGATGCGAATCTTCACGTCCATTTTCATCCTCAATAGATTTAAATACTGAATTGAAACGTTTATCTACTTTTATTGAATCTAATAATATGGATGAGCAATATTTATCCATAGATACTTATAAGCCTGAGGTGGCAAAATTTGCGCTTCAAAATGGTTTTTCTATGATAAATGATATTAAATCAGGAGGAGATGATAATGCTATGTTTCATATTGCAGCAGAATATGATTGCCCCTTGATTCTGATGCATATGAAAGGTGATCCTTCGAATATGCAGATAAAACCATATTATGAAAATGTCATTGATGAAATAATTTCTTTTTTTGAAATAAAGTTAGAGATAGCTCATAAATGTGGACTAAGAAATGAAAATATTATACTTGATCCTGGTATAGGTTTTGGGAAACGAATAGAGGATAATGATAGTATTATATTAAATTTAAGTAAGATTAAACAGTTTGAATTGCCATTGTTGGTTGGTTTATCAAGAAAATCTTTTTTATCAATCGATAATGACGAGCCAGAATTCAGATTGCCATCAACCTTGGCTGCAACTGTTTTAGCTATTCAGAATGGTGCAAATATATTGAGAGTACATGATGTTCTGGAGACATATAAAATCATTAAAACCATTAAAAGAATAAATAAAAATGAAATCCGAGAATTGAATGAAGTTTGACATACAAGATTTTAAAGAAAAATTTTTAATTGCAAAGAAACAATATTCTGAAATGAGAGGTTATCTTTGACAAAGATGGAATATTGGCAAATATTAAATCTCTTCAAGATAAAACAATGGATGCAAATTTTTGGAATGATAATTCTAATGCAAAAAACATTCTTAAAAAGATAAGTATTTTCGAGTCTGAAATTAAAATGTGGACAGACTTAGATTCATATTGTGATGAAGTAGATTTATATGCTGAGTTACTTGCTGATGGTGAGGATGTTCATAAAGATGCTCAATTAGCACTAGATTCTTTTACTACTTTTTTATCAAAGGTGGAAATGAGGAAACTTTTAGATGGTCCTGATGATCATAGAAGTGCAATTTTAAATATTCATCCAGGTGCTGGAGGCACTGAATCTCAAGATTGGGCTTCAATGCTTTATAGGCTATATGTAAGATGGTGTGAAAGAAATGAATATAAAGTAAAATTATTGGATTATCAAGATGGAGATGAAGCTGGCATAAAAGATGTAAGTTTAGAGATTAATGGTGATTTTGCGTATGGGAATTTACAATCAGAGAGAGGTGTGCATAGGTTAGTAAGGATATCTCCATTTGATAGTAATTCTAAGCGACATACTTCTTTTGCTTCAGTTTTTATATCGCCACAGGTAGATGATGATGTTGAAATTGAAATTAACGAAAAAGATATAAGAATTGATACATATAGAGCTAGTGGTGCTGGAGGGCAACATGTAAATAAAACAGACTCAGCAGTTCGTATAAAGCATATAGATTCTGGGCTTGTTGTTCAATGTCAAAATGAAAGAAGTCAATTGAAAAATAAAAATACTGCAATAAAAATGCTTAAAGCGCGACTCTATCAGAAAAGAATCGAAGAGATTAGTGAAGAGCAAAATAAAAAAGCAGGAGAAAAGAAAGATATAGGATGGGGAAGTCAAATAAGATCATATGTTTTTCATCCATATAATATGGTTAAGGATCATAGAACAAAAAATGAAACATCAAATATACAATCAGTAAT
The DNA here is from genome assembly GCA_036338305.1 of Fidelibacterota bacterium. Taxonomy (GTDB): domain Bacteria; phylum Fidelibacterota; class Marinisomatia; order SCGC-AAA003-L08; family D37C17; genus JAYZCM01. The sequence goes on along the minus strand of JAYZCM010000052.1, from coordinate 18,329 downwards.
GGATGGCAATATTGATTCATTTATTCGTTCATATTTATTATCTAAATTGGAGGCTAATTAGATGGATAAAAAAAGTTTGCAGCAAATTATTGATCATAGACTAGAAAAAATGGAAAAAATTTCTAATGCAGGTCATACTGTTTTTGCATATGAATATGATAAAGTAGATGATATAATAGACATTCATAATCAAAAGATTAATAAAATAGGAGATATAGTAAAAACAGCTGGTAGAATTGTATCTCAAAGAAAAATGGGGAAGGCTTCATTTATCCATATTCAAGATGTATCTAGTAGAATTCAAATTTATTTAAAAAATGATTTATTACCAAAGGGGATATATGATGATATTTGTAGAAATTTAGATTTAGGTGATATAGTTGGATGCTCTGGTGAATTATTTTTAACTAAAACTGAAGAATTATCAATTAAGGCAGATAGTTTAAGTATATTGTCAAAAAATTTAAGACCTTTACCAAATTTAAAGGAGAAAGAAGGAGTATCATTTGATTCATTTGATGATAAAGAGTTAAGGTATAGACATAGGCATCTTGATTTAATAGCTAATTATGAAGTAAAAGATGTATTTATAAAAAGGGCAAAAATAATAAAATCTATTCGTAATTTTTTAGATGATAGTGGATACTTGGAAGTTGAAACACCTGCATTGCAGCCAATTTATGGCGGCGCCTCTGCTAGGCCATTTACAACTTTTCATAATTCACTAGATAGATCATTGTTCTTAAGAATTGCAGATGAATTATATTTAAAAAGATTAATTATTGGTGGATTTGAAAAAGTTTATGAAATTGCAAAAAATTTCAGAAATGAAGGTATGGATAGAAATCATAATCCAGAATTTACTTCTTTAGAATTTTATGAGGCATATTCTGATGTATATGCCATGATGGATTTTACTGAAAACCTTATTCGAAACACTGCAAGCGCAGTTGATTCATTATGTTTTACATATGAAGAAAATACTATTGATTTAAAAAAGAAATTTCAAAAAAAATCAATGTATGAATTATTTTATGAATATTTAGAGGAAGATATAAAAACTATAGATATTGAGGCTTTGAAATCCATTGCTAAAAGTAAAAATATTAATGTTGATGAAAAAGCTAATTTTGGTCAATTACTTGATAAAATTTTTGGAGATATAATTGAGCCTAATTTGATTTTTCCAACTTTTGTTTATGATTATCCTGCAGAAATATCCCCTTTAGCTAAAAAGAAAAGAGATGGTGACGGTGTTTTGGTTGAAAGGTTTGAATTATTTATTTGTGGGATGGAATTTGCAAATTCATTTAGCGAACAAAATGATCCAATTGAACAAAGGCAAAAGTTGATGCAGCAGAACTCTTTAAAGGACGCAGGTGATGATGAAGCTCAAATATTAGATGAAGATTTTATAGAGTCAATGGAGGCAGGCATGCCGCCAACGGGTGGTGTTGGTATTGGTGTTGATCGTTTAGTAATGTTATTAACACAAAAACATTCAATTAAGGATGTCATATTATTTCCTGCTCTGCGATCTGAATAATAGTGCAAATTATTTCCCGAATAGCAAGAAAACATTTAATTTCACATAGTAAATTTAGTTTTATATCTTTTTCGACTATATTAAGTATCATTGGATTGTCAATAGGTGTAGCTTCCTTAATTATTGTATCATCCATAACAAATGGTTTTAGTCAAGAAGTTAATAGGAAGTTGTCTTCAATTGATGGGCATGTTCGTATTAACAATTATTATAATGATTATATTGGTATAGATGAATTTTTATCACTTTCGTTAAAATTAGACTCACTCTCTTCCATGTTGTCATATACTCCTTATGTGGAACAGAATGTAATTGTAAAAAAAGGAAATTTAAATGAGGGAGTGATAGTTTATGGAGTAAATGAATCTTCATTGAATGATATTTTTAATATTTATGAGTTTTCTATAAATAAAGATTTATTCAATGCTGATAATTCAATAATAATAGGCGAAAAATTAGCATTATCCTTAGATGTTGATATAGGCCAAGAAATAATACTATTTAACATTGTTGATCAACATTTACTTGCCAAAAAATTTATCATAACTAATTTATTTAAAACTGAATTTCCTGAATATGATAAAATGCTTGCATTTATTAATGTTAAAAAAGCTCAAAACTTTTTTAATATGGGAAATAACATTTCTGGTATAATTTTTAATGTAAAGGACCAATTAAAATTAAAAGAAATTGTGGACCTGGTTGGTGACCAGATAGGGAGATTCCCTTATAGCATGATGACTTGGAAAGATAGACACTTCAATTTACTACAATGGCTTAATGTCTATGATTTTCCAATTAAGCTCATTATTATATTTATAATGATTATTGGTTTTTTTAATATTGCAGCTTCACTATGGATGATTATTGTTGAAAAATCTGCGGATTATGCAGTTTTGAACACATTAGGACTTCGCTTTAGTATGATTCAATCTATCATATTAAGGCAAGGAGTTATAATTGGCTTAATAGGTTCATTTAGTGGAGCATTTATTTCTTTATTGCTTTTATTCATTCAAATGAATTTTAATATTATTTCCCTTCCTGAAGATATTTATTTCATGGACTATTTGCCTGTAAAAATGAAGCTTTCATTTTTTATTTTATATCCTTTAATTGCTTTATTACTTTCATGTGCATGCTCTTACCTGCCATCTCTTGCAATTAAGAGATTAAATATTTCAGAAATTTTAAAATATGAATAGAATGAGTTTTATTTATAAATTTATTTTTAATAATAAATCTATTAAGTATTTAAAGTTTAGTAGCTACTTTCCATTATTTGGTACAATTCTAGGAATTGTCATTGTTCTTTTAACAATTTCCATAATGAATGGAATGGAATATGCAATTTTTACGAAATTAAAGGAAGTTTCGTTTCCATCTAAAATACTTAATTTACCTTTAGGAAATGATTTTGATGAGTTAATGTTAAATTTAAAATCTAAAAATATAGACTTTAAGTTAGGCTATAATGGAAAAGTGATAATTCAAAATGATGAAAATCAGAGATTAGTAAATATAAATGGGATTAAGGATTTCTCAACATTTAAAAATAGAATATTCAATAAAAAAGTTGATTTATTAGATTCGGAAATAAGTGAAAATTATATTTACATAGGAAGTGCGTTAGCAAATAAGTTACAGATTTCTTTAGGGGATAGGGTAGATTTATTTTCTACAAGAATTAATCCATTCATTGGCATTCCTTATAATAAACGTTTTACTGTCATTGGAATATATGAATTAGAAATATTAGATTATGATCAAAAATATATTTTTACAGATTATCAGTTTTTAAATGACTTTTTAGAAAGTGCTGGAAAAGTTTTTTATTTGAATGAATCATTAAGTTTAAGTGAAAAAAAGAATATTTTGAAAAATACACCCAATGTGGAAATTAAAAATTGGGATAGCGATCATTACTCATTTATTTCTGCAATGAAGGTAGAAAAGATTATATACTCATTAGTTGGAATATTAATTATAGGAATTTCAGCTTTTACATTACTAAGCATGATGAGCTTATCAGTTATGCAAAAAATATCTCAAATTGGCATTTTACGGGCTCTTGGTGCAGCTGAGCATAAAATAATGAATATTTTTTTATTTCAAGCATTAGCAACATGGTTTGTTAGCTCTTCGGTTGGTATAATTCTTACTTTGATTATAATTAAAGTTGATGAGAAAATAAATTTTATTAGAAATTTATTTAATAGTAACTTGATGATTGATTTTCCATTGATGATTAAACTTGAAAATATTATGCTTGTAGTGTTTTTTACATTATTATTATTAATTCTTTCAGCAATTTATCCATCAATTAAAGCATCTAAGCTAAACGTAATTAATTCATTAGGGCATAAAAAGTGATGAGTGTTCTATCAGCGCGTAATGTTAAAAAGGCATATTCTAAATCTAATGTTAAGATAGAAGTACTTAGTAATATATCTTTAGATATACAGAAGGGTGAAATTGTAGGTCTGATGGGGCCTTCTGGGTCAGGAAAGAGTACTTTGTTAAATATATTAGGTACTTTGGAAACGGATTATGAAGGTGTGGTTATGCTTGATGGTAGGCCGGTTGAAGAATATGATTCTATTGATAAATTAAGGAGTGATAAAATTGGATTTATATTTCAATTTCACCATCTATTGCCAGAATTCACTATTTATGAAAATATTGAAATACCTTTACTTGTTTCAGGTAAGGAGAAATCCAATAATGATATTAGGAAAATTTTATTTGAAATAGGCTTAGAAAAGCGATCTGACCACTATCCAGATGAGGTTTCAGGAGGAGAAAGGCAGCGGGCTGCTGTTGCACGTGCTTTAATTAATGATCCTAAAATAATATTAGCTGATGAGCCTACTGGAAATTTAGATGTAGAAAACAGTCAGTTATTATTAAATTTAATATTAGAATTAAGAGATAAAATGAATACGTCATTTATAATAGCCTCACATGATAATTTAATTAAGTCTATTGCTGATAGAGTTTTAATTTTAGATAAAGGCATAATAAAAGAAGGGTGATATGAAAGAAAATTTTTCTAAAGGTGTTCAAAGAGTTTTAAAATATGCAAAAGAAGAAGCTGTTCGGTTAGGGCATAGCTATGTAGGCTCTGAACATTTACTTTTAGGCATAATAAAAGATTCAAATGGAAAGGCTGCCAATGCATTGACTTCCATAGGTTGCGATATAGTTGAAATGAAAGCAATGATTGAGGATATGGCTAAGCCAAGTGGTGGCACGATGACCCTAGGTCATTTACCTTTAACTAGAAGGGCTGAACGTATTCTTAGAACAACATTTTCTGAGGCTCAAAATTATAATCAGGATGTCGCAAATCAAGTACATTTATTATTAGCATTGTCAAGAGAAGATGAAGGTTTGTCAACTGAAGTTTTAAGCGCATATACTGTAGATTATGAATTATTAGTTACGTTTATTTCATCTACTCCTGCTAAAACAGAAAAAAAGACCCCAAAGAAGTCAAAAACTCCAACTTTAGATATATATAGTAGAGATTTGTCAAAAATGGCAAATGAAGGAAAATTAGATCCTGTAGTGGGGCGGAATGTAGAAATCGAGAGAGTTGCGCAAATTTTGTCAAGAAGAAAGAAAAATAATCCTGTTTTAATAGGTGAGCCTGGCGTAGGTAAAACCGCAATTGTAGAAGGGCTTGCACTTAGGATTCATGAAAAAACTGTGCCGCATGTACTTTGGGGGCAAAGAGTTATAGTTCTTGATCTTGCTGGATTAATTGCGGGTACAAAATATAGAGGGCAATTTGAGGAGCGAATGAGGACTTTGATGCTTGAGTTAGAAACTTGTACTGATAATATTGTATTCATAGATGAATTACATACATTGGTTGGAGCTGGTGGTGCAACAGGATCATTAGATGCTGCAAATATGTTTAAACCAGCACTTGCTAGAGGAGAAATTCAAATCATAGGAGCCACTACCTTAAATGAGTATAGGAAATATATAGAAAAGGATGGTGCATTAGAACGAAGGTTTCAAAAAGTAATGGTTAATCCGCCTTCCATAGAAGATACCATTCAAATATTAAATGGTATAAAAGAGAAATATGAAGACCATCATCAAGTCATTTTATCTGATGCTGCATTACATGCATGCGTAGAATTAAGTGAAAGATATATTACTGATAAATTTTTACCTGATAAAGCAATAGATGTGATGGATGAGGTAGGCTCCCATGTTCATATTCATAATATTCATGTTCCAGAAGAGATAGTTAAATTAGAAAAAAACATATCAGATCTAAGAAAAAAGAAAGAATCTGTCATAGCTCAACAAAAATTTGAACAGGCTGCTGACATGAGAGATAAAGAAAGAAAGTTGATTTCTAAGCTAAATGATGCACAGGAGAAATGGGATCAAGATGATGTGGCATCTAGGCCAACTGTAAGTGAAGAGGATGTGGCTGATATTGTATCAATGATAACAGGCATACCGCTAGCTAAAGTTGCTGAATCAGAAACAATGAAATTGATAAATATGTCAGAAGAATTAAAAAAATACATAGTTGGCCAAGATGATGCAATAGAAAAGCTTACTCAAGCAACTCAAAGAGCAAGAGCAGGATTAAAAAATCCTAATAAGCCAATAGGTTCCTTTATGTTCTTAGGGCCGACAGGCGTTGGGAAGACTGAACTTTCAAAAGTACTTGCTGATTATTTGTTTTTAAATAGGGATGCCTTAGTTAAAATCGACATGAGTGAGTATGTTGAGCGATATAATGTTTCTAGATTAATAGGTGCTCCTCCTGGATATGTAGGGTATGAGGAAGGTGGACAGCTTACTGAAAGGGTTAGAAGAAATCCCTATTCTGTAGTTTTGTTTGATGAAATTGAGAAAGCTCATAGGGATGTTTATAATATTTTATTACAAATTCTTGATGAAGGAAGAATTACAGATAGTTTAGGTAGAATTGTAGACTTTAGGAATACTATAATAATCATGACTTCAAATATAGGTACAAGCGCAGTAAGTTCAACATCATTTGGCTTTAAAAATAATCAATCAGATTCAAGGGAAGATAATTATTCTGACATTATGGCTGTAGTTAAGAAATATTTTATTCCAGAATTTTTGAATAGAATAGATGAGATTATTGTGTTTAATTCTCTTTCAAAAGATGCGTTATATGAAATAATAGATCTCCAGCTTAATGATTTAAGGGCAAATTTAGAAAAAAAATTAAATGTTTTGAAAATTTCTAAAACAGCTAAAGAAGATTTAATAAGGGATGGCCTTCATAGGGAGTGGGGTGCCAGACCATTAAGGAGAATGATTCAAAATGAAATTGAAAATAAAATATCAGCTTTTTTTATAAGTGGTGAGTTTAAGGAAGATGGTATTATTACAATTAAATCTCGTAATAAAAAATTATATTTTGAACAAAAGCTTAATAAAAAATCAAAAAAAACAACCTCAAAAGCTAAAACTAAAAAAAATAAATCTGTAAAAACCATATAGAATTATTACCATACAATATTTGTCTGACAATAAGTCTTATTTGTGTTGATGGCATTATTATTGTAGTAATTCCTATACAATCTTTATAAAAATTTTAAGGAGTTAAGAATGTCAAAAATTATAGGTATAGATTTAGGTACAACTAATTCTTGTGTGGCAGTTATGGAAGGTGGTACTCCAACTGTTATTACTAATAGTGAGGGTGGAAGGACTACTCCATCAGTTGTTGCATTTACGAAAGATGATGAAACTTTGATTGGCCAGCCCGCAAAACGGCAAGCAGTAACAAATCCTGAAAATACAATATTTTCAGCTAAAAGATTTATTGGTAGAATGTTTGATGAAGTGGGTACTGAAATATCAGAAATACCTTATAAAATTATAAAAGGTAAAAATGGAGAAGTAAATATTTCTTCAATGAATAAAGATTATGCTCCTCCGCAGATTAGTGCAATGGTTTTGCAAAAATTAAAGCAAACTGCTGAAGAATATTTAGGTGAATCTGTAACTGATGCAGTTATAACTGTGCCTGCATATTTTAATGATTCACAGAGGCAAGCAACAAAAGATGCTGGAGCTATTGCTGGTTTAAATGTTCGTAGAATAATAAATGAGCCTACTGCTGCATCATTGGCTTATGGTTTAGATAAAAAGAAAGATGAAATAATTGCTGTTTTTGATTTTGGTGGAGGTACATTTGATATTTCAATTTTGGAGTTAGGTGATGGTGTCTTTGAAGTAAAGTCAACAAATGGTGATACGCATTTAGGTGGAGATGACATAGATCAAGCTTTAGTTGAGCATTTGATTGCTGAATTTAAAAAATCTGATAGTATTGATTTGGGTAAGGATCCAATGGCTCTTCAAAGGCTTCGTGAAGCCGCAGAAAAAGCTAAATGCGAATTAAGCTCTTCAAAACAGACTGATATCAACTTGCCGTTCATAACGGCAGACTCTTCAGGGCCACGTCATATGAATCTTAATTTGACAAGAGCAAAATTTGAATCATTGGTTGGTAAGTTAATTAATAGAACAAAAGCTCCATGTCAAAATGCATTAAAAGATGCCGGATTGAAACCATCTGATATTAATGAAGTTATACTTGTTGGTGGTTCAACTAGAATTCCCATGGTTCAAGATATTGTTCAGGATATATTCAAAAAAGAGCCAAATAAAGGTGTCAATCCTGATGAGGTTGTAGCTATAGGTGCAGCAATTCAAGGTGGCGTGATGGCTGGTGATGTGGAAGATATTTTATTATTAGATGTAACACCACTTTCTCTTGGAATTGAGACTTTGGGTGGCGTTATGACAAAATTGATAGAATCAAATACAACCATTCCATCAAAGAAAAGCCAAATATTTTCTACAGCTGCCGATAATCAACCTTCTGTTGAGGTGCATGTCTTGCAAGGAGAACGGTCTATGGCTGTAGATAGTAAGTCACTTGGTCGTTTTCATTTAGATGGTATACCGCCTGCTCCTAGAGGAACTCCGCAGATTGAAGTTACATTTGATATTGATGCTAATGGAATATTGAATGTATCTGCTTCTGATAAGGCTACAGGGAAAGAGCAATCAATTAGAATTGAGGCCTCAAGTGGTTTGACGGATGAAGAAATAGAAAAAATGAAGACAGATGCAGAAAAACATGCAAAAGACGATGAAACTAAAAAAGAGTCTGTAGATGTCCATAATACTGCAGATCAGCTTATTTATCAAACTGAGAATCAAATGAAAGAAGCTGGTGATAAATTAGCTGAAGCTGAAAAACAGCCCATACAAGATGCATTAGAGAAACTTAAACAGGCTAATGGAGGATCTGACATAGATTCAATCAAAACTGCCATGGAAGGCTTAAATAAAGCTTGGGAGCCCGTTGCTCAAAAGATGTATCAAGCTGCTCAGCAAAAGGAAGCTGATTCTTCTGTTAACTCTAGCTCGGATCAAACTGCAGATGCAAATTCAAAATCAAATAAAGAAGAGGTAGAAGATGCAGATTTTGAAGTAGTAGAGGAAGAAAGTTAATTATAAAATGATCGTTTGTTTATAAAAAAAGGCGAAATTTTCGCCTTTTTTTATATTTAATATTTATTGATTAAAATTTCTACTCTACGGTTTTTAGCTTGATTTTCTCTTATGGGAGAGCCATTTTCATTAATGTTTGGAAATAAAGGTTCTCCATCAGCCATGCCTATTGCCCTCAATTTACTTTTATCAATACCTGCATCGATTAACAAGTTTACTACTTGCGTGGCTCGATATGCAGATAAATCAAAATTTGTATCAAAATATTCACAGCTAGTGGGAGGTTCATTATCTGTATGTCCTACGACTTCTACCATATAATTAGTATACTCAGAATCATTTAGGATATCAGTTACTGTTTTGGATATGGATGTAATTATAGGCGCCATGTCATCATTAACATCAGCTGAGCATGATTCGTATAATGAGCTACCTTCCATTTGAATTTCAATGCCTTTAATTGTCATTTTTACTTCAACTTCTTCATTTTTTTCAGATTCTTCAACGATTTCTTCTAGTTTCTCTTCTAACCCTTTAAATTCATCTTTCTGTTCTTCATTCAAAAAGGCGCCTTTCATTCCATCACTTAGTTGTTCAAATTTTCCTGGGTCTGGATCTGAAAATGCATATAGAAGAACAAAAAAGGCCATAAGTAGAGTCACCATATCTCCATATGTACCCATCCATCCATCTACAACATCCAAATTTTCTTTTTTTTGCATACCATCACTCATAAGTCATTAACCATCTGCAGAATCAAAATGAAATTTAGGATTTAAGTAGCTGTTTAAGTGGTTTTGTATGTAGTAGGGATCTGGCTTGTTTGGAAGCATTGAAACACCTTCTAATATTAATAGGTCACGAAAGCGTTGTATGCCATTGTATTGTTCTAATTTTGCAGCAGTTGGTTTTAAAATTAAATTAGCAAATATAACTCCATATAATGTTGTGATGATTGCTATTGCCATCCCTATTCCAATAGAATCTTTATCTGCAAGGTTAGATAGCAGTATTACAAGGCCAATCAAAGTTCCTGCCATTCCAAATGCTGGCGCATATGATGCCATTGTGTTAAGTATGTCTACAGGGACACTTCTCCTAGCTGCTTCTGATTCAATTAAGTTTTTAGTTTCTTTGTAAATTAATTCTGATTTTTCTCCAGCAAAAACCATATCCATGCTGAATTTCATTACAGGGTTTTCTAATTCTTTCTCATCAAACTGTTTTTCTAGTTCGCGAATTCCTCCAGTTTCAATGATTTTGCCCCATTCAATTATTTTTTCAACATCACCGACAAGAGATTTTTTATCAATTTTAAGAGATTTGAATATTTGGAGTATTCCTTTCAATGCTTGGATTACGTATACTTCTTTATAAGCAATGAATGTTGCGGCCATAGTTCCACCTACTACCATTAGCAGGCTACCTACATCAATAAAAATAGCAACATCTGGAGCTTTTGCAACAATATTATATAATAATAGTCCTACTCCTGCAAGTATGCCAAATAAAGTGCCTAAAGAAATGCCCATACAGTCCTCTTATGTGATTTTATAGTTGTTAGAATAATAATATGCGGTGTGTTTTTTGATGTGTGTAAATTACAATAAATAAATAATAATTTGAAAATGTTAATGATTATATTTTATTTAGAAAGCAAGAATGAGTTTAAATTGTATTAAATTATATTTAATTTATTAATCATTTATTTTGTAAGATAAAAAACCATGAAAGATATATTTAAAAAATATATTCATTACATATCTACAAAGTTTCCTAGCGTGTTCTTAAAATATTTAAGAAATCAACTTAAGCGATCTGAGCTAAGGAATTCTTCACTTTATGAAATAGTAAAAGTTGCACATGGAGCTACCAATTTAAATGATTTATATAAAGCCATACATGAGAACATTAGTAATCTAATGTATGCTAAAAATTTTTTCATAGCCCTGTATGATGAACAGGAGCATTCAATTTCATTTCCGTATTATGTGGATGAATATGATGATTTTCAAGGTACTACTGAGCATTTTGGTGAATCATCACTAACGTGTCATTGTATTTTAGAGGGTATTCCCATATTATTTGGAAAAAGTGATTTATTGGATTTTTCAAATGCTACAATAGAAGATGGTCCGGATATAATGCCTCAAGGGACAATTAGTGAATTTTGGTTGGGATGTCCTTTGGTTGTTGGAGAAAAGACAATTGGTGCAATAGTCGTTCAAAGTTATGAAAAAGATAATGAGATTACATTTGAAGATAGAGATTTGCTGAGTTTTGTTTCTGAATTGCTTGCAATAGTTATTGAAAACAAGCATCTTGAAGAAGATCAAATTGCATATCAGTCTAATCTTGAGAAAAAAATAGATGATAGGACAAAAGAGCTTTTTTATGCAAAGGAGAAGGCTGAAAGTGCAGCGCAAGCTAAATCTGAATTTTTAGCTAACATGAGCCATGAACTTAGAACACCATTAAATGCAATTATTGGATTTTGTGAAATTTTAATTGAAGATGCATCAGAAATGCAGCAATCAGGATTTGTCAATGATTTAAATAAAATTCATAAATCAGGAAAGCATTTGCTTGCTTTGATAAATGATATTTTAGATTTATCAAAAATTGAAGTTCGTAAGATGGATGTTAATATCAATTCCTTTTTGTTGACTGATCTTGTAAAAACTGTAATAGAAACATTGGCCCCATATGCAAAAATAAATAATAATGTCATAGATCATAATTTGCCAAATGATGATATTGTTCTTCGTTCTGATGAATTGAAGATAAGGCAAATATTATTTAATTTATTATCAAATGCTTGCAAGCATTCTGAAGATGGTATCATATTGTTAAAAATTGATTTGAAAGAGGTAGATGGCGAAATGTTTGTTGATTTTATAATTCAAGATAATGGAGTAGGTATACCTGAAGACAAATTAGATGAAATATTTGAACCATTTAGTCAGGCTGACAAGCAAGAAAATGAGAAGATAAAAAGTACTGGCTTGGGATTGACAATATCAAAAGTTTATACTGAATTGTTGGGTGGAAGTATAAAAGTTAAAAGTATTCTTGGAGAGGGGGCGACCTTTACTGCTAGTATATTGCGAGATTATTATGTCTCAAAAAATAATTTAAATGAAGATGTTGCTGTTGATTTGGATGAAAAAAATATTGATGGCAACGATGGTAAGATTTTAATTATTGATGATGACATAATTTTTTTAGATTTAATAAATACTCGTTTATCTAAAGAGGGCTATGCAGTATATACGGCTAATAGTGGAGAAAAAGGTATTGTAAAGGCAAGGCAAATTTTACCTGACATAATTATTTTAGACATTGTGATGCCAGATATTGATGGTTGGACCGTTTATAAAAAAATTAAAAGTACTCCATTGCTATCTGAAATTCCAATAATAATAGTTACAATTGGCGATTATCAAAAAATGGCAGAAGACTTTGGCATAATTGATTTTTTATCTAAACCGATTGAATGGTCAGCTTTGTCAAAAATGCTGGAAAAATATAAAAATACAGCGCAAAGTAGACATATACTTGTTGTTGATGATGATTCAACTACGAGGGTCATACTTAGAAAAATGTTGATAAAAGATGGTTGGCGCGTTGCAGAGGCTGAAAATGGAGAAGATGCTTTAGGGAGAATGTCAAAGGAAAAGCCTGAATTAATATTGTTAGATTTATTAATGCCAGTTATGGATGGCTTTGAATTCTTGAGGAAAATTAAAGAATCTGATAAATATAGAGACATACCTGTCATGGTAATTACGTCAAAAGACTTATCAGAGGATGATTATTCCTTTTTGTCTGCAAATGTTGATCAAGTTATTCAGAAGGGTAAGTACACCCGTAAAGAATTAATTAAGCGAATTGATGTAGCAGTAAAAGAAAGTAATTTAAAACGCATATGATAGGAGATTAGGGTGACCATATTGATAGTTGAAGATAATGAATTGAATAGAGACATGCTTAGTCGAAGATTGGAAAGAAAAGAATTTAAAGTCATTTGCGCAATAGATGGGCAGATGGGAATAGACATGGCTAAAGAGGAGTCTCCTGATTTAATATTAATGGATTTAAGCTTGCCTGTCATTAATGGATGGGAGGCTGTTAAAATTTTAAAATCTGACAAAGTTACATCTGAGATACCCATAATTGTTTTGACTGCTCATGCGATGGATGGTGATAGAGAAAAGGCGTTAGCTGCTGGTTGTGATGAATACGATACTAAGCCTGTGGACTTTGAAAGGTTGCTATCTAAGATTAATAAACTTTCATAGAAAAAAAAATGACAAAGTTGTCAAGCAAAGAAATAATTCAAAATATAATTAGTAAAATCAGGCATGATTTAACTAATCCCATAAATGCCATTATTGGATATTCAGAGCTTCTATTGGACATATTAGATGGAGATGGTTTGAGTGGATTTAGAAAAGATGTAGATTCAATGATTTCTTCAGGTAAAACACTTTTGATTGATGTGAAAAATATTTTTTCATTAAACGGTGGAGATGATGATGATTGGGAGAATGTTTTTTCTAGTACTGATTTTCAATATACTTTGCGTATTTCACTTACTACTATAATAGGTTTATCTGAATTCCTCATAGAGGATAAACCTTATAAAAAATCAAAAGATTGCAATGAGATTGATCAAATAATGTTTAAGATCATCCAAGCATCTAAGGCATTGCTTAAGCTTATAAATGATTTGAATGATTATAGGAATTTATCTATTGATGAATTGATTGTAAAGTACGATAAGCATAATGATGTTAAAGATATTAGTTCAATTGGATTAATAAATAATGAAGCTAAAGGGAAAACAAGCCTTAATAGAACAGGTACAATATTAATTATTGATGATGAGCCTAGTAATTTGGAGATATTAACAAAAAATCTAACAAATTCTAATCATGAAGTAATTGCAGTGTCTTCTGTTAGAGAGGCTGAAAATGCAATACAGGATAATAAAGATATTGATGTCATTTTGCTTGATCTCATAATGCCGGAAATTAATGGAATTGATTATTTAAAGAAATTAAAATCTAATGATATTACTTATTCAATCCCCGTCATAATGTTGTCCGCTTTAGATGAGGTCGATGCAATTGTTGATTGTATTAACGCGGGAGCAGAAGATTTTTTGATGAAGCCTGTTAATCGTATTTTATTGATGGCGAGGTTAAATAATGCATTAGAAAAAAAATATTACAGAGATAAAGAGCTAAAGTATCAACAGAAAATAAAGCATGAGCAAAAAAAATCAGATAATCTTCTCTTAAACATATTGCCCAGCAGTACAGCTGATCGCTTGAAGGATGGTGAGACATTGATTGCAGATGACATAGAAGATGCGACAGTTTTATTTGCAGACATACCTAATTTTACTTCGCTTTCCAATGAGATAACGGCAAAGGAATTAGTTTTAATATTAAATCGGGTATTTTCTGAATTTGATGAAATATTAAACAAATACTCTTTGGAGAAGATTAAGACTATAGGTGATAATTATATGCTTGCTGGAGGAATTCCTAATCCAAATAAGGATCATGCGACTTCCGTGGCCTTGATGGCCATTGACATGGTCTCTGTGATGCCGGGGATAAGTGATGACATCAATAAGAAGTTGAACATTAGAATAGGGATGAATTCAGGACCACTGTCAGCTGGTGTCATAGGGAAGAAGAAGTTCGTTTATGATTTATGGGGGGATACGGTAAATGTGGCGAGCAGAATGGAGACTTCTGGTGAGAGTAATAAAATCCATGTTTCAGAATCTACATTCAAACATTTGAAAGAAACATTTAATTTTACCAAATGTGATAAAATGGAAATTCCTGGAAAAGGAGTGATGCAGACATATTTCTTAAATGGAAGGATATAATATTTTACTTTATATGAAAAGATTAAATTGTTTAAAAATAATAGACTTATGATTGAATATAATTTTTTAGATATTGAGAGGAAGTGGCAGGATCGTTGGAAAAAAGCTTTGAAAAAAACTCAATTGCCGTCAAATGTAGGTGAAAAATTTTATAATTTGACGATGTTTAGTTATCCCTCTGGTGATAAGCTGCACATTGGCCATTGGTATAATTATGGCCCGGCAGATTCATATGCAAGATACATGAAAATGCGAGGTAGGGAGGTGTTTCAGCCTCAAGGGTTCGATGCATTTGGGTTGCCTGCAGAGAATTATGCAATTAAGCATGGGGTTCATCCTGCAAAAAGTACTGCTTCAAATATAAGGACAATGAAGGATCAGTTATTTTCCATTGGAGCCATGTATGACTGGGACAATGAAATAAATACAAGTTCCCCTGAATACTACAAGTGGACGCAGTGGTTGTTTTTATTATTGTATGAAAAAGGATTGGCCTATCAAAAGAATGCGCCTGTAAACTGGTGCCCAAGTTGTGCGACCGTGCTTGCCAATGAACAAGTTAAAGAGGGTGCTTGTGAAAGGTGCAAGAAAGATGTTACAAAGAAAAATCTGACTCAATGGTTTTTTAAAATAACTGATTATGCTGATGAATTATTGGAGCAGTTAGAGACCCTTGATTGGCCAGAAAAAACCAAACATATGCAAAGAAATTGGATAGGAAAAAGCATTGGGGCAAAAATTAAATTTCAAGTCAATGACCATGCCCGTGAAATTGAAGTTTTTACAACCAGGCCAGACACGATATATGGCGCAACATACATGGTATTGGCTCCAGAGCATCCTTTGGTAAATGTCATTACTAGCATGGAAAATTTGGAAAACGTAAAAAATTATGTAGAAGAGGCAAATAGAAAGAGTGAGATAGAGCGAACTTCCATTGATAAAAATAAGACAGGAGTTTTTACCGGTGCGCATGCCGTTAATCCAATTACCAAAGAGCTAATTCCTATATGGATCGCTGATTATGTGGTCATTAGCTATGGCACCGGCGCTATCATGGCTGTACCTTCTGGTGATGAAAGGGATTTTGAATTTGCAAAGAAATATGAACTTCCAATAGTTGAGGTAGTTTCTTCCGATGGTAAAATTCATGGAAATGATAATTGTTTTACTGGTGAAGGTATTGCTATTAATTCTGGTGACTGTACTGGTAAAACAACGAGTGAGGCGAAGGAAATAATAAATCAAAAATTAATTGATCTAAAATGTGGTAGCAAAACAACTCAGTATAAGCTGCATGATTGGCTCATAAGTAGGCAGAGGTATTGGGGGGCTCCCATACCCATTATTCATTGTCAAGATTGCGGTGGAGTTCCCGTATCTAACGATGAGCTTCCTGTAATGTTGCCAGATGACTTGGAGTTATCAGAGACATATGGTGAGGATTTGTCTCCGCTTGCAACATCTGAATCATTTATCAATGTCCAATGTCCAAAATGTGGGAAAGATGCAAAGAGAGATGCAGATACCATGGATACATTCGTTTGTTCTTCATGGTATTATTTAAGATATCCAAATGCATCTTATGAAGGCGGTCCCTTTGATCCCGAAGGTCTAAAATGGCTTCCTGTTGATACTTACATTGGAGGGGCAGAGCATGCTACCATGCATTTGCTTTATGCAAGGTTCGTGACAAAAGCGTTGAGAGATTTTGGCTATCTTGATTTTGATGAACCCTTTTTACGCTTGTATCATCAAGGCACAATAACCAAAGATGGTTCTAAAATGTCCAAATCGCGCGGAAACACGGTAGCTCCGGATGAATTCATTAAAAAGTATGGATCAGATACATTTCGTGCTTACCTGATGTTCATGGGGCCTTTTGATGAAGGGGGTGATTGGAATGACAAAGGGATAACGGGCATAAGCCGTTTCATTGCAAAAATATGGAAATTCTGTCAATTGCCTGGCTCACCTAGTACGTCAGAGGAGGATCTTAAAATCATTCATAAAACAATAAAATCTGTAAATAATGATTTATCTTTAATGAAATTTAATACTGCCATAAGCAGGCTAATGGAGTGCATGAACCATTTTTCAAATCATGACACTATTGATGATGACTTGAAGAAAATGATCATCAAGATAATTGCACCTTTAGTGCCTCATGTTGCTGAGGAGCTTTGGGAGATTAATGGTGGAGAGGGTAGCGTTTTTGATGAAAATTTTCCTGATCATGATGAGGGTTTAATCATAGATAGTACCGTGTCAATGGCCGTTCAGGTAAACGGGAAATTGAGAGGCACGATTGAGGTTGCCAAAAACGTTGATAAAGAAGAGCTTATTGTGCTGGCAAAGTCTCAAGATAATGTTGCCTTGCACATGGATGGTAAGCAAATAATAAAAGAAATAGTTGTCCCAGAAAGGTTGGTTAATTTCGTAGTCAAATGAAAAAAATAATATTACTAATGGTTTTGATGGTTTTTCTAGCTTGTGCTTATTTTATATCTCTTGCACCCAATTATGAATCCATCGATATTTCAGAAGCTCTATCTGTAGCACGATCCACGTTAAAAGACAATCAAGAGATAATTGTTTTTGATAGTAAAAATCCATTTAATTTCCATGATATTTTTAAAAACATGGAAAATGTGGCAGACCAGAAAGTGTTTGGGGTATTGACAAAGCCTAATGGGGAAGATGTATTTCCCATCATAATGGGTGTTGCAGGTAGCGCTGGATGGGGTGAGCATCATTATGGCTATCTTGATAGATATCTCAACATGGGTTTTGCTACTTTTTCATTGCATAGTTTTAAAAGTCGCAAGGTAGAGTCAACTGTTGGTGAACAGGTTTCAGTAACCATGCCAATGATGATTTATGATGCGTTCATGGCCCTAAAAACATTGTCAGATGATCCTCAAATCGATGTTAATCGTGCTGGCCTTACTGGGTGGAGCTTAGGTGGTGGTGTTACATTGTTTTCTGCATGGTCGCCAATACAAGAACTCATATCTCCTGATTATAAGTTTGCAGCGCATCTCCCGTTTTATCCGCCATGCATGATAATGCCAGATGAATTGCGATTTAATGATGTGCCAATTCACATATTGGCAGGTGAATTAGATGATTGGGTGCCCGCTGCAGCGTGCGAAGAATTAGTTGATGTCGCAAAATCGTCGGGCTATGAAATTGGTTTGACAGTTTATCCGGGAGCATCTCATTCCTTTGATAGGACAATGGAAGTCATTCTTGATGAAAAGGCGTATAGTTTTACTGATTGTCGCATGAAGTTGTCTGATGATGGTATTGTACGTTTATTGAATGGTTTTCCACTTT